>JAYVPD010000076.1:0-8427 GCA_043757515.1 Pseudobdellovibrionaceae bacterium
TTTTATTACCGGGAGCATAGAGTGAAAGCTTTTGAATCGGTCGATTTTCTAGATTTAAACAGCGAATTGTCCCCTGAAGAGATATTGATTCGAGACACCATTCGTCAATACGTGAACAAAGAAATTATGCCTCGAATAGCTTCAGATTATGAAAATGGCATTTTCCCTAAAGACTTGATTCCAGGCCTTGCTGAATTGGGCACTTTGGGCTCGACGATTCAAGGTTATGGTTGTGCCGGTGTGAATGCCACGTCCTATGGATTGATTATGCAAGAACTCGAAAGGGCAGATAGCGGAATTCGATCGTTTGTCAGTGTACAAGGGGCGCTGTGCATGTTCCCCATTGCGGAATTTGGCTCGGAAGAATTAAAACAAAAATATATACCAAAAATGGCCAAAGGCGAATGGATCGGCTGCTTTGGATTAACGGAACCTGATTTTGGCAGCAATCCTGCCGGAATGCGAACAACAGCTATAAAAGATGGCAATCACTATGTGCTAAACGGCTCAAAAATGTGGATCACAAACGGCGGACTAAGCCATCTAGCAATTATTTGGGCTCGGAATGAAAGTGGCAAAGTTATTGGCCTCGTTGTCGATCGTGATCTAAAAGGCTTTAAAGTAAAAAATATCGAAAAAAAATTCTCACTTAAAGCCTCCGTTACAAGTGAATTGATATTTGAAGAGTGCCGCGTTCCTATCAGTCAAAAACTAAATGTGGAAGGTCTAAAGGGACCATTGGCCTATTTAAACAATGCACGCTTTGGAATTGCCTGGGGCGTAATTGGTGCTTCGATGGCTTGCTATGATGAAGCCGTCAATTATTCAAAAACCCGCATTCAATTTGACAAACCCATTGGAAGTTTCCAGTTGGTGCAAGCCAAGCTAGTTGAAATGTTGACTGACATTACGTTGGCGCAGTCTTTGTGTCTGCGATTGGGTAGGCTAAAAGAAAAGGGAAAGTGCACACCTCAACAGGTATCAATGGCCAAGATGAATAATGTATCAAATGCTTTAAAGCATGCACGAATGACTCGCGATATTTTAGGTGCCAGTGGAATCACCTATGAATACCAATGCGCTCGGCATATGCTAAATTTGGAAAGTGTAAATACCTACGAGGGCACTGAAGATATTCACAGATTGATTTTAGGCGAATACATAACAGGAATCCCAGCATTCAAATAGTCTACTAAAAAAAATCCAAAAACCGCACCGCCACCGCCTCCGATACAGCAACCGCGTCCACCAACCCAAACCGAGAATTCTGAAATTGAGATTGCGTTCTATTCTGAAACAAATTCTAAATTCGTTTAAACTTATTGCGCTGAAGCAAAGTTATACGCTGATCTAAAATGTAGGCACCAGGCGCCCGGTTTTACAATTGCATCTTCATTATTCAGGGGGCTCATATGGGTTTTAAGCGATTATTTCTGTATACGTTTTTTGCAGCCGCGACCATTGTATCATTTCAGAACTGTGGTCAACCGGGGTCTCTAGGATTACAGTCGCAGTCAGATTTAACTAAAGTAGACGTGGCTAATGATACGTCTGGATTAGTTGATATATCTGATGTGGTGCCGCCAACTTCGTTCGCTCCGCCATCTGATATAGTAGCTCCTCCAGGAGCAGGGTCTCCTCCGGGAACAGTCATTGCGGGAACTACGCCTCCAGCGTCAGCTCCTCCGACGTCTGCACCAACTAAGGCTCCACCAACAACTTTGCCTCCCGTTTTGGTTCCTCCAACTACTGGCTCAGGCGGCGGCACAGCTCCTGGCACCGTACCAAAAAAGGTTTGTTTGCACCATAAAGATGACGATCATAAACAGGGTGGAAAAATTGAAGATAAGAGTCATACAGATGTTTATAAAGATGACGATGATCATGACCATGGATTTAAAAAAGATGACGATGATGATCACGAGCATGTAGCTAAAAAAGGCGACGATAAAGACGACGACTGTGACGACGATCATGATCATGTAGCCAAAAAAGATGACGATCACAAAGACGGTAAAAACGAGTGCGCTGGTAAGGAAAATGATGATGACGATAAAGA
This sequence comes from Pseudobdellovibrionaceae bacterium, assembly GCA_043757515.1. Lineage (GTDB taxonomy): Bacteria > Bdellovibrionota > Bdellovibrionia > Bdellovibrionales > Bdellovibrionaceae > UBA2316. The sequence goes on from JAYVPD010000076.1 coordinate 2,060, forward strand.
CACTAAAAACGTAGTCAACGCTGATGATGATGGAAATCTTAGCGGAGCTAGCGTAAGTTGCGGCGATTTGGCTCGCATTAAATTTCCTATAGTTAAGAATTCAGAATTAGATTATTTTGAAAACATTCATGGGCTATTGAAAATTGAAAATAGAAGCGAAGTGAGCGGCAAAAACTTTCAGGGTATTTTAATTTTGAATAATATTAAAGGAGTCGGTAAACTAGAAAATATTAGAAGTTTATTTACTAGGATCAATGCTAAAACAGTTAATAGTCTAGATAATTTCAGAGCCTTATCATTGATTGATGCGACTTCCATCGAAACCATTAGTAACTATCGTGGTGTTGCTTGCGTAGTTGCGAATTCAGGTCCGATTGAAAACTTTCATGGAATCTTAGAAATTAAAGGGAACGTGAAATCGGTAAAAAACTTTCGTGGAATTTTACGCGTTACCGGCTCTGTCGGCGATATTGAAAATTTTCGAGGAATTTTAGAAGTTTCAGGCGCAATAAAATCGAAAAAAGATGTGAAAGTTCGAATCAAATAGAAGTCGAAATTTAATTTAAAGGATTTCAAAAAAAAGAGAGAGGCCAAGCCCCTCTCTTTTTTTATTTAAGTTCTAGTTATATCTTAAAAGACTAACCAAATTCAGTTTGCCGCCACTGACAGTTTTTCCCTGCAATGCCGGGATCGCGATCGCTGATTTAATAATCGCTTCTTTTACCTCGGACATCGTTTTATTTGGGTATTGAGCCCAATACAAAGCCGCCGCGCCAGAAACGTGCGGAGCTGCCATACTAGTGCCATCCCAGGTAGCCAGAAATGGAATTGGCTGATCAGAATATTTTGCGCCGACGACCGTGCTAAATATTTTTACGCCAGGAGCACCAATGTGAACCGTCTTGGCTCCATAATTTGAAAACGATCCTAGTTGATTTTGCGAATCAATCGCGGCCACGCTAATGATATTAGAAATAGCATAGCTCGCTGGGTAAGCGGGCGTTTTTGAGGTATCGTTATCATAGCCTTTGCCATTGATTCCGTTGCCGGCAGCCACAATAAATAAAACACCTTTGGATTCTGCATACTGAATGGCTTCTTGAAGGGCTTTGTTTTCTATTGCTTCCTTGGGATCTTCGCCGGTGGAACCCCATGAGTTATTCAAAATTTTAGCCCCATTGTCGACGCCGTACCGAATCGCCTTGATAGCTGCTGAAGTCGTGCCACTGCCTTTGTCCGAAATAAATCGTAACGCCATAATTTGAGCATTCGGCGCCACACCAGAAATGCCAATCCCGTTGTTCCCTTTTGCCGCGATATTTCCAGCGCAATGAGTGCCGTGTCCAGGGTTTCGGCCCATTAAAGCGACCTGCCAAATCGGCGCCGATTTATCAAACGGCAAGGGGTCATTGTCTACAAAATCATAACCGACAACATCATCGACATAGCCGTTGCGATCATCATCAATTCCATTGTTTGCGCGGTTTTTACCTTGAGCATCCATTCCCGTTTCACCCGGGTTTTTCCACATGTTGGCCATCAAATCGGGGTGCGTGTAGTCCACTCCTGAATCGATAATTCCAACGATGATGGTTTTATTATTTTTTGCTTGGGCCCACGCTTGAACCGCACCCATATCCAGCATGCCCCACTGTTTTCCAACAAGCGGGTCTAGTCCTTGCAATGAAGCCGGAGCGATCGGGATCGGAGGATTATCACTGCCCGGACGCACTGTCAGTAGTTGTGGATTCGCTTTTAGAAATTGCATAACTTGAGCGCGTTGATCTTGGCTCTGTGAATTTCTATTTTCAATAAGTCCCAATGCATAGTCGGGTTGAATGTATTCTATATTTGAATTTTTCATCATCGTGGCGGCATCAGCAATTGGGCCCGATACTTTGACAAGTTGGTCAGTGATGACTTCTAGTTTTTGACCGCTCTTCACAGCCGAGGACATCGTCGATTTCTGCAGCGCCTGCTCCATCGCCCGACTCGATTTATATTTTATTAAATAACTTGTTTCTGTGGCATTAGACACTGATGTCATTGCCAATGCTAAAAAAAATAGAGCTTTCATACCCCTCCCTGGAGTCCTTGTGATCCTGCCCGACAACTCCGTGTTGTCGAACTTTTATTAAGGATCAAGGTCGAGTCCTATTACAAAATGAAATCGTGCCAATGTCTAAGGAAATTTGCATTATAATCAGGCAGTTCTGTTTTTTAAGTTCAAAATGAGTGCTTTTCGAAGTGATTTTTTAGATTCGCATCGTGAGGTGTGTCGCAGGAGCTAACCCCGCAGTTTTGCAAATAAAGTTGTCATGAAACTAAAATTAAAGTAACCATTATATGTCTAGATGAAAACGAGGTGAAAGTATGGCCGAAAAAAGTATCGACGAAATGTCACGATCTTTTGCGTTTACAACAAAGCTGGAAGCCATCGTAGCTTGGGGGCGAAAAAACGCTTTGTGGCCACTTCCTTACGGAACAGCCTGCTGCGGAATTGAATTGATGAGTGTGATGGGCCCTCGGTATGACTTGGCCCGATTTGGTGCTGAAGTCGTGCGGTTTTCTCCGCGACAAGCAGATCTTTTGCTGGTGGCCGGTACGATTACAGAAAAAATGGCGCCCATATTAGTGCGAATTTACGAACAAATGTTAGAGCCAAAATATGTTTTGTCTATGGGCGCGTGTGCTAGCTCGGGTGGTTTTTATCGTGCGTACCATGTTTTGCAAGGCGCTGACAAAGTGATCCCAGTGGATGTTTATGTTCCAGGGTGCCCTCCAACACCGGAAGCCGTTTTGGACGGGGTAATGTTGTTGCAGCGAATGATTGCCAGCAATCAGCCGCGACCATGGCGCGATAACTGGAAGAATCCCTATGAGTCTCTACAAATCAAAGCAGGGCCCAATGAATAAAATCGAAGAATTAAAAAGTGATTTAGATAAACACTTTAATACAAATCAGTATCGTTTTACTCATGCTGTAGGCGACGACACGTTAGAAGTTCCAAAGGAAGACGTGTTGCCGATGTTGCGACATCTTAAATTAAATCAAAAATTTGATTTTTTGATGGATGTTTGTGGTGTTGATTTTCCGGAACGTGAAAAAAGATTTGATGTAGTATACGCTTTATTTTCATCGCGCGATGGTCGTCGGTTACGTGTGAAAACTCAGCTTGCTGAAGGCGAACATGTAGAAACGGCAACCAAATTGTGGAAAGGCGCCGATTGGTTCGAGCGCGAAGCTTATGATATGTTTGGCATTCGGTTTCACGGTCACCCAAATTTGAGAAAAATATTAACTCACCATCAGTTTGTTGGCCATCCTTTGCGTAAAGACTACGAAGCGGATCGCCAGCAGCATTGCAATGAAGTTCTTCCTGTGCATTTTGACAATGACGGGGACGAGCGCGGTGATGTTTTGAATGACAACCTTGTGCCGCTTAACATTGGTCCTTCGCATCCCGCTATGCATGGAACTTTGCGAGTGATGGCTGAACTGGATGGCGAAACGATTGTTCGCGCGAATTGCGAAATCGGTTATTTGCATCGCTGTTTTGAAAAAATGGCAGAAACCCATCCATACAATCAGGTGATTCCCTACACTGACCGCTTGAATTATTGCTCAGCACCGATGAATAACGTGGGTTATTGCAAAACTGTTGAACGATTGCTCGGAATTGAAATCCCGCCCAAAGCACAAGCCATGCGTGTGATTTTGTGCGAATTATCTCGAGTCATTGATCATATTATTTCTGTTGGTACGGGCGGCGTGGATTTAGGAGCCTTGACTGCGTTTTTCCATTTGTTTACCTACAGAGAAAAAGTTTACACGCTTTTTGAACGTCTTTGCGGTGCTCGATTAACTGTTTCCATGACTCGAATTGGCGGCATGGCCCAGGATGCGCCAGATGGTTGGTTTGACGAAGTGATGGCATTTTGCAAAGAAATGCGCGCCGGTGTGGATGAAATTTCACGGCTCATGATTGATAACAAAATTTTTATTAAACGAACTCAAGGTGTTGCGCCCATTTCAGCAGCAGATGCTATTAACTGGGGCTATACAGGGCCGTTGCTGCGTGCGTGCGGTGTGAATTTAGATCTTCGAAAAACGTCGCCTTATTATGGCTACGACGGACTAAATTTTGATGTTCCCGTTGGAACAAATGGCGATATTTATGATCGTTATCTGGTGCGCATCGAAGAAATGCGCCAAAGTTTAAGAATCATCGAACAAGTGTGCAAAAATGTTCCTGGCGGTGATTTCACAGTTCGAGACAAAGGCATTGTTCTGCCTGAAAAGAAAGACGTATATGGCAACATTGAAGGGTTGATGAATCATTTCATGTTGGTGATAAAGGGCCTACGCCCTCCGATCGGTGAAGTATACGACGCAACGGAAGCGGCCAATGGTGAACTTGGATTTTATTTAGTCAGTGATGGTTCGGCTAATCCGTATCGTTTGAAAGTCAGACCACCGTGTTTTGCCATTTACCAATCGTTTCCGTCCCTAGTAAAAGGAACGATGTTAGCTGATGCGATTGCGACGGTCGCAAGTATGAACGTTATTGCTGGCGAATTAGATCGATAGGAGACATAGATGTTAGAACCTGTTAAAACTCAGTTTAAACTTTCTGCCGAAGGGCTGGCGACAGTCAAAAAAGAACTTGGGCGATATGAAGTTAAAGAGTCTGCGATTATTCCTGCGCTCTATGTGGCGCAGAAAGAAAATAAGGGCTATATCACAACGGATATTATTCATCATTTAAGCCAGGTAATGGATATTCCCGTGTCTAAAATCAATGAGGTTTTTAAGTTCTATACTATGTTCAATCAAAAGCCAGTGGGCAAACATCACGTTCAAGTGTGCACGAATATTTCGTGTGCTCTTGAAGGTGGTCGTGAATTGACGAATCATATTTGCCATGAATTGGGCGTGCATTTGGATCAAATTACAACGGACGGTCGATTTACTGTTTCCCGAGTTGAATGTTTGGGTTCTTGTGGAACCGCGCCGATGATGCAAGTTAACGATAAATATTATGAAAACCTTACGCCGGAATCGGCGATGAATATTTTGCGAGGAATGAAATAATGGAAACAAAATTGTTATCCGAGTTTTATCATTTGGATGAGTTTCGCTTCTTGGATGGTTACAAAAAACACGGCGGTTATGTAAATTTAGAAAAAGCATTTAAAATGCAACCGCAGCAAATTATTGACGAAGTAAAAGCCAGCGGCCTCCGCGGGCGCGGTGGTGCCGGCTTTGCGACAGGAATGAAGTGGGGATTTTTGCCTAAAAACAATGAACCTCGCTATTTAGTTTGCAATGCCGATGAAGGCGAACCCGGAACTTTCAAAGATCGCTTAATGATGGAGCGAGCGCCTCATCAATTAATTGAAGGCATGATTATGTCAGCCTATGCGATTGGATGTAAAAAAAGTTATATTTATGTTCGCGGTGAATACAATTACCCGGTTCAAGTTCTAGAACAGGCTTTGCAGGAAGCTTACAAGGCTGGCTTTTTAGGTAAAAACATTTTAGGTTCGGGGTTTGATCACGATATGGACGTGTACCGCGGTGCGGGCGCTTATATCTGCGGCGAAGAAACAGGTATGCTGTCTTCACTTGAAGGATTAAAGGGCCAGCCAAAATTGAAGCCGCCGTTTCCGGCAGTTAAAGGCTATTTGCAAAAGCCAACGATCGTGAACAACGTCGAAACATTGGCCGCTGTTAAATATATTATTCGCGATGGTTCGGCCGCTTATAAAAAATTCGGCACTGAAAAATCAGCAGGAACTAAATTATTCTCGCTTAGTGGAAATGTGCGCAAGCCAGGAAACTATGAAGTGAACCTGGGCTATTCTTTGAATGATTTAATCAATAACGAAGGCGGCGGGATGAAGCCCGGTCGTAAATTAAAAGCTGTTATCCCGGGGGGCTCGTCAGCTCCGGTATTAACGGCAGATGAAGCGATAAAAGCGACAATGGATTACGAGTGCCTCGCGCAAATGGGAACAATGTTGGGTTCTGGCGCGGTGATCGTGATTGATGATTCGCAATGTATGGTGGATATGTTGGGAATTTTGATGCATTTCTATCATCATGAATCGTGTGGGCAGTGCACTCCGTGCCGCGAAGGTACGGGTTGGTTAAACAAAATTGTGCATTCGATTTTGGATGGCAAAGGTCGCCTTCAAGATATCGATTTATTAGTAAAAGTTGCAGACAATATGAAGGGCCGCACGATTTGCGCTCTGTCTGATGCGGCGGCGCTGCCGGTGCTTAGCTTTGTATCTAAATTTAGAGATGAGTTTGAGTTTTACGTACGCGAAGGTCGATCAAAAGTGAGAGGAAACTTCTATGC
>JAYVPD010000077.1:0-8427 GCA_043757515.1 Pseudobdellovibrionaceae bacterium
GGCTTGTAAGAAAGGATGACCACAAGTGAAAGTAGTCAGAGCAGAAAACATTGAGTTTGATGTCCTTAAGGGTTTTGATAAAGCCGCTATACTACTTAACTATATAGGTAAGGACGCCGTAAAAATTCTACTTAATCGTATGGACGATGCCGATATTAGAAAATTAATTAATGTTATGAACAAATTTCGAATAGTGCCGGTTCATGTTACCAAAAAAGTACTAGAAGAATTTTATGAAATGGTAAGCGAGACGGATGAGTACATTTTTTCAGATCAGATTTCTAGCAAAGATAGCATAGTAGAAGCCGTCGGTGAAGACCGCGCGCGTGGAATTTTGGGTGGTCTAAACTTAGCATCAGGTAATGCACGTTCGTTAGAATCCTTAGAAATGGTTGACGCTAAATCCTTGGCTAACTTTTTAGTAAATGAACATCCTCAAACGGTAGCGGTAATTTTAGCTCATCTAGAGCCCGAGAAAAAAGGTGAAGTTCTAAAGCGCTTACCAGACACGTTGCAAGCGGAAGTGGTTTTAAGGATGGCCAATTTAGAACATGTTGATCCTGAATTAATTTTAGAGATTGATAAGGTTTTAAAAAATCAGCTAGCCAATACAGCCAGCGTTGAACAATCTACTTTGGGTGGCGTTCAGCCAGTGGCGGAAATGCTAAACGTAATGGACAAAAATACAGAAACGTCGATTATGTCTCGATTAGAAGAAAAAGATCCTCTTTTGGCCGAAGAAATTCGCAAGTTGATGTTTGTGTTTGACGATATCACCAAAATCGATGACCGCGGAATTCAGTCTCTTCTTAAAGAAGTACCTAACGACAAATTACTACTTGCATTGAAAACTGCCGGCGAAGAAATCAAAGCAAAAGTTTTCAAGAATATTTCTGCACGGGCTGCCGATATGCTTCGTGAAGATTTAAATAATATGGGACCGTCGCGCTTGTCTGATGTTGAAGGCGCGCAGCAAGAGATCGTAAATGTGGCACGACGATTGGAAGCTGAAGGCAAGATCCTAATCGCTAGAGGTGGTTCAGAAGATGCCATGGTTTAGTCGATCTATTTTAAAAGAAGAACGAGCTCGGGACGTCGTCGTAGAGTACACGCCGACTCAATTTAATTTGGGTACACCAATCCAGGCGCTAGATTATTTAGCCGAAATTAAGAGGGGCTCCGATTTTATTATGAACCCGGTGATTAGGGAACAGACCGGCGTTGAAGAATTACAAAAGCAAGATCTGGGTTCTAAAGCGGAAGAGCTGGCTATCCACAAACTTAAAGATATCCAAGAAACTGCCTATAAAGAAGGTTATGATTTGGGCCTAGATGAAGGCACCAATCGCGCTTATCAGGAAAAATCCAAAGAAATAAAAGCAAAATTAGACGAGCTAGATCAGTTACTTGTAAAGGTAACAAAATTGAAATCGGAACTCGAAATTCAAAATGAAAGCCATCTTATTCAACTTGTGTATCATATGGCTTCGCGTATATCGCTTCGGCAAATAGAACTTGATAATCAAATAGTTGTCGATGTCATGCGCCAGGCAATGAGTTTGGCCCAGGATGAAGAAAATATCACCGTCCAAGTTTCTGATAAACAGCTTGAGTTTATTGAAGACATTAAGAGAAATTCAGGGTCTCGGGAATTCGAATTTTTGAAAAAAGTAAAACTCGAAGGCAACGCAAGTATTCAGCCTGGCGGTTGCATTGTGGAAACTAACTACGGTGAAATTGATTCGCGAATCGAGCAGCGCTTGCATAAACTCTGGGAGCATCTAAGCGATGCATGGCCCAAAGTAAGATCTCCAATTAAACTTACAAATGAATCCGAGTAATTATGGATTTGAATTCAAAAATAAATATCGAAAAATATGATCAAATAATTTCTAATATTCATTTATCTAAGGACAGCGGTAAAGTAAAAGAAGTCGTAGGTCTTATGATCAAGGGGTATCTACCCGGAGCCGCCGTTGGTGGAGTAGTCGAAATTTTTCCAAACGGATTGGAGAGATCCTTTTTGGGCGAGATAGTGGGATTTAAAGACAAAGACGTGCTTATCATGCCTTTAAATGAAATGCGGGGCGTAGGTTTAGGATCTAAAATAGTGCTAGCAAAACAAAGTGCCACGGTTCGAGTGGGCGATGCACTTATCGGCCGAGTCGTAAATGGCCTTGGTTTGCCTTTAGATGGGCGACCAGAAATTGAAGATTTTGAAGAACGACCTTTGTATGCCGAAGTTGTTAATCCCCTGCACAGGGAACCCATTACCATGCCGTTAGATCTTGGAGTTCGCGCGATTAATTCCTGTCTGACGGTAGGATTAGGTCAGCGGGTTTCCATTATGGCGGGATCTGGTGTTGGGAAATCAGTGTTATTAGGCATGATGGCCCGCTATACAAATGCAGATATAAATGTCATCGCGTTAATTGGAGAGCGCGGTCGAGAAGTTCGAGAATTTATTGAAAATGATCTGGGTGCCGAGGGCATGAAAAAAACCGTCGTTGTTTGTGTCACTAGTGATCAGAGTCCTTTGCTGCGTATGCGCGGCGCCTATGTGGCTACAGCGATCGCAGAATATTTTTGCGAAAAGGGACAAAATGTACTCTTAATGATGGATTCAATCACTCGGTTTTCAATGGCTCAGCGGGAAATCGGTTTAAGCTCTGGTGAGCCGCCGTCTTCGCGCGGTTACACACCATCTGTTTTTGCCCAACTGCCTAAACTTTTAGAACGGGCTGGGAATTTTGAAAACAAAGGCAGTATTACGGGCCTCTATACAACATTAGTTGAAGGCGATGACATGAATGATCCTATCGGGGATTCCGTTCGCTCCATCGTCGATGGCCATATAGTACTGTCGCGATCGCTAGCGCAAAGGGGCCACTTTCCCTCTATTGATGTTTTGGCATCTGCCAGTCGAGTCATGAAAAATGTAACTAAGCCAGATCAGCAAAAGCTATCCCAAAAGCTCAGGGAAAATTTAGCTATTTACAGAGAAGCTGAGGACTTGATCAATATTGGAGCTTATAAACCTGGGGCCAATCCAAAAATCGATAAGGCCGTCAAATTAATTGATTCGATCAATGATTTTTTAAGACAGCGAGTTGAAGATGGTGCCAGTTATTCACAAACACTTAAGCAACTACAACAGCTTTTTGTAGGGAACTAGAAAGCTATGATTAAGTATGCTTGGACACTATTCATACTTTTTTCTTTCAAGCTTTACGGAAATACGTTGCCCTCGCAAACGGCTTTCACTACGGATCAAATTATAAATGAAAAAGTTGATAAAGTTAATCAACAAAACCAATTGGTAGCACCTCCGGGTACATCTTATGGAATATTTCAAACAGCTGAAACTTCAAATGGTGTGAATTTTTCGTCTGTAACAAAAACACAACAAGTGGGTTTAGATTTAAATACAGAAGCCGAAGGTTTACGACAAAGCATTATCAATGATCAAACGACCGCAGGTTCAGTTAGTCCGCAAGGCTGCGCAGATACAAGTGTCCTAACAACCTATCAGAATAATGTTTGTTTAGCCGCCTTTACGCTTCAATCCATGGGAGTTGAAGCCGTTGGCGCTCAAGGGGGCTTTAGAGTGTCGGCTGAACAGGCGCACCAAACCATGGAAGATGTTGCCGCGTTTCCATTGGACGGTTCGGCTTCAGCAAATTTTGCAGCGGACCAGTACGGTTTGCCGGCTCCGTCAAATTTAATTTTTTCAACCAATACAGCTGCCATTGATAGCTTTCATCAGTTATTCAAATCATTGGAAGAAACATCAGAATATAAAGGATTAAAATTCAACACTAAAAAGGACTATTTCTATTTAGACGGCAAAAAATATTCAACATCAGTTTTGATGTCTAAAGAGGCGATGATAAATGCTGGAATAAATAAATCCATTGCTAATTTTGCTTATTCGATGTTGGCAAAAAAATCAGCGGCCGCACAAGATAAGATAATGTCGCTGCTAAATAGCAAAGGTCTTTATGATGGAAAAAATTGGAGCATCTATAAGGGCGCTTCCGGAGCAGATAGTTCGCTAGCTAAAAATGGAGCAGGCCTGGAATTCCCCACTGGCAAAGCAAATCAAGAGGCGCGATCTCCGGGTTCGGTGAATGATCTTTCATCTAGTCTGGTCGAGGAAAAAACTCTATATAAAACCGTAGATGGAATTCCATTAGGACTTTCCTCTGATGATATTTTTAAAATCATAAGCAGAAAGTACAGAGAAAAAGACAAATTGGGATTTTTCCACAACTCGCCAATAAAATAATGTAAACTGAAAGTATGAAGTTTAATTTTAGAATGCAAAAAGTTCTTGAGCATCGCAAGATTCAAGAAGACCTCGCCAAAACTGATTTTCAGTTGGCGTTAGCTAAGCTAAATAGTGAAATTGAATACTTGCAAAGTTTAGTCGATCAAAAGAAAAAAGCACGAGTTAAGAGTTTTGAACTTGAAATTAATGCTTCCGTGCCAAACGCGCTCCAGAATAGCATTCTGTCCGATTCCAATCAGTTCCAAAAACTTCAGGACGTACGAATTGCCAATCAGAAACTGGTCGTCGAGGAAAATGAAAAAGAAGTCGAGTCCAAGCGGGAAATTTTGAAAACCAAAGCAATAGAATATAAAATAATAGAGAAGGTCAAAGAAAAGAAAAAGCAGCAGTTTGTGGATGAGGCGAATAAAAGCGAGCAAAAAGAAAACGACGAGATTTCGATTTTGCGGTTTTCAAGCAGGAACAAGAAATGAAAGTACATGAACGATATTTAGATCAAATGCTAAGAAAATCTAATGATGGCGATTCGCTTGATTTTAATAAAAAGCGGACTCAGTTTCCGTTGAAAGAACAGGCTCCACCAATGAAGCTAAATCGAAAAGTCAGATCTGCCCAACGCCGTAGAAATAGTTTTTCTCCTTTGGCGATTGTTTTTACCATGATGGGAATTGCCTGTGCCTATTTTGGATATGAAAACAGTGAAGTTTTGGAAAAATGGCTTAGCACCGTACACTTTTCATTCACAACTCCAACCTTTGCAAATGAAAAAGTCGCCGAAGAAAAGCCTTCGAGCGAAAAATCTCATAAAGCGGTCGCTGGTACGCCAGCTGCATCCGAGGAAGTAAAAGCGTCCGACAATAAAGGGCTCGATTTTGACTTTGTGAAAGATTTTAAAGATAGAAAAAAAGCTTTGGATCAAAAAGAAGAAGAATTAAAGACTTGGGAAGCGGAAATTCAAGCTCAGAAAACAGACTTAGATTCTAAAATCAAAGAAATTCAAAATATCAGAAAAGAAATTTCCGCCCAGCTAGAAGAACGGGTTAAGACGGACCAAGCTAAAATTGATACTTTGGTTCAAGTCTATTCCCAGATGAAGTCATCCCAAGCAGCTAAAGTTTTCGAAAGCCTAGATGAAGATTTAGCCGTGGACATTTTAACTAAAATGAAAAAGAAAAGTGCGGCGGATATTTTGAATTTGCTTAAAGCAGATAGGGCGCAAGTGCTATCTGAGAAATATGCAGGCTATAGCAGCAGAAAACCTGCGCAAGCCACTCAACCTAAAAAAGAAGGGGCACCCGTTGATGCAACCAAGCCCTAAAGGAAGGAGGACAATTGAACGTTCAACCGGTTTCGATCATGCCGAAAAGCATGGTGACTGGTGTGCAGAAAAGAGAGGGGAAAGCTCTAGACAGCCCACCGGAGAAAGAAAACCGTGTCGAATCAGAAGCGTTCAGCAAGGAACTTGACCGAAAAGTTGATCAGTCCAAGATAGACAAAGAACCGATATCTCAGCGGACATCCGTGCCCGATTCGAGACGATCTGTTTCAGTCCAAGGACAGAAATCAGCAAAAGATGAATCTAAAGGAGCTTTAAAAGAAGCAGCCAAAGAAGAAAAAGATTCATCGGCAGAGACTAAAGATGCGAGCGATTCAGGAATTAAGAGTGTTAAATCTGAATTCGACCAAAGCAGAGTGACTAAAAAAGAGACTAAAGAAGAACGTCTCAAGAAATTTATGGACTCGTTAGAGAGTGAATTTCAAATACCTCCAGCTAGAATAGTCGAGGCATTCAGTCAGCTCAGCCCGCAAGAATTATCTCTTCCTGCTGACCAGTCAGCCGATCGTGTCGTCGAAAAACTCGATCTTGATGAAGACTCTGCTGTAAAGGTTAAAGGCCTATACGGGGATCTTGTTCAGGATTTGGGAAAAATCGATGCAAGGACCGCGGAAACTTCGTCGGCACTAAATAAAATAGTCAGTGTATCGGCTCTGGGCCTTACGCAGCAGCGTTTTGATAAAGTCAAATCACAGCGAGATGCTTTGCAGAAGTCTTTGGAACAAATGAACCAAAGTTTTTGGCAACCACAGGCCCTGACTCCGATACCAATTATCGCCCAAAGTGAAGTCGCGCCCAAGTCCGCTCGACAACAGGTCGCTCTGGATTCCTATCGAGATTTGTCTTTGGCTGGAAACTCGGCACTAGCTGCAGAGGGTTTGAATCTTCCGCAAGATCGTGAATTTATTTACGATCCTAAAACAGGTGAAGTCTTTGCTCCTGATAACGGTTTAAAAGCCGCATTGATGGAATCAAGTGATCAACCCTGGCGGACGATTGCAGACGAGGCCGATAGTGGCGAGCTAGGCGTCGACAAATCGGCAACCGTTGTTGCGTCTCCATTGTTAGCTAAAAACTATGGAATGGAGAAAGCTTCGGTTATCGAGTCGTTGCCAAAGTCGAATCTGAATATGATGTCGGGCAAGCTCGACAACGTGAACATAAGTCCAGGCGATGCAACGCCCGGGCTTGTGAGCAAGTTGAGTATTCCTAGCGGTGGCCCCAAAGGAGGCTCGGACTTTTTCAGTAAAGGCGAGAAAAATCCAGAGGGCAAGCGAGTGGAATCATCCTCTGCAAAGCCGACAGATGGCGACGATATAAAAAGTCTTTTGGCTACAACATTGGTAGCAAGCGGTGAGCTTAAAGATAATTCTTTAAACGGACCCGCAGCTGGGCAGAGTGCGCAGGCGCCAATGGCAGGACGCGAAATTAACCAGGACGTCGTGGAGAAAAACATCCAGACTGTTTTTCATCAAGCTCAGTATTTGGTGAAAAATGGCGGCGGGGAAATGAAAGTCAAAATGACCCCCGAAGGCCTTGGCGAAATTCAGCTTAATGTGCAGCTGAAAGATGGTCGAGTGCAACTGCAGATGATTGCTGACAACAAAGATACCAAAAAGATGCTAGAATCCAATCTGTCGTCTTTGCGAGACAGCTTGTCGCAGCAAAAGATTACCTTGGATTCTGTAAAAATTGATTCGGTAGTGCGAACAAATGTTGAGAATCAAACTCACAACAATAACCACTTTAACCAAAATCAAGATTCACGGGATACAAGGCAATTTTGGAATCAATTTCAGGACCAATTTGGTGGAAGACCCCAGCGGGAAGCGCTTTTTGAGCCGCCGAAAGTCACAGGGTATGCCCCTAGAAAGTCAGAACCATTGCCTCCTGCGGAAACGAGCAGCAGCGCGAGTTCTAATGGTAAATCCAAGGGATTGAATCTAGTTGCATAAAGGTATTCTAATTTCTATCTATGAGAGGGGCAAATTTTGCCCCTCTACTTTTGACTTAAAGTGGATCAGTCTAGATCTCATTTTCCCGTTTTAAGAGGTATAATAAAAACAGGAGTGCGTATGACATTAGTAAATGCAAAGTTAGGGGTTAATGCTTTTGGCAGCACGACAACGAAAGCGACGTCGGCCAATTCGTCTCAAGCTACATTGAATGAAGCCGATTTAAAAAAACTGGGCGGCGATAGTGTTGGTGATGTCCTAAATAAAGTCAGCGATCCCAATTGGACTGATCCTTCCAAAAAAACGCGAGCAGTAGGTAACGACAAGCTCGATAAAGACGCGTTTTTTAAATTGATGATGGCACAAATGAAAAATCAAGATCCTACCAATCCTCTTAAGTCACACGAGATGGCAGCTCAACTAGCTAGCTTTTCATCACTCGAGCAAATGCAGAACATGAATACTACATTAACAGAATTAAAAAATGGCCAGAAGCCGGCAGAACAATTTCAGGTTCTTCAGCTTATTGGTAAAGCCGTTGCCGGTGATTCGTCCAAAGTCATGCGGGCCAAAGGCGACAAGTCCCATGATTTTATCTTTAATCTTCCGCAAAAAGCCAAAGAAGTGGCAATCACTGTGCGCAATGCAGACGGCGAAGTCATTAAGTCTTACAAATTAAACAATCTAAAAGAAGGCGAAAATCGATTGCCCTGGAATGGCCAGAATGAAAATGGAAACCCCGTCCCTGCCGGTGATTATCAATTTTCAATAGAAGCAAAAAATGATCAAGGACAAAAACTAGCAATTAAAACTGAATTTGAAGGAACTATTTCGGGTGTAAACTA
>JAYVPD010000078.1:0-8294 GCA_043757515.1 Pseudobdellovibrionaceae bacterium
TGCCCCAAGACTCGACCGCCTGGTATTCACCAGAGAACGATTTCAATATTTCTTTATTCTTTTTGAAGAACTCTTTTTGTTCATCAGCAGATACGTCTGGGTGTAACATGATTACACCTTCGTAGAAATGGATTACCTTGGGATATTCGTACTTTACCTTCATTATAGGTCCTTTCGGTTAAAGCCCACACCTAATATTGTGCCGTAATTTGCTATAAAAAACTGCAAAGCTGTGAGCAAGGAAGTCATCTGATATCATGGCTTTAGTCCATCCTCAAGTTAAAGTTATTGGACGATAAAATTAAAAAATGATCTGATAGTAGTATGGGCTTAGTTATTGAAATTCTTGAAGGAATTCAAAAGGGTCAACTATTCAAAATCAAAGACAAAGCGACCCTTGGGCGTAAGAATGCCGATATGGTAATTCGCGACCCAAATGTGTCCACTTTGCACGCGGTGATTGCTTTTGATGAAGCCGGAATTCCCATTCTAATCGACCAGAATTCTCGCAATGGGCTAATCATTCACGATACGGTCGTTCGCAAAATTGCCCTCTATCCTGAGACCAAATTTATGGTCGGAAATACCGAGTTCATCGTTCGCTTGTTCGATGAAAAAGAGATGGAAGAGTATTTCCCAACTAAAACCTGGCGCGATCAATTGGCGGAGGAGATCAATCAGAATGCATTAAATACATCTCAGCCAGAAGAAATTTTGGCTTTTAACCCAAAGGTGGAGCTCCAGTTTATACAAGGCGTCCAAACGGACGAATCAAAAGTGCTTACCTTTGGACCTAGAACTGCTGGTTTTAGTTCTTTGGATATTGCCCTGTTCGACGAAGAGTCTCCAGATTTGGCTTTTAAAATTTTGCCGTCGCCAGATGGGGCTAAAATTGTTAATTTTGATTTAAGTAAAGTGACATTAAACGATTCAGCTTTTGAATCGTCAGTTTTGATTAGCGGGGATCGAATTAAAGTTGGGGAAAGCATTATAAAAGTGCTATTTTTAGAATGATGGAACTCATAGCCAAACAATCCAAAAAAATTTCTAGCTTTGATGGGACCGAAATTTATTATGAAACTCGAGGCAAAGGCGAGCCGATAATCTTTGTATATGGAATCGCCTGCCTTATGAATCATTGGCATCATCAGGTTAAATATTTTAGCCGCTTCACCCAAGTTATAACATTTGATTTGCGAGGCCACCATCAAAGTTATCCTGTTGCCGATCTTGAAAATTTGAATATTGCATCGACAGCGAAAGACATTGCCTCGATTCTTGACGATTTAAAAATAAGCAAAGCGCACTTTGTGGGCCATAGTTTTGGGGCGCCTGTTCTATTTTCGGCCTACGATCAGTTTCCCGAACGCTTCAAAAGCATCACCCTTATAAATGGTTTTGCTAGGAATCCTATAAAAGGAATGTTTGGTTTGGATATTGTCGAGCCTTTTTTCTTTTGGGTAAAACATCAATTCAAAGATTCACCAGAACTACTAACGCGAATTTGGAAAATGGCGGTTTATAATCCTATTTCTATGCGCGCAGTTGCGGTAGTTGGGGGTTTTAATTTGAAGCTCACTCACTTTAAAGATATCGAGGTCTATGCCAAAGGCGTTGCTGAATTGAATCTAGATGTGTTTTTGCGTCTTTTTGAAGACATGATGCTTTTCAATGGCGAAAAAGTTCTGGCCTCGATAACAGTGCCCACTCTTATCATCTCCGGCGAGAACGACAACGTAACGCCAAAATCCTATCAAGAAGAAATGGCTTCCCAGATCGCGGATTCAGAATTTGTAGAGGTTCCTTACGGCAGTCACTGCACGCAACTGGACTTTCCTGACTATATTAACTTAAAAATAAGTTCTTTTTTAGAAGGCGTTGTAAATAAACGAATCGATAAAACAAAACACAAATAAATCCCGACTGTGCAAAATTTAGACGAATTTTAAATCTCATTTTGATCCGTCGTCGTTTATTTTGACAGTGTTTAAAGTCCCATTGTTGAAAACCGATATAGTAGCGATCAGGCGGAACTCGTTTTGCACCGATATATTTTGTTCGGTGGGGGATTATGAAGGTCAAGCAGCTTAGATTCATTTTAGGATTTTTAACATTATCCGTTTCTTTTCAAAACTGCGGTGGTTCGGGCGCGGGCACACCTACTAATTCTAACTCATCATCGGTTTCTGGTACGGCAACTCATGGGTCTCAAATACCGGCGGCATCTAGCACGGCTGGCGGTTTAAATTCTGGTAGTGCTAAGGGAATTGCGAAATCACCTACAAGCGGTGGAACTACGTTTGGCGGAATAAGTTCTGGTTCAGCAGGGTCGGCAACCGGAACGGGTGGAAGCTCGTCTGGTGGCAGTTCTGGCGGGTCGAGTGGAACATGTTTGGGCTGCGGCAGTGGTGGAGCGGGCGGTAGCGGCGGCGCCGGGGGTTCTGGCGGAACGGGCACAGGTGGCGGTACTCCCAGTGATTTGGTTTTTAAAATTACTAAACAACCTCTTTCTAAAACAGTAGATGAAGGATACGACTTTACGATTGGCGTTTCTGTTCAGGGTGGCAAGGGTCCTTATAAATTTAATTGGTTTCGCGACACAGAAGAAATTCCTCCAAAATATGGCGTTGATCATTATGAGTCTTATTCAGACAATTTGGATAGAATTTATAAGCAGGGTGACTACTCTGTTACTGTCACGGATGCTACGGGCGCAAAATTAACATCTTCGAAAGCTCAAATCAGAATGACTTCAAAAGTTTGTCGGGGCGGAAACTATTTTATAGATTTATCCAAACGTACAAATCCAAGTGATGGCTATTATTATTTCAACGATTTATTTTATTATAAAAATACAAAATACCTCGTATCCCAGTACAATCAGACCGTTGGCCAAATGCAGTTGAATAATTTCATACGATACTTGAACACCATCGGTTTTGGGTATTTTACAATAAACCAGGATATTTCTAATAATCAGGCTTTTGTTTTAGAGTGCAGTACAGATATCCCCACGATTCACGCCTCTGAGTGTGCAACAAATAATTTAGGTAAGTGTTATTACAATAACCAAGACGGGAACTACAATGTTTCTAATACCTATGAGGGTGGAATCAATTTCATTTGTCATAGCGGTTATATTGAATTTGTTTCAAACACCTGCCGACTTGTGGCGCCTCCGCCTCCACCGCCAGATACTGGCGGCGGTGGCTAGAAAGCACTATCGATAGCTCACGTTTGTAATATCAAATCCGTATTTTTGAACCGATTTGTCGGTAACTAAAACTATTTTTACATAGTTTCCCTTAATAATATCTGAATATAAATCGCTGTTTTCACCGGATAGCGTTTGTACGAGTACGCCGGCAGAATCGTAAAGTTTGACGGTATCAAATTTATATTCGGTGTCTATTTTTGGAAAATAAACAGAAATTTCGTTTGCACCTGGAACATTGATTTCCCATTCATTATTTAAACGTGGTTTATAAGGATGGTCGGTGGACAAATGGTATTCCATTTTACTTGTCCAATTCGCTGGATCTTCAAGATCAGGACCTACTGTCTTTAAGGTAAGTGCCGCGTAAGCATCAATTATTCCACCAGTAGAAACTTTGTTGCGAAGATTCCTCAGTGGCTTTGCTGAGTTTAAAATCGCTTGCTTGATTTGAACACCCGTCATGTCGGGATATTGAGAGGCCATCAATACTCCCACACCCGATACGTGCGGAGTTGCCATCGAAGTGCCAGAATAAAAATCGTAGCCCTTTAGAACGGTAGAGTAAATATTTACTCCCGGAGCCGCAATGTGCACAGAAGATTTTCCAAAATTAGAAAACTTGGCTAGAGCGCCACGATTATCGATCGCCGCTACGGAAATAATATTTGGTATATCATAACTAGCTGGGTAGGCCGGGTTAACATCATTATCGTTAGCTTCATTGCTGGCAGCCGCAACGACTAACATTCCTGCTTCGTTGGTTCGTTGAATGGCTTGCTTTAGCGTTTCTGAATTGCCGCCACCTGCCCACGAGTTACTAACTACCTTTGCTTTCATTTTAATTGCGTAGTCAAACGCCTTAAG
Organism: Pseudobdellovibrionaceae bacterium; assembly: GCA_043757515.1. GTDB lineage: Bacteria > Bdellovibrionota > Bdellovibrionia > Bdellovibrionales > Bdellovibrionaceae > UBA2316. The sequence continues at coordinate 4,082 of JAYVPD010000078.1, forward strand.
TGCTTGGTCCAGTTTTCCACGGCCTTTTTCATCTAAGAACTTTAAGGCCATGATTTTTGCCTTCCATGCGACACCGACTATTCCATAATTATCATCACCAATCGCTCCGATAGTTCCTGAACAATGAGTCCCGTGGCCGTTGTCATCCATTGGGTCGCCCGAGTCTTTGACAAAGTTATAGCCGTAAATATCATCGATATACCCATTTCCATCGTCATCAATTCCACGTTTACCATTTTTTTCTGGTTCGTTGACCCACATGTTAGCCGCTATGTCTTTTCCTTTGTAATTTACCCCAGTATCAATAATAGCAACGATAGTGTCTGGTGAACCGGTTTGTATTTTCCACGCATTGATTGCGTTAATGTCCATTCCTGGTGTTCCGACTTGCCCTTTTGAGTCTGGCTGTCCCGAATTTATCATGCCCCAAAGCTTTCCCAGCGCTGGGTCGTTAGATCGCGTTCCAAATGAGTAGTTGGCAGTATAAATATAATTGGGTTCGGCGATCTCAACGTCGGGATTTGCTTTTAGTTTTTCGAGGCTATTTTTATCGTCATTGGACTTAACTACTGTGACACCTAGAAAAGGCAAGACAGATTTAATTTCTACACCCATTTGCTTTCTGAGGCGGTTTGCCATGGCGGAAACTGTACTTTTATTATCCGTTTTAAATTTGACCACAAATTCGCCTGGAACTGCGTTTGCGGTTTGTTTTTCAGCATTTGCGGAAATTATAAAAGAAAAAACAAGAAAGAAGATTTTTAGCATGGCCCCCCCAAAACTATATCTATTCTCTATTAACGATAGACATTTAGAGGGGCGTTGACATTTAACTATTCAGAATACTGCTATTATTTGGACTTTCGACTATGCGCCATCGCCTGAGTGGGTTTCTGGCTTTTTAGAAAACGAGGCTTTCATATAGTCCCGGTTCATTCGAGCAATATTTACCAAACTGATGTCCTTCGGGCAGGATGCCGAGCACGTTCCTGTGCTTGTGCAGGCCCCAAACCCTTCGGCATCCATTTGTCCAACCATGCCTAAGGCTCGTTTTTCTCCCTCGACTTGGCCTTGAGGCAAAAGCCCTAAGTGCGAAATTTTGGCCGAGGTGAATAGCGCTGCTGAGGCATTTTTACAAGACGCTACACAGGCGCCGCAACCAATACAGGTGGCGGCATTAAAAGCTTCGTCAGCACTTGTTTTAGGAACAGGAATCGCATTCCCATCTGGCGCATTGCCCGTGTTTACTGATATAAACCCGCCCGCTTTGATAATGCGATCAAACGCTGATCGATCCACCATTAAATCTTTTATAATAGGAAACGCAGTTGCTCGCCAAGGTTCCAGCGTTAAAGAATCACCATTATTAAAGTTTCGCATGTGCAGCTGACAAACAGTGGTTGATTTAGTTGGACCATGTGCATTTCCATTAATCATAAATCCGCAGCTGCCACAGATGCCTTCTCGGCAATCATGATCAAACGCAATAGGATCTTCGCCTTTGATAATAAGGCCCTCGTTTACTGAGTCGATCATTTCTAAAAATGAAGCATCGGTTGAAACATTTTTTGCTTCGTATTCTTGGAATTTGCCCGCTTCTCGTTTGTTTTTTTGGCGCCATACTTTTAATGTAACGTTAATTGATTTATCAGACATAAATGACCTCTATTTATAGCTTCGTGTTGCGAGTTTTACATTTTCAAACTTAAGCTCTTCCGTATTTCTAGTTTGGACTTTATTGGGACCGTTCCATTCCCAGGCTGCTACATGACAAAACTTTTCGTCATCACGTTTGGCTTCACCATTGTCCTGATGTTCCTCGCGAAAGTGGCCCCCACACGATTCTTCTCGCTGAAGAGCGTCTCGGCACATCAATTCCCCAAGCTCAATGTAATCGGCCACGCGCGCTGCTTTTTCTAGCTCGGGATTCACATCATTAGCTTGGCCAGAAATTTTAACGTTGGCCCAAAAATCTGCCTTTATGCTAGTTATCTTTTTTATCGCTTCAGCCAAACCACCAGCGGATCGTGACATGCCACAGTTGTGCCACATAGTGTGACCCAGCTCTTTATGAAAACTATCGACTGTGCGATTGCCCTTGATGTTCATTAATTTGTGGATTTCGGTTTCCACATTGTTTTTTGAATCTTTAAATTCGGCTTTCTCGGTATTGATTTTATCTAGTTTTGTATTCGCAATATAATCGCCGATTGTATAAGGAAGCACAAAATACCCATCAGCCAAGCCCTGCATTAGTGCCGAAGCGCCTAAACGGTTTGCGCCATGATCAGAAAAATTGGCCTCACCAGCCACAAACAAACCGGGCACGGTGCTCATCAAATTATAGTCGACCCACAAGCCACCCATTGTATAATGAGGCGCTGGGTAAATCTTCATCGGCGCTTTGTATGGGTTTTCACCCGTTATTTTATCGTACATTTGAAAAAGATTTCCGTATTTTTCTGCGATTTTGTCTTCACCATAACGCCCAATCGCATCCTTAAAGTCTAAATAAACGGCATCCTGCCCTTGAACGCCGTAGCCTTCGTCACAACGAAATTTGGCTTGTCGAGACGCCACGTCTCGAGGAGCTAAATTTCCAAAACTTGGGTAAATACGCTCTAAAAAATAGTCGCGCTCGCTTTCTGGAATATCTTTTGCTGGGCGGGATTCGTTTTTATTTTTAGGTACCCAAACCCGACCATCGTTTCTAAGTGATTCTGACATTAAAGTGAGCTTGGATTGGTTTTCGCCGTGCACAGGAATGCAGGTAGGATGGATTTGCGTAAAACAAGGATTTGCAAAATAGGCGCCTTTTTTGTGTCCACGCCATGCTGCCGTTACCGCGCAGGCCATTGCATTGGTTGAAAGATAAAACACATTCGAATACCCACCGGTCGCCAAAACAACCACGTCTGCTTCGTAGGATTCAATTTCACCCGTCAATAAATTGCGCACCGTAATTCCGCGCGCTTTTCCATCCACGACAACGACATCAAGCATTTCACGTCTTGTGTGTAGCTCAACAGAGCCGGTGTCTACTTGTCTCATCATGGCGGAATACGCGCCAATCAAAAGCTGTTGGCCAGTTTGTCCTCGGGCATAGAATGTTCTGGAAACTTGAGCTCCACCAAACGATCGATTTGAAAGTGTGCCGCCGTATTCACGAGCAAAGGGAACGCCTTGGGCAACGCAGGTATCGATGATTGAAGTCGACACTTCAGCTAAGCGATACACGTTGGCTTCACGGGCGCGAAAGTCACCACCCTTAACCGTGTCGTAAAATAATCGGTAAACTGAATCGCCATCGTTTTGATAATTTTTTGCCGAATTGATTCCGCCCTGAGCCGCCACTGAGTGAGCTCGGCGAGGTGATTCGTGCACACAAAACGCTTTAACCTTGTAACCCATTTCGCCGAGCGAGGCCGCGGCTGAAGCGCCTGCCAGGCCAGTTCCTACGATAATAGCTGTGTGCTTTTTCTTGTTGGCTGGATTCACAAGTTTCATGCTAAACTTATGATTTTTCCATTTGGAATCAACGGGCCCACTTGGAACTTTGCTATCTAAAGTTATCGACATATTATACTCCCAAAATTAAGCGTCACAATTAAGTACCAAGCGAATGAGTGATAAAAACAAAAACCGGTTGCGATATAAAACCGCCTGCAACAACTATCGAATAAACAATACCGGCTTGTCTAATAACCGGCTGATACGCAGGGTGCAAAAGCCCAAACGACTGAAAGATGGACCGTACGCCGTGGGTCAGATGAAAGCCCAGCAAAACAAGGGCGACAAGATACCAAACCACAGCCCCCGTGCTGTTGAATACTTCGTATATCAACCGAGCCAGATCCCTCATCACCACTCCATTTACCGTAGTTTCATAATAGGCACCGTACTTAAAAGTTATTAAGTGAGATATTATAAAAACTAAAATTATAGACCCGTGAACAGCCATCCATTGTGAAGCGAACGCGGGAGCTTTTTCCCCGTTCGGAGTGAAAGCATAACGAGTGGCTCGCGCTTCACGATTTTGAAGCGTGAGCAGTATTGCGCACGTCACATGAACAACAAGGGCTAACAAAATAGTCACCTCGGTGCCATACAGTAGGATTTTATTCGAAGTAATCGAATGCCCGTATGCATTGTACATGTCAGGACTAACCAAAATAGTCATATTTCCCGCCATGTGGCCGAAAATAAAACCAAG
>JAYVPD010000079.1:0-29931 GCA_043757515.1 Pseudobdellovibrionaceae bacterium
AGACTATATCGAAAAATTAGTTTCAAGATTAAAATATTTAGATGACCATGAAAGACAACATTTTTGTGAGCTTTGTGAATTAGTAGCTCAAGAAATCGTAACTTTACATCTGGAAATCACCAAGCGTGATGACAGAATCAGAGAATTGAATAATGAATTAGGAAAACGTTTTCGTTATGATTCTATGATTGGTAAATCTAAACCTATGCAAGAGCTTTATAACTTACTTGATAAAATTAAAGGCTCTGAAACGACCGTTTTGATCCAAGGGGAAAACGGAACGGGTAAAGAATTGATTGCGAAGTCGATTCACTACCATTCTGCCAGAAAAGACAAAGCCTTTGTAGCGCAAAATTTTACGGCCATTAATGATAATTTACTTGAAGCAGAATTATTTGGAGCCCTAAGAGGCGCTTACACTGGGTCTGTTAAGGATCGTAAAGGTCTTTTTGAAACAGCAGATAAAGGTACATTGTTTCTGGATGAAGTGGGTGATATTTCCGCTTCTATGCAGGTAAAATTACTTCGCGTGATTCAAGAGGGTACATTTATGCCTGTCGGCTCTACAGAAACACGAAAAGTTGATGTCCGAATAATTGCAGCGACTAACAAAAATTTAAAAGAGATGATCGACGCTGGCACATTCCGGGAAGATCTGTATTATCGATTGAACATTATTAACTTGCGCGTACCTCCTATGCGAGAACGTAAAGAAGATATTCCGTATTTAGTCGACTATTTTATGAAAAAAGTTTCCGAGCAAAAGCATGCTGGTGGCGTAATAAAAGTTTTGACTAATAGAGCGCTAGAAAAACTTTATGATTATGCTTGGCCAGGTAACGTTCGAGAATTACAAAATGAAATTGAACGTGTGTATGTATTGTCTGGTGCAGAAACTAAAATCACAGCGGAACTTTTGTCTCCGAAGATTTTAGAAGCTTCAGAAACAAATAAAGTTCAAGGCGCTCGATTGCAAGGCCGATTGAAAGATGCGATTCAAGAACTAGAGCGTGAAATGATCCGCGAAGGATTACGCCGCACTGGCTGGAACAAATCTAAGCTCGCCAAAGAGCTTGGTATCAGCCGCGCTAACCTGATTGATAAAGTGCAACAGTACGGTTTAGACAAACGTAAAATAGCACGAGCTTAATGTAATTAGTTCAAATTAATTGAAAAACCCTTTCGTAAATGAAAGGGTTTTTTATTTTTGGCAAACCGAACTAGTGTTTCGCAAATTCGGCATGTCCGCGAGCCATAACAGCTTCAATGCCAGCCATCGCTTTGTCTGATTTGCTTTTGTCCTTAGATTTAAGGGCGATGGAAAGATTATCAATTTCAGTATCTAGCGTATCAAATAATGAATTCGCCATAGGTTGTCTTGCTACGCTCTTAGAAAGGGTGATTAAAAGAGCTGCCCTAGCCAGTTTAGCGTTAGATTTAAATTCTTGAATTTGGTCACCTTTGCAAAGAAAGGATGGCAATTCGCCTTTAATACACATTTTAGCATTGCTCATCCCGTGCATCGCATGTCCAAGGGGGCCAAACGCTTCAGAAAGGGCAAGCGCACCGATCATGGTTAGGGCGCTGACTGCAATTATCTTTTTAACGTTGTTTTTAATGAATAATATCATTGATAGCCTCGCTGGTTTTTTGTCTTCGCTGGGTGAGATGCTAAAATCGGGCCGTTTTTTACCGTCAAGATTGAGATGATTTGGAATATGGTGTTTGTGGGCAGACGGAATGATTAAGATTCGGTGAAAAGAGCGCTCAATGGACGCGATTCGTGGTCGTTGATGAAAGTTTGGACAACGATCGCGATTGGAGGGATCGAAGAGTTTAAGTGCCGTGAAGGTTCAATTACTAAGGAGCGGGAAACATCTGGCAAATTGGTAAATCAGCAGTTTTAGATAGGCAAATAGGAAGAAATTCAAGAGCAGCTCCCGGGTCATTCCCGTATTTATCGTCATATTTGCTGCCGGGACCATTGCCGTAATTCCAATACGCAAGGCTGCCTTGCTGGTTTCCGTATCTCCAGAAGTAGTCACTACCCGCGCCATTTCCGTATTTCCAAAAGTATTGGCTTCCCATCGCATTTCCGTATTTCCAAAAATATAAACTTCCTGCCGTGTTTCCATATTTCCAGAAATAAGAACTGCCGGGGCCATTGCCATACTTCCAATAGTAAATGCTGCCAGCAGCGTTACCGTATTTCCAATAATATTGACTGCCTTGGGCCGTGCCGAGCAAAACAAAAAAAGCCAAAATATTAAGTCCTATCAATCTCATGAAAACTCCTTCAAAAACCTGCGATGATTGATAAATATCTCAGGAGTTCTGTTATGGCCAGTTTTGGTAGGCATCTAGAAAAAATTTCGCAATAGTTCGATTTTACATCAGTTTTTAAGAACAGAGCAGGATGCTAAATCTGTTTACTTTGGTGACAGGACTTTTTTTCTACAAAAATTCACTACAAAATCAAGGTACTTAATTAACCTTTCGTCGTTATATTTTTTTCATATAGGTAGTGCCGTGGATCGGCACAGGGATTGTAATGATATCTTTGCAACAGACTTTTACAATGGTGAAGTCTAAGTGAATGGGGATGGTACATCAAATTAAGCAAAGTCTTATTTTGATTTAAATAGGGGTTGTTATGGTAAGGGTAGATGATCAGTCATCTATAAATAAGTTAAAATCGATTCTAAAAAATCGATTTGGTAAGGGGTTAGAAATCAGCAGGCTCACTGATCTAAAATCAGTGGGACCTGACTCTGATTTCTTTTTTAAAAACTCAGATTTGGTTATTCCAATATTTCAGGAAGAGACTTATCTGGGTACAGCCATTGTTCCTGACGCTAAGGAAATTGATGATCGCAATATCACTTCGATTTCAACCTTAGTGAAAATGACATTAATTCCAGTGTTTTATTCTCAGTTTCAAATCCTGCAGGAAAATAATTTGAATGCTGTCAGTTCACGTTTGAATAATGACAGCGACTTCGACGATTTCGGAATTCGCAAGGCCGATACAACGGAAGCGTCAGGCATAATTTCCCATGTGATTCATTTAAATGGAATAAAAGAAATCGTATTTAAGGTTGCTCATCAGATTCATGAAATAGATCGTCGCTGGGCTTTTTTGCCTTATGAAAACGTGAAAAATGAATTTAAATCAATTGATGCGATCAAGAGCCTTGGAAGCATAACTGTATTTATCGACGACGTTTTAACTCTGACTTTGGAAGAACAAAAAATAGTATCAGCCTACAAAGCTGCTTCGGTTACTCAGAAAAATGACGAGCCTTTGATAATCATTGGCAGCAACGCCGTTTTAACAGATCTAGCAAATCACCCTGGCATCTCAAGTGAAATGATGATTGTTATGAATGAACAAACGTTTGAAGTAAACCGAGCGCCTTTGACTTACGCCAAGCTTAAAGAAGCCGTAGAAATTCTGTTTTTTGAATAGCTGATTTTAACCGTCAAAATTGAGTGAATTGGCTGGACTAGGTATTGACCTAGTCAGCAATCCTTTTGATACTAAGAGAGGTATCTAGCCAACGATTGGCTGGACTAAGGACGGGGAATTTAATTGCTTATCAAGGATGAAAAAGTGCAACTTTTTATAGAACAATCATTAAAGCAGTCTGATTTTAAAATTATTCAATTGGCCGGGGACGCCTCGTCGCGAAAATACTATCGCATCATTGTCGACAATCGCACTTTAGTTCTAATGAAGTGGGAACCTTTTTTGGCTTCCAAATATCCATTTATTAGTGTCTTAAGTCATTTTGCTGCAGCCGGTGTTCATGTGCCAAAATTGGTGGATATGTCCGAGGCGGATGGATTGGTTTTGCTTGAAGATTTGGGTGATTTAACTTTAGAGCGCAAATTTTGGGAACAGCAAGAATCAGAAACCTCATTTGAATATTACAAATTGGCAATCGATGAGATTATTAAAATTCACTATCAGTCCACGGCGCTAAAAAAGCCGTGCACGGCTTTTGATATTGAATTCAATACGGAAAAGTTTGTTTGGGAATTAAATTACGGCAAAGACAATCTGATAAAAGGCATACTTGGTTTCAATCTTTCAGAAAAACTTGAAAAGGAAATTGAAAGTATATTCTTTAAAATATCCGAAACATTGCATAACGAGCCAAAATTTATTTCCCATCGTGATTTCCATTCTAGGAATCTAATGCTAAAATTCGACACTATGTATGTAATCGATTTCCAAGATGCCCGCCTGGGTCCCGTGCAGTATGATTTAGTGAGTCTGATCAAAGATTCGTATGTGGATATTCAAGACGATTATGGTCAGAAAATTTTAGGGTATTATTTTGATCGGGCAAAAGAATTCAAACAAACTTTCGATAAAGATCATTTTAATCAAATATATGAATTACAGTCTATTCAGCGCTGCTTTAAAGCCTGCGGTAGTTTTGCTAGTTTTTTTCATCAACGTGAAGATAGGCGCTATTTGAAATATTTGGCTCCAACGCTAAAACGGGTGGTCAAAAGCTTAGAAGAGTTTCCAGAATACAAACCATTCATGAAGATGTTGGTTGATTCGGGCGCACTGGAAAAAAATTACGAATCTTTATGAAAGCGATGATGTTGACGGCTGGCGAAGGCACTCGACTGCGGCCGCATACGCTTTTTTTGCCAAAACCGGCCATTCCATTTTTGAATGTGCCGCTCTATGCGTATTCCTTGCAACTTCTGAAGTCTCTAAAAATTAATGAAGTCGTGATGAATACGTTTCATTTGCCAGCGAAATTAAAGTCTGTGGTAAATTCTCGACTGCATCCCTATCCGATTAAGTTTTCAGATGAGGCCATATTGCAGGGCAGTGGTGGTGGACTGGGCCAAGCGCGCGGACATTTTTTAGATCAGGGTGAACTTGTTTTGATGAATGGCGACGAAGTAGTCATACCAAAAAAGCATGATGTTGTAAGCCAAGCTTTGGCAGAACATAAAGCCAGTGGAGCCATTGCAACGTTGCTAGTAACTGAACATCCTGAAGTGGGCACAAAATTTGGCGGTGTGTGGATTGATCGAAATTCAAATATCTTGGGATTTGGAAAACAAAAGGCGGCCGGCTCGCAAAAAGGATTTCATTACGTTGGAATTGCCCTTTTTTCGGACGTCATTTTTAATTTTATCACGCCAGGCGAATCCAATATTTTGTATGACGGCCTTACTCAGGCCCTGAAAGAGGGCCACACGGCGCGGGTATTCCCAATAGATTGTCACTGGTTTGAAACTGGCAATGAACAGGATTTTAGATCGGCAACCCGGGATTGTTTACAAATTCTTTCTACAAAATCGGTAGAAGCGAAATATTTAAAGGATATCTTAAACGAGTATGCACCGGACAGCATTTATGAAAATTCGGGCGGTCAGACTTTTTTGATTGATAAGAATGCTAAATATCATATGGAACATATTTCTGGGTATGTCGTTTTGGGTCCCAGGGCAACTGTCGGTAGTTCGTGCCGAATTAAAAATTGTATTTTGGGCCCGGGTGTTCAAGTTACCAAGGCTGACCTTTTGGAAGACAAAATGATAATCAATGACCAAGATGTTTTGTAAAGAACTCTAAAATGTATCCCCACTCTAAAAGTTTGTTCTCTTTTTTAGCAGAGCCATGGCCCTCATCAGGAAAAATTACTAACTGTGAAATCTTTTTATTGGATTCTAGTGCTTTCTGCATTTGGATGGCTTCGCCTACCGGTACGCGAGGGTCGTTGGCGCCTTGTATAATCATCAGAGGGCCGCTGACCTTTTGAATATAGTTGATGGGCGAAAGGTCCATCAAGCTTTGTAAATCCTTATTTAAAAAACCATATTCAGTTTCCCTGACCAGTCGTCTGTAGGGCGCCGTATTTTGTAAGAACGATACAAAATTTGAAATACCAACCAAGGAAACCCCAGCATCAAAGGAACCTGCAAAATAAGTCATCCCCATTAATGTGGAATAGCCGCCATAGCTCCAGCCAAAAATTCCTACTTTTGGGGCGACGCCATTGACTGCCCAATTCTGTTTGATCCAAAGTGCAGCGTCTTGAATATCGCCGACCACATCTTTTCGTTTGGGTCCGTTGTCTGATTGAAGCCAAGTTCTGCCATAACCACTGCTGCCGCGCACATTGGGCTCAACAAATACAAATCCGTTTTCAGTGCTGAGTTGTCCCATCGGGTTAAAGCCAGGCAGGGCTTGTCCTTCGGGGCCGCCGTGAAAAAGGACAATAACAGGGCAAAGTTCTTTTTTACAGCGTTCAGAGCGGCGAACGAACATAGGGATCGACGTGCCGTCTTTGGCTTTGTAGTATTCTAAACTGGCAACCAAAAAGGAATCGGTACGGACTTCAGGGGCATTAGTTTTGGTCCACTGGGCCCAGTGCCGCGAATTCAAATCCAAAGTATAAAACAGTCTTGGTTCTTGGCTTGAGGATGACGATATGACAGCTGTAGCGTTTGTGTGATTGAAGGCCAATTTCAAATGATCCGCTTTTTGAAGGCTTGCGGGCGCATTTAATTTAAAATTAATCTCGCTAAGTATACCATCCGCGCTGATTTTAAAAATATGTAGGTCAGTGTAACCATTTTTATTTAATTCATAGGATAAAAAATCGCGATTTTCACTGAGTCCAAATTGCTCAATATCAAAATTTTCAAGTTTTGAAATCGTTTTCAGATTTCCGCCCTCAAGTAGCTTTAGCGAGTCAAAATCACCATCTAGCGTCTTTACCAAATATTTATTAGGCGTTTTTAAAAAACGAACTTCAAAAGGATCGTCGCTTTTTTCACCTAGTAGCCATTTCTTTTCTTTTGTTTTCAAATTTAGCTCGTAAACGTCATTTGAAAAGGATGTTTTGGCATAGCCCAACAGAAGCCGATCACCAAGATGATCCATGATAAACCACATGCCTTTTTCGCCAGAAATTTTTTCAATCTTTTTAGTTTCAATATTAATTTTGTAAATATAAAAACTTTGGGGATCTTCTTGATTGGACGTGAAATAGATGTCTTTTGAGTCCGTTGATATGAACTGAAAGCCAGCGCGCACTTTAGGTTCGTGAAATATCTTGATCAGTTCGCCGCCGCTGACGGATTGAATATAAATTCCCGGCGCTTCCTGACCGTCGACATCGCGATGAAGAATGATAAATTGTCCGTTAGGGGCGATATCCATAAGCGTAGTTAAATCTTTTCCGCCGGTCATTTGGACAGGGTATCCCATCGCGCCGGACATTTTCCAAACTTGCTGATATCCAGAAATTCGCCAGTTGTAAAAAACATCTTTGCCATTTGGATGCAGTAAAACTCCAGAGGGGGACTGAATATCCATGTACTGAGATAATTTATTTTTCAAAGTTGTACTAGCCAGCTCTTTTGGCGCGTATTTTTTTAAATCATCTTTTGGAACGGACTCGATGCCAAATTGGGTATAAGCCGGTTTATCAGAGGCCGCATTTTTCGACTGGCAATTAAGAATGTTAAAAGCGATCGTGGAAATGATGAAAAGTCTAACTAGTAGCATAAAAAAGGCCCTCCGAGGGAAGGCCTAATTCTAATGCCTAGAAAGCGAATCGGGCAAGCAAGTAAAAATTATTGCGGCATTTTTACTAATTCAGAAGGATCAAAAAATGAATTCTGTTTTTCTTTTGTTTTATAACGACGAGCCATCATATTAAAAATATTTTCTGCTGATACGCCAATGCGTTCACCATTGAAATTCTTGCTTAAGCCCGCAATCTGGTTCGAAGGGATTTTAACACCAGCGCCGCCACTACTGGCAATGCCCCGACGCCCACCACTCATGCCGTTTGCGTCTGCAGAACCACCAGACATAGCGCCGCCGTTTACCCCGGCGCTGCCGCCGTCGATAGTGCCGTTTTCAGCAGTTGCAGTACCAATGCCCTCTGCTGAAAGACCGAGCTTTTTCATGGCTGCCTTTTCGATCTGGCCGGCCGAGTTCATGGCTGCAGAAATATCTGAACCTGAAAAACCAGCCTTTTCCATTTGGTCGGCACTTCCCATTTGTTTCATATCATAGGATTTTCCCGTTTTTGTATCGATTATTTTACCTGATTTGGGATCGATTCTAACTCCGCCAATTCCTGTTGATAGCAATTGGGATTTTATGTCATTAAGTTTTTTAGGATCTATGTGCCCAGCAATCGTTGGGTCTTTAGTAATGTCTACTTTTGGATCTAATAAATTAGCCGTTGAAGGCATATTTGGATTTCCAAACGGATTATTCCAGGCAGAGGTATCGAGGCCTGTCATCGCAGCACTGCCAGCCGCGCCCGAGTTGGCACTGGCCTGCATAAACGCCAGGCCGCCCATACCAACATTGATTATTCCTTGCATTACCAATGCGGTGCCAAATGGTGTTGCTGAAGAACCAGCAGCTATCTGACTAGCGCCGAGCCCAATGTGCGCGGCTCCTATAATTTTACTTAATGATGCTGCTGCATTGTTTTGACTATTGGACGAGCCGGCACTTTGATTCATGGTGGGACTGGCCGAGCTCGAGCTAACTGCGACTGGTTTGCTGTCGCTATTATTTTCCGATGTACCGTAAGACACGGCGCCAGCGAATAGGACAAGTGAAAAAGTCACCAGCTTGAGTTGTTCGTTTAAATTTTTTCTCATAAGTCCCCCGACGTAATTTTAAAACTGAAATTAAATTCTTATTTTCCTAACAATGTAGGTTTATTTTCCTGGTAGCGAGCCTTGATTTTTTCAAAATTTGATTTGCCGCCGCCGCCAGTCACTTGTTCTGTCCAGCCGTTGCCAGCGATCTTGGCGCCAATACCATTTTTAGCAGCAAATTTTCGAAGCTGATTTTGATAATCAGGGGACGTATAGCCACCCATTCCGCCGTGAAACCCGCCGCCACCGCCGCTGTCAGATCCACCAGAAATATTAGCCGCGTCTTTTCCTAAGCCCGAGCCTGTTCCAGAAGCTTTTTCTGAAGATCCTGATGGACCGCCGGTCAGACCGCCGCCGCTTGCGCCGCCGCCACCAGAACCACTGCCACCACCGCCATCGCTGCCGTTGCCTTTCTTAAGGGAATCAGGAAATCCAGCGGCATTGGTTGCTGCCGTGGGTGCATTTATTAAGTTTCCAGACGGACCACGACTGCCACTTAGACCGCCAGCACCGCCGGCACCCAAGGTTGAGTTTGAAGCAAGTGATGTCGCCACACCTTCACAGCCCTTCATTCTTGGGTTGGCTTTACAGATACAAATCGGCTTGTCTGCATTTTCAGGTTTAGCGCAATCCATAAATTTATCATTATAAGCTACACATCGGGGAATGGCTTTGTTGGCGTCTAAGTTACAAGCACAGTCTGCGCGATCTTTGTTGGCATCGTTAGTACATGCTTGCGCAAGTTTATCTTGGTTCTCTTTTGACTCGGAATCTTTTTTACATTGATCGGATTGCGCTTTTGATTGCGCGAGCCCTACAATATTAACGAGAGCAGTTCCTAAAAGTGTGGGAATGGAAGTCTTACAAATTTCTGCTTTTGAGGCAATTCCAGGTAGGGACGCAGTCGTTGTGTCTGGCTTTACATAAGTGGTTGCAATCTTCACTTCTTTCATTACTTTTACGCATTCACGGTCAAGGTCTTGAGCTTTTGCTTCGTCAGATTTCCAAGTGGGATCGTTTGCGGTCATTTTTAAATTTGCAGTTTTAATTAATGCCGCCTTTTGGGCTTGGCACTGAGTCATCATAGTTTCAACAGCAACCGCTGATTTGGAAATAAAACTTTGAAGTGAAACGAAGGCACCACCGCATTTTGAACTGCAGACCATCTGTGCGACGGAGCAAGCAGTCGTGTAGAGTGTCATTGCCTTTTTCGCGACATCCATTGCCTTACCAAAATTATTACAAGCATTGGTTACGCCACTGGCAACTGACATTAATGTTTGAATCATAGTAATCGACGAGGAAATGCTTTCATTGTTTTCTGTGTGGCAAATCCTATTTACCCCAAAATCACCCGCGAATACAGAAAAGCAGGCTTTATCTGCATTCACTAATGCATTACAAAGCGGCATAATTGTATTAATAGCAGTTGCTGGTGGAGTGGAGCTAACCGGTTGGTTTATTGGATCACAGAAATTTGGATTTGTACCAACCTTCGATTGCTCGCGCGCAGCGGCCGTAATTTTGGCGTTAGTGGCACTCACAATAGCTGATGACGAGCCAGGCTTAAAACTATCTATAGATTCTTCTCCTGCAGGTAAAGCGCCAGTGACATTGTCCGATTGGGTCTGCAATTTTGGGGGTGCCGTAGGCAGGTCGGCAATTTTTGGAATTTCAACTTGATTTACATTCGGCAAGGAATCTACGCGTAGATCACCCGCTTTAATAGGGGCAATAGACCTAAATTCGGAACCAGCTGACGCCGCTTCCATCGCATTGTAGTCAACAGGCGGCCCAGCCTGTGGCGCGATTGGAGTTACTGTTTCCCTGATAGTGCTATCGCGATTCAATTGATCAGTATACGACGGCGTATTATTTGGGCCAGTCGTTGCGCTTCCTCCGGTTTTGGCCAAAGAGAAATTTGCTGTGAGTAGCATTGAAAATATTAAAACCAAATTATTTTTGAAATTAATTTGAAGTAAACGCATTCATCCCCCAACTAGTCGCTATAAGTTTATTGTCGGAGGAATTGGTGGATAAATAAAGTTTTTCTCTAGGGAATCTCAATTTGAATCAACTATAAGTGTCAAAGCTGGATACACTTTTTACGACTGACTTCGGGTCAGTCAGGTGTCTAATTTCTAAAACTATCGTTTTGAAGATTGTTTCGATTTGAGAAAAATTACAAAATCAAAAATCCCGAGGTGGATTTAGAATCATGGATTCACCGGAGGCGTCACCGCCAACTTTTACAGGCGCAAATAAATAATCTTTTGAAATAATTTTTACGGAATACCCGGTACGTCCACCTGTCACGCATTCTCCGGGCACAGATTCGCCAGGGTTAAGCTGAAATCGGGAATTGGTTTGGGGATCTGTGTAGTTATGTTTGTCTGTGTTTGGTGCCACACAATTTCCAAAATAGTCGTCAGCCACTTTGTCGTAGTCAAACAGAGATTTATTGCTCCATGAAGTAAGCACATGGACTGGATTTATAACTGCATAGGTTAATTTTGTTTGAAAATCCAGTACCGGTGGCGAGATATCTTTTACTAGCTTTATTTGATCTTTGACTGAAAACTTTTCCAGTAGGTTATTACCAACTCGTGCGCCCAGATCGGGTCGAAAAAATGAATCATTAATGCCGAGTTTTTGAATTATACCAACTTTCATTCGCTTGTAATAGTTGTCGTAAAAATTGGGTTCTATTGAATAGTAGGCTAAATCAAACTGGTCTGGCGCAAGCCCGGCAACCTCAAGTGTACGAATAGACGGCTCACGATCTTCAAGGTTATTCCATGCTAAAATGTCTTTTGCCGTATTACTTTGAATCGGTTTTGCAATTTCAAACCAATCATCTAGTTGAAGTGCGCTTGGGTCATTTGAAAGTAGTTTTAGATCTGTTGGCGATGTAGCACCTCCAATAGTTCTATAGGCAGCTTGTGGGCTTAAATTATATAGAGTCCGCGCAAAAAGGCCCATTGATCGCCATGATTTTAAACCATACGGATCGCCAATATATTTAGAATAGTTCGCAACTCTCAGTGGACTGCTGGAAAGAGCGGGATCATTTTGTATAACGCTTACATCTTTAATTCGCATCGGTAGATTTGGGTCGAGGTGCGTTGTTACGTCAACAATACTGCCAGTCGATTCTTGATCAGTGGGTCCCCATCGTTTATAGTACCAGGGTCCGATTTTTCCACCAAATGGTTTTGCGTAAGCCTCTGCTGTTAACGTTAAATCGCTGGGCGCAAAAGGTATCTTTGGTTTTGTTGACGCCTTGGCGCCCACATAAGCTTGGCACCATGGATTTTTTTCGAATCCAAGGATGAATCTTTGATTTTCGCTGTATAAATTTAGATTCCTAGCAATATATTCAATTTGGCCATCCAGATAGGGTACCTTGAAATTTCGATAGGAATAAGGCATCGAATCGGCATTTGCAGGACTTCGTGGGTTTGAGGGATCGTTCAATTCAAATTTTCTAGGCTGCTTACCCAAATGTCCAACGGACGCGTCGCACTCCATGTCCATATAAAAAATTGTAGGGAATGCTCTAATTTCCGATAGCCATGGTGCCGCGTATTCCAAAGGCGAATCTCCGGGAACCTGCCCGCAACCTGGGTTTGATAAACTATTGTACATTTCAAAGGTAAGGCTTTGCCCTTCTTTATTTGCATCGGTTAGATTGCGCTTAAAAGTTTCCTCAGCTCCCGTTTTTACTGACTTTCCATCAAGATCATCAAAATCATTTTTATTTTTAGACATTGATTTTGAAATTCTGGCAATGACTAGTCTACGAGCATATTGGTCTAATTGATAGGAAAATAGAAAATTTCCAACAGTTAGATAATTTAGTGGCCCAACAGCAATGCAACGCTGAACCGCACTGTTTCGCATATTTGCAGATATGGCAGCAGTCACCGCAGCGAACGAAATGAATCCAGCCACAACAGGAGGCGCACTGAATAGTCGGATCATAGTTGGACCAGCTGGATCGAGAACTGTTTTACATGTATTCTCACCAGGAGGAACGGACTGTTTGGAAGAGTCATTGAATGGCGGATAAGTAATACAAAAAGGAGGACGCGTATAGTTTCCGTCCGTGTCATTTGAGGTTTCGACATCCTTATTTGCCCGCATGTTCTTGGAGCTAGCGTGATCATAAGGATGGCGAACATCATCCCCAGCGGTTCCTAAAACCCGATACCGCCATGCCAGCAACTTCCAACTTTGGTGCATTTGATAATTTATATGCCCTATCGAATTCAGCAACTCAGCTTGTTTCATGGCTCCATAGTACGCAGCCATATCCACAGAGTTTTGCAGATTGATTTTGTGATGAACGACTAGACCAACGTTTACTATCATTGCGAAAAAAAGAAACAAAACTTGAAACATAAGGGCGACGAATAGGGCGACCTGTCCTTTTTTTCCGGTGAGTAGGCTTTTATTACTTTTTACTAAGGTCATACGTTTCTTATCGTACAACTGCTTTTTGAATCGTTCAACAAATCATCAATTACTTGATTAGTTTTTCTACTTCTGTGAACATGAATCCATATGACATCAATTCAAAGATTTTATCGTCTATTTACCTCCGTGCTTTTTTTGACTTCCATTTTAGCTACCACGACTAGTTTTGCTGCCAAAGAAGTGCTTTTTGAAGGCTATCACAAAATTTTAAGTGGCAAACAACACGTGGGCTATACGATTTCTCGTTATGAAATCGATTCGGAATCCAAAAAATTTCATGCAACTATTTTTGTTAAACTAGGCGCATTGGCCGGCAACATGATGGAAAGTATCAAGGCCGTCAGCGATCAAAACCTGTCCCCGATATCGTTTGAATACACGACCTTAGTCACGGAAAATAACAAAGCCTCAACTAAAAATATTCAAGCCAGCTTTAAAGTTTTTAAATTCTCGAAGAAAGACCAAGCGTTAGGTCAAAAAAAATTAGATAAAGAAAACAAAGCCAAGCTTGCTAAAGGTATTGCTGTCACAGAAAAAACAGCACCGTCTGAAATATTGAAAATGACAGCCGTAGTTAACGATAGCGGAAAAACCAATCGTATCGTCGAAGACCTGCCTAAGGGCACCTTTTTAAGCTATTTTTTAGTCTATTTAATGTTGAAAAGTAAATCAGGAATTCAAACTGATTCCAAGTATGAATACAAAGCCATCGCAGAAGAAAAACCTAAACTTGTGGATGGGGTCGCCATCGTTCGAAAAGAAGAAGAATTTAACGGCGTTAAAGCCTACAAGATCGAAAATAAATTCAGCGATCAAACATTTATTAGCTATGTCACAGACAAGGGCCAAGTTATTGGAGTCTTAAACCCCTCCCAAAGTATTGAAACTTTGCTTGTCGCAAAACCGTCCGAAGCCACTGGTGAGTTTAATGTGCCGACCACGATTTTGAAAAACCTATTTGGTGATGTGCCTTTAGGAGCTGGAAATATAATTTCAGCGCGCCTGCAAGCTGAAGCCTTGAAACCTGTAACAGAACCCGCGGGCTCAAAACAATTTGGGACTCCGGCTGGATCGGGAATTCAAAATAAGTTACCAGGTACAGAACCAAACACCAAGACCCAGCCTACCGTTGAGAAAATTGAAAAACACATGCCTGGCGACAAGCCAAAAGACAAATAAGGAGTCCTTAATGTACGGTCCCTTAATCACCATCGGAATCCAGGGTAAAACGCTGTCAGATGATGAGAAAAAATTTATCGTTGCCAATCAAATTGGTGGTGTAGTTCTGTTTTCAAGAAATTTTGAATCTATTAAACAGTTTCACGAGCTCTGCCACGACATTCATTCTTTGCGACTTAAAATGCCTGACAAGACGCCATTGTTTTTGTCCATTGATATGGAAGGTGGCCGGGTTCAGCGATTAAAAGAGCCTTTTACCGCCTGGCCACCTCTTAGAAAACTGGGTGATATCGACAATCCAACATTGTCCTTTCTATTTAGTCAAAAAATGGGTCAAGAATTGCGAGCATTTGGAATTAATTTAAACTTTGCACCCTGCGCTGATATTTTTACTAATCCTAAAAATGCAGTGATCGGCGATAGATCATTGGGTTCTGATCCAGAACATGTGGCCAAGCATGTTTCAGCGATTGTCCGCGGCTATATAAAAGCTGATGTTTTAGCCTGTGTGAAGCATTTTCCCGGACATGGCAATACTTTGCTAGACTCCCATGACGATTTGCCAAAAGAGGATCTTGATTTAAAGCGTCTGGAAGATGTTGAAATGCTGCCCTTCAAGCGAGCCTTTAAAGCGCGGGTAGAAATGTGCATGACCTCGCATATTTTATTCACCAAAGTAGATCCAAAATACCCAGCCAGTTTATCTGAGGTTTTTATCCAAAAAATTCTAAAAGACCATTGCCGTTTTCGGGGGCTAGTTGTCACGGATGATTTAGACATGGGCGCGCTTAGAAAACATTTTTCAATCGAAGAAATTGCTGTTCAAGCGCTGAAGGCCGGCTCGGATGTTTTGCTCTATTGCAATGAGCCCTTGTCGCCAGTTCGAGCTATAGAGGCTGTTATTGGCGCTACAGCACAAGGTTTTTTAAACAAAGCGGATTTAGAAAGCAGAATTAAAAAAGTGCAGCAATTTAAACGTACTTATATATTGAATCCAGATCCCATTTCTTTTGAAGAAGCCCAAAAAGTTCTAAACAATCCTGATTCTAAAGAACTGGCGGCAGCGATTAGTACGGGCGATGTTCCTGAAAAATTTATGACAATAAAATCATAGTCCAGGGGCGTTTTTGATAGAAAAATATAGCATATTTTAATGGTGCCATAGAGGTACCTAGCCGCCCTTTTTGGGTACACCATCACAGGCATAGCAATTCTCTTCAGAGCCTTCCCAATCTTTAATATCGAACTGGGTTTCAAAATCGTCTTGCACTTTTTGAGCATAGTCGTCCGCAAAAAAGTTTAGGCCGGATAATTCTTCAACCTTACGAATAGAAACAGCATTCTGTTTGAAGGGGTCACCGACTCGGTCTGTCTGATCATAAACAAAGCCAATTCCAATTAGCTTTTTATCTTTTTTGCCAAGCAAAACTTTAAAGAATTTATTTGGAATACTAACACACGAGTTAAGTCTCTTCATATTAGGCTCTATGATAGGCCCTGTATATACTTTAAGATCGCCAAGGCCGCACGCCCAGTTTCTGACGTGCGCTTCTAGTTTGTTCCAAGTTTTTTGATTTAGTTCAGCGGTTTGTGGTGACATATTTGTCATGAAAAAAGTTTCGGAATTTAAATCTTGATCCCAGATAAAATCTCCAGAAGGCGCCATATGTCCGCGATCAAAGCCAGAGCCTTTGAAACTGGTTTCATTAATAATTAAGTCTTTAGAAAATCCAGCTGAGGCCAAGACAGAATCGCCTCGAAATTTATCATTTCTTTTGGCACAGCTGTTCATTAAATTTTCCCGGGTCAGGTGATAAGACACCCAATTTGGAATGCGGTATTTGGCATTGTAAGAAATGGTCAATGCCCGATGATGTATTGGAAGATTGGCAATTGAACTTTTATACGCATCGGGGACATCTGCTAATTGCTTTTCACAGCGGTCTGCAATTTCTGTTTGATCAGAAGGGATGTTCAAAGGCTTTATTTTTCCTGTCGGCTTTACTGCAGACGGCTCGTCTTCTGAAGGTTCGACTGGCTCTGCTGGTGGCGCCGCGGTCTGCATGGTTTGATCGGGTTTGCGAACGTCGTCTGCGGGTGATTTTTTGTCAGACGATATAGTGCGAGGAGTTGTCTGCGCCATTGGCGCTGGACTATGACTGGCACATGATACAAGTACAAACGAAGCGGCTAAAATAAGTTTAATCATCATATCATTTTCATCCTTTAGAAATTTTTAAGCTAGGGCTTATTGTTTCACATAAATTGAACGGTTCAACTGGACTAGGGTCGAGTTCTATTTCTCATTCTGAGACGGGGCCTGTTTAGAATTTTGACAGTGTAAAGTCCGTAAATGGTTAGTGTCTCAAAATGATATGAATAAGTTATTGAAATCACATAGGAAGCTCTGGATTGGTGTTTGCTATGAGTATCTATGAGAGAAAAAGTTTCTCGAGGGATACTTATGAAGAAGTCCATTTCGATCGCAGTGGTTTATATATTTATATTTAATACGGTACTTAGTTCTGTAGGCAGGGCCGCGGAATTCATCCCTAATGAAGCGATGTTTCAAGCTTCAGGTGTCACCGAGCTAGCAAAAAAAGCCAAGCGAGAAGTTAAAATAAGAACAAACGACGGTAATATTGTAACCTTTACTTCGGAACAATTGGACGGAACAGGAATTTTTTTAAACAAGCTTAATTACAAAGGTTCCAAACTTTTTAAAGTTGGTGATCATACTGCCGATGAAATACTTGCTGCCTTTGCAAAGAAAACAGCGTCGGAAACAACAAAAAGCGCTTCACAACCTATCGTAGAATTCCCGGCGGAATCTCAGGTTAGTAGTGTACCAGATTTAAATGCACCTAAGGCAGCGGTTAGCCCAAGCTTTGCTCAACGACCTGGCAAATATTCATATAGTCCAATTAGCTTTGGGCCCAAACCTAAAAAAACAAACCTGGCAGCGACTAATTCAGATCCCCTTGTGCAATTAACGGGTGAAAGCGCCACGTCCACAATCGACGCACCAGTCAATGTTGTTCCAGGCGAAGCCAAAAGCGAGGGAAAAGCTGAGGATCTGCTTTACCCGGTTGGAACGCCCATATTAAATGACGTCACACCAGAACAAAAGAAAAAAATATATACCGAATATAAGCCATCAACATTACGCAAAATGTTCGAGCAGGATCGACAGCGGACGATGGCTGAAGTCAGAGAACAAATGAAAAATGGCCGAAAAGGAATGCGAGAAGCTATTGCAAACGCTGATTGGGAAAAATCAATTTGGGGCGCACAAACACGACGATTTCCTCTAGAAACCATGATGTTTTTCTTTTCTTTAAGTTTGATAAATGGCGGAATGGTGTTAACCGACTATTCGCAAAACCCGTTGGTTTTGGAGCAGCATCTAAAAAGCTTAACCGACCCCTTGGGGCATTTGTCGTTCTACTCGTTTATGATTGTAAATGGATATGCTACTGAATTTCTACAAGATCGAGGGATGGCCCATGTAATTAGGCCTTCGATGATTCAATCGCAGATGGGACGCACTTTTGAAGCCGGTACCAAGATGGGATTTAACCCCCAGGCAGTTCTCGGCGACGCAGCTAACTATGCAGACAAAACAAAAACATGGAATATATTTCGAAGTACTACCGCCAAAGAAGCCTATATAAAAATGATTCCCTATTTAGGTATGACAGCCGGGTCAATGGCTTCGCACTTCACCGGCGATTTTGCCCGAACGATGCAAGCATGCGTTCAAAGCTTTTACAAACCAGGTGAAAAGCCCAAAGAAGCTGGCAAAGATAAAGTGGAAAGTGCTCCGAAAAAGGATAGGCTAAATCACCTAAGTGAAGACCCATGTGATACGGCCTGGCGAGAGTGGACTTTAGAAAAGAAATTTAATCAATACGCGCCGGCTTTAGTGTCAATGCTAATGTCGACATGGGCCTCTGGAAAACTGACTTCGTTATTCAATGATTTCAAAAAAACCCCTGCCTATCGAAATGCATCTGCTAATTTGAAAAAAGGCGCCGTAGCCACATTTAGGTTTGGACGCATGGAGGTTGCTGCCGGCATGTTAACAGGTTTATTTGGTGGTCTTGGAAAAGCGGCAATTGGCTTAGTTGGGCATTTTACTTCGATAACATTATTCACTACATTAGACACCCTAATTAATAGCTGGGTTGAGGATGTCATTTTGAATTTGACCTATGGTCGGAATGTTTTAATTCCGAATCCAAACTCGTTTCCAAGAAAGGCTGAAGTTTTGTACGACCTATTGGAAAAAGAAACTAAAGAGAGATTTTCGACTGACTCATCAGCATGTGAAAAAGACATTCAAAGTGGCGAATGTAAAAAAACAGACATTGAAGGGTTCTTATATAACTTTTCAGAATCTGTTGAGAAATGGAAAGAATTTAACCAAACTAAAGCACATCAAGCCCATTCTCAATGGGTAGAACAAATCAATAAATACCAACACATGGAACAGCTTTCAAAAGATTACTATGTAACGTTTGTTGATGATTTAAAAACTGCCTATGATTGCCTTAAAGACACCACAAAATGCAATGAGCAGAAAGAATCAAGTCTTGAGCACAACGGCTTAGATGGCTTAGATGAAATGGAGAAGAAAGGAATTCAAGCGGCTAGTCGTCCGACCCCACCTATGGTGAATCAACGCCTGTTTCCTTTGTATGGAGTCGAACCAAAAGACGAAGGCACCGACTTAACAAATTGGAAAAATCTATACCTATCCCAAAACTATCTTTTACAGGAATCACAGCAACGGCATGTAAATGATGTGGGCGTTCAGTTAGAAAGCTATCTAAATCAACGGGGCTGGGGATCAGATCTTACTAAATACAAAGATGTTTTTCAAAAAATAGTAGAAGGGTTGAAATCAAAAGACTACAACCTAAATGCGCGAAGTATTGACATGATTCGATCAATAGTAAATCAATCGGGAGGTATTCCGGACGTAGTTCGGCAAATTCTATACGATCATTTACGCTTGCTTGGAAATCCAGCTCCATTGATGAACTATGGCCAGGGGTTTTCCTACGCCTTTGAAGTCAGCACCGCCCATAACGATTTGGTCAAAAAAACAGAAATTCCCGATTTCTTTAGACATCTTTCTTTAAGTACTCGATATAGTTTTTCTAAAAAAACTGACTATTTAGAATATAGTATGGCCTGTGGTCCGGATGTTGAATCAGATGGGCAGACATCCGAAGGAAATTCTAAATCACTGACCGATAAAATTTTTGGTTTTAGCGCACTATTTACACCACCACGAATAATTGGTGCGAAAAATGATATGGATATTTGCCGTGGAATATTTGGCTTTAGTAATTCATCAGTTTTATATTCTCAAAAAATAACGGATACAAATTCTAAGTTAACTTACAATGGAATATTTCATGCAATATTTAATAATCTAACTCCGTCTATCAAAGAAATTATTAAATCTGACAAATTTGCTTACACTGATGAAGACAAGAAAAATCGCACGGAACAGCTGGCAAAGCCATTGTTTAGTTTTGATCAGTGGTGGGAAAAAAATGTAGAAGGCCAAGTCGCAAATCAACTTGAAACATTTAAACACGATTACGAAAATATCGCTGTTAAATTTCAAGAAGCTCAATTCAAAGAAGATGGAACGGTCTTAGGTTTTATACCTACTAATTCTGGAGTTATGCAAAACTCAGTTGTTGTCAGCTCGATGCAAGCGTCGCGAATCTTTGCTCTAGTTTTGGCTGAAGTTGTAAAATCTATTCTTACACGCGACGAATATAAGGACCTACTAATGGATCCAAAAACTCTGCCTGGACTAAAGGGTAGAAAGCTAGGTGGCAAAGACGACCTTTTGGCTTTCCAGGCACAGCCTTGGCTTCAGGATTTTTCGGCGCTTAGGTCAGGCGAATTGCCGAATGTTTTTAAATTTCAAAATGATAATGAAATGGTTCTTGCACAGTTACATGCCGTACTTAAAAGCTCTAAAGTAGTTAAACTAAAAGATAAGGAAGGGAATGAGAGGCCTGTTGTCACAATTGAATTTCCTGATTTGAGCGGCGGAAAAGGATATAAAGATGCCCCGGATTACGCAGAAATGAAACGGGAAGATGATTTTGAAAAAAAGATTTCCGAAATGAATATTGAACTAGAAAAATCTATAGAAGTGATTATTGAACGAATAAATAAGAAAATTGGTGATGTAAAAGTTCAAGAAGTTCCCAAGCCAATTCGAGTTATTAATTTTTCAAAAGATAAAATGCTTCAGTTGTCCCAAGATTTGTTGGCTACAATTTCGACAATTCGATTTGCAGCATTTGAGGCCGCTAAGTACTCGAATAAAGATCAAAGTGACGAAGATAAAAAACGTTGGGCTGCAAAAGCCGAGCGCGAGCAAAAACGAGTGAAGTGTATTGAATCGAAGCGAATGGGTACGGTAACAAAAGGCGGAGGCTGTTAAGCGTTTTGCAGCATAGGGTGTATAACTTTAAGACACCCTGGGAGCTGGATCTAAATAAACGGGGACCCAGAAACAGTATTTTTGGCATAAATAGTGAAATATGAAGAAGTGTATAAAACAATTTAAAATTTAATTTTGAGATAAAATTAATAAACAAACAAATAGGAGAAGAAAATGAAAAGACTTTTTATCGTAACATTGGCAACATTGATGGTAACTGTGTCATTTGTTCAAGCCGGACAGATTTCTAAAGTTACTGAAACGGCTAAAAAAGAAGTAGAAGAAAAGACAAAAGGTTTGTCTGGTAAGCAATTGCAAGACGCTGAAGAAGCAGTTTTAAATAGAATTGCTGCTGATTTAAAAAACGACAGGTTGTCATCTGATAATGCTAAAGTTGCTATTGATTTAGTATTTAAGGGTGAAGAAAACCAATTGATTAAATCCCTTGCGTTCCAAAAAGCATTGGCAGAAGCTCGTCAATCATCAGATGCTAAAGTGAAAGACTCTGCATTGTTTGCTGAAAAAATGCTTTCTAATTTGAATGGAGTTCAGGGCGAAGGATACAAAGAAGAGATTCGCGATGTTTTGCGTAATTATGCTGAACTTTTATCTGATATGCCACCTGAAGCCGCCGCTAAACTTGGCGAACATTTGAAATCGATGGCATTTTTAACAGATTCTGGCTACATTGCAAAATTGAATGCATCGAAAACAAAATTACTTTCACGCGATGAAATTCGAATGATTTCTGTTGCTCGTGCGATGAAAGCAGATTTGGGTATTGCGGATGGAACACAGTTAAGAACTATGGCTGATCTAATAGCGACTGGAAAAATGGATGAAATTAAAAAGAAGTCAGATGAATTTACAAATGCTTGTGGCAAAAAAGGTTAATAGCATAAGATTTTGAATAAACTAAAAAGGCCGGTACTACCGGCCTTTTTTATTTTGAACTCTAGTGATATATCTACTTAACGATTTTCACAGACTTAATCACTACATTCTCAAGCGGTCGATCCCCAGAATTCTTTGGAACCTTTGAAATCTTCTCTACAACGTCATACCCCTCAGTCACTTCGCCAATAATCGAGTGGCCTCCATTTAACCAAGGCGTTGGTGCCACAGTTATAAAAAATTGTGATCCATTTGTATTGGGGCGTCCAATATTTGCAGTTGATAGCATTCCCTTGCGGTCATGTTTCAAATCGGGATGATATTCATCATTTACATTGTATCCAGGGCCACCCATTCCATTGCCCAATGGGCAACCAAACTGCACCATAAAGTCCGGAATCACACGATGAAAGATCAAACCATCATAGAAAGGCTTAGTCACAGGTTCGTTTGATTTAGGGTCTTTCCACTCTTTAGTACCCTCAACCAAGCCGACAAAGTGTTTCACTAGCGTAGGTGTTTTATCTTCAAATAGTTTGATTTTAAAAGGCCCGTGATTTGTATCAAAATGAGCTTCCATTATTTATTCCTTTGTGTTGAATTTCGACTTTTAGAAGTGCCTTCATGAGAATTAAAGGCCACGATAAAAAAAGCCAATACATAGATCCAAATTATTTTTTTAATAGACTTGTTTCGCATTCCACTGTGTTAACGGGGACCCTGCCAGGGGTCAAGATGCAGAGCAGTCGGAGACGCTTTTAATTCAAAAATGTCGACCATTTTGGCTTAAAATAGTTATGGCTGTCTTGGGTGACTCGGCGTTCTTCTAACCCATCGACTGTAGAAAAATAAATCTGATTTTTTCCAGTTCTATTGCTTGTATAAACAATAAAACGGCCATCAGGCGAAAAGTGTGGATCCTCGTTGTCAGCAGCTTTGCCATTGGCTTTTTTAGCTTTGGTTACACGCGAGATATTTTGTCCGCTGACATCCATTAGGAAAATGTCAAAATTGCCGTCATCTTGACCGGCAAAGGCGATTCGTTTTCCATCTGGAGACCAGGCTGGTGATGAATTAAAAACGCCACCAAATGTGACTCGCTTGATATCAGATCCATCAATAGCCATTGTATAAATCATAGGCTTGCCACTGCGATCCGATGAAAAGGCGACTCGTTTGCCATCGGGGCTTACAGCAGGTTCCACATTCAAAGCATTGCCCGGCCCGTTCGTGATTTTCCCTTGTAGCTCCCCACCCACACCAATTTTATAAATGTTCGGAGTTACACCTTGAGATATCGTCAGAAAAATCGATTCCCCACTTGGGCTAAAGGACGCGCCTGAATTGATGCCAGTTCGAAATGACAAATTAGTTCGTTTGCTTTTTTCAAGATCAAAAAGAAACAAATCTGCGTTGCGAAGTTTAGTCGATTTTTTCTGAACATAGGCCGTATAGGCTATTTTTTTAGCATCTGGCGACCAGGTAGGTGATATTGCTATACTGTTGTGATTGGTCAGTTTTTCGGAGTCAACACCATCCCAGTCCATCATGTAAATTTCCCTAAACTTGCCCCCACCACGATCACTTGAAAAGAGCAATTTTGAATTGAATGGCCCCTGACTGCCTGTCAGATTTTTTAAAATATCATTGGCAAACGAATGGGCAATCTTTCTAAGAGTTGATTTTGGTCCACGATATTTTTTACCGAAAACAAGTTTCTCTTTGGGGACATGGTAAAGATACACTTCCATTTCAATTTGATCTTCCCCGTCAATATTAAAGGATCCTCGAATCAAAAAATCAGCCGTCAGAGTTTTCCAAGTGGTGAATTTAAATCCGTTGAGTTGCTCGGGAATTGGCTTGATCCCTACTTTTTTTGTTTCCTCAAGAAAGGCCGAACTTGCAATAAACTGAAAATAGCCAGACACATCGAGGTCATTTTGAACGACATTGAAAAGTTCTGCCCCAATTCCCAAATTTTTAGATGCCTGCGCTGGCGAGCCAGCATAGTTAAGCTGTGGAAACGCGAGTAAGCTTTTCTTGGTCTTAGCGTCACCGATTTTAATATACAATTGCTCTGCTTGGCCCTGACTAAATAGAATCGATACGGTCGCTACTAATAATAATTTTAAAATTGATCCCATTGTTTGTCTCTCCTATTCAGGAAACCCAATTAAAACTCCTTTTTCTGCTAAAATTGCAGAAAATTTTTCTGGAGGTTTCGGAAAGGGTCCCGATTTTTTGATCGTATCTAACACGACTTCGTCGTAACCAGCGTTTCCACTAGTTTTGTAAATCTGATTGTAAATTATAGTTCCGTTATGATCTATCTTCAACAAAGCTTGTGCTTTAAAATCTTTTTTAGCCATCCACTGAGGAACTGTCCAATTGTCTTTAATCTGACGGTCTATCAGATTAACGTAATTTTCATGTTGAATTTTGTTGATTCCAGTCAATTCCGTTCCTGGATTCAAAATATTGCCTTTATAAAGTTTTGCTTTGGCTTCTGCTTGTCCAACAATTTTTTCAATACGCTCGGTTTCGACAGAGGATTTAATAGACTCTAATGCAGAAAGCTTTTTAATTCTATCTAAAGCCGCCTTCTTTTTTTTATCTTCCATTTTATCTTCAATTTTTTTCTTTAGTTCTTGGTCTTTCTTTTTCTTGGCTTCCAGTTTAATAGCCGTATCGTCTATGATAACTTTGTCAGGCAACGTTTCTTTGGGAGTTTCTACTTCTTTTGGAGTTTCAACTTCTGGCTGCGGATCCACTTTGGCAACTTCAACCGCTTGTTTGGATTCCGGCTGAGTCATATCCTTATCCGGTAGCGCGACCAAATCAATACGAATAGCAGATTGATAGTCGATTGGTTCTGAATCAAAAACAAAAGCCCTAACAAAAATAAATAGAAAAAGCACAACGTGCACGCCTAGCGAAAAAGCCAAGCCTTTGTTGTTTTCATAGGAATTAGATTCTGTCATTTCGCCGTTCATCAGGTTCATTGAGTTTTGGGCATCGTAACCAAGCCCAGTTGGTTAATTCCAGCAGACTTAGCTTCAGCCATGACTTCGGCGACTAAGCCGTAATCTACTTTTCGATCCGCCTGAATAAAAAGTTGTTTATTTTTCCGAGTTTTAAAAATAGATTCTAATTTGGCCTTTAGCTGAGCGAGTTGGATGGGGACTTTGGCAATTGTAATTTTTTGATTGCTCTCTATTTGAAGCAACATGGGCTCTTCATTCAATTCAAGACCAGTGGCCGATGTTTTAGGTAAGTCGACTTGAATCCCTTGCTGCATGAGTGGAGTTGTCACCATAAACATAATAAGCAAGACCAGCATCACGTCTACTAAAGGGGTGACATTGATCTCGCTAAGTACGGTCTTAGTGTTTTTATTTCCTGTGGACATACTCATAGTTTTATTTGCACCTAGTTAAAAAAATTGCGCTTTACAATATTTAGAAAATCAGCAGAAAAATTGTTTAGTTCAATTTCTTGTTTTCGAATTGTCGAAACAAAATGATTGTAAAGAACAACGGCGGGAATTGCAGCGGCCAGGCCAATCGCAGTGGCGACCAAGGCTTCTGAAATCCCCGGAGCCACAACGGCAAGACTTGCGTTTCCTGTTGCGCCAATTTTATGAAACGAACTCATAATGCCCCAGACTGTTCCGAAAAGGCCAACAAACGGACCGGTGCTGCCTGTTGTAGCTAAGATGGTCAGTTTAGATTCCATATGAGACAATTCATTTTCTATTGATTTACGAATGACGCGTTCTAAGTTGTCTATATTGTTTAAGCTGCTTTTGGTCGGATCATTTTTTATTTCCGTCGGACGACTGTCAGCCAGTTTTTTCATTTCCAAATAAGCGGATTTAAAAACGCGGGCCAGCGTGCTGTCGCGAAATTTATCTAAATCGTCATATAGGTTTTCAAGGGAACTTGATTTCCAAAAATAGGAAAGAAATATTTCATTAGTTAATTTAATTTTTCTTAGAAGCTGCCACTTATTATAAGCAATGCCCCAGCAAATTACACTGAGGCCAATTAATATAAACAAAGTAATCTGAACAATAAAAGAAGCCTGAAAAATAGCATCTAATGGACCCGTGGAAACTGCGACTTTATCCATGACTAATCACCTCAAAAGCCATTTTATGGTGCGCAGCCATAGGGTCAATCTATTTTTGGTTACTTTGCACCAGTGATTTGGCTTTTTGAATCCAAATGTCCTGTGTTATCGTTTCAGAATCCGCTTTGATAATTAAATCCTTGATCTGAGTGTCAATCTGGCTCACTAGGCTTTTACGATCTATTAGCTTTTTATCTCGAAGCGAATCTATTTGAAGCCATTCTTTTAAAGTGTCCTCAGGCAGCATATTGGGTGTTTCAATTGCGTTTTTCATTTTGTAGAGCACATCAATTGTTGAAAACAGGGCTTGATTAAACGAGGAAACAATTGGTCCCCATTTTAATACGACGTCGTATCGCAGAACAGCCGCTGGGTAGTTTGGCATAAGCATTCCAGGCAGGACTCGAGTTGCATAATAATGGCCAATTTTTAAATGATATTCCGCATGGTTATTTCGGGCCACACGCATCATGCCTTCAATTGTTTTAATGTTTGGAGAGTTGGGATATTTGTCCGTGAAACTTTTGAAACTTAAATTCTTGAGATACGGATTTTCGTCATTTTGTTTTTTTGAAATTCCAAGGGCATATTCGGTCCATTCTTGTGAGCGCTCGGACCCAGCCTTCATCATCATTATATTGACTGAATTGATGAGCACGAGGTGAATTTCCTCAACTTCTGGCGCCCCCATCATATGATCCATAAAATCATTGCCTTCGTTAATGGCTGCGGGATAGTCGTCAGCCAAAACATAGGACATAACTATTTCTTTCCAGGCTTGATTGTAGAACGGGCGGATTGGCCACTGTCGGCGGACCTCTTGAAAATATTGGACTGAATCGCAATCTTTTTGCTTGGCTCGTAATTCATAAGCCTTGGCTAACAATTGTTCTGCCGGCTGATCAGGCAGGTGCTTATAAGTATAAATTTCAGGGCAGCCTGCTTTATCAAATAGAAAATCTAAAAAGCCGCTCTTTTTTGCCCAGCTACTAATAGTATCAGTAACTACATTTTGTGCATTAGATATATTAATGACTAAAATTAAAGAAATAACCCACTTCATATTCATATGACGCCCTCACATTTTATTTTTCAATTGTGCAAACAAGAACAAAGCAATTTCAAATCCAACGAAAAAATTGGGATTTTAATGTGGCTGGTGGCTCCAAACGAATTGAGCCAATTTGCGGTGACTATTTGCGAGACGCTGGTGACAAACTTCTAAGTAGTTAAGATTGTTTTGGTAACTATCAAATGATTCTATGCATATAAAAAATTTATACGACAAATTTTGGCTCGCGATGGTTTTCTAAAATTTTTTCACGGCAGCGTAATTAAAACGCAAAATTACTGCGCTCAAGTTGTCACTTTGATTAATTATTTCATTTTTATTCTGTGCCACAAAACTGGCACTGCATTTGATATAGGGAATACCCGAGATGATTAAGAGGGGGCCTCCTTAAAACATCCGTTACTAAAATTTTAAAGGAGAAAAAATGAACACATCAAAATTAATTTTGTCGCTTTTATTGAGCGCAGGATTGTCTTGTTACGCGATAGCGGACACTGAACAAACACCAGCAACTACTCAGGTTACACCATGGCTTCGCGTAGGTGCAGAAGCTAATGTTGAAACATCTGCTTCTAAAGTAGCTAACTATGAAGCCTCGTTGAAGGCCGACGTAAGTTTGCGATTTGAAGTTCTTATGAGAGAAGGCATCAAGGCCGTTATTAAAGCGCGACTTGAGCAAACCCTGATGGAAAATGGCGAGAAAAAAGATTGGCAGAAAGTCAACATCGACAAGATGATTGAAGAAGCCTACATTCAAATTGAAACAGACAAGATTTCTGGATTACCTCGCGCAATTATCACCGTGGGTAAACAGACAATGGCGTTTGGTCAAGCGTTCACAGAACTTCCTATGTTTCGTGATGCTTTACTTTATAACTTGAATGCAGAACGCGAGATGTTGGGTCTTACTGTTACTTTACCGGCCAACTTTTTAAAAGTGGTAGATTCAATCGCGGTTAGTATGTATGAAACAGGCGCTGGAGATTTTAAAGTATCAGATCAAAAGGGTATTTCAATCAAAGCGTCTAAAGCTTTGTCAGAGCAACTTCAATTACAAGCGTCTGCTTTAGTAAAAGAAAATGCAAACATGACTTCCAAAGAAACACGTGGTAGCCTAGGTTTTGTATACTCAGATGCTAACGGCAAATATAAAGTGTGGGCAGAAGGTTTAGTTTTCAATAACAATCCAACTAATCCTGATACTAAGTTGGGCGCCCAAATCGGTGGCTCTTATCAGTTAGGCAAAGGCGCGATCGTAGTTGAATATCAATATCTTGATAAACAAGCTAAAGAACTAGCGGTAGCCTACAACTTGCCAGTAAACGCTTGGTTGGTTATTGCTCCTGAAGTTCGATTTAGACATAGCGACAATGGCCAGCCAAATAATACCACAGTTGGTATCCAGGCTCGCATCATGCTTGATCAGATCAACACTAAAGCTCTTAAAACAAAAAGATAGATTCTAGAAGTAGACTCTAGTCAAACAAGGGCCAGCTTTCTAAAGCTGGCCCTTCCGCATTCTATCCAAGCTTCAGGATTTTAAAGGCTTTTTGCCAAGGGGCTATGATAACCCCATTGGATTTTCTGACGTTGTTTTCATCACACACACAAACAAGTTCTGCCTCAGGAAAATCCTTTTTGAAATGATTGAGATGTCGCGATTCGATTTTTTGAACAGCTCTTAAAGTTCTTAATGTCATATTACTCCTACCAAAAGACCATAATCCATATTTTAACGCTTTTTGTGGATCATGGTCTTTTGAAGAGAGTGGATCGCTCCACCCGGCATTATGGCATTATAAATCTGATTTTATTTCGATACCTGGCGCTTAGAAGAAATTTGGTTTTAAGGCATTATTTATGTCTCTAATTTTTTGACTAAATGGTTTCAAAATTGAAATACTTAAATTTGTAGATCTCTATAGGAGTATAAATGATTGGGCATAGAAACTCTGTGTTTTTACTTGTAATCTGTTTAACAATTTTTGCAACTCCGATTCCCTCAAATGGGACAATTTTTGGGCGGGATGATCGGGAAACCATTAATATTGTCGAACAACCCTGGACAGCAATTGGTTTATTAAGCAGTCAAAAAACAGAAAACGATCCATACAGTATCGTTTGTACGGCCACATTGATTGCGAAAAATCTAATATTAACAGCGGGCGATAAACATTGCGTAGAAGCATCCAGTAAAAATCAAATATATTATTTCTATCCTTATTCGGGAAGTACCATGTACACCACTGAAAACGCAGCTAAGGCTGTTTTGATTGGATCAGGCCATCGCAATGCCGGTGGTGATTGGGCTATATTGGAGGTCCCAGTTTCGATTGGGACAAAATTTGGATTTTTACCGATCGAAAAATTTGATTTCCGACAACATTTTCCTATGATGTCTGGCAGTGGGATATTTACCAGTACCTTCTTTAAGAACCTAAAGATAAGTCTACCGGAATATTTTGTCGCAGGAATGGATTTTGAAGAAACTTATGTATTAAAGGTGCATAAAAATTGTCATCTTGTTGGAATTGATTCGATTTTTTACGGACTTCTAGGTCAACAACGAGTCAAAAACTATTGTGATTTGATTCCGGGTAATTCGGGAGGGCCACTAGTAATGAAAATAAATGGTCAGTGGCGTGTGATTGGAATCAATTCATCCCAATCAAACATGGGGCTAAGTTTAGGGTTTGGAAATCCTGATCGAAATTGGCTGCCTATTGATCCTAATTCTATGAACACCATCGTGGGCATCTTTTCGTTCTTTGATTCTCTTATCTCTATTGTTTTGAAGCATGGAAAAGAATGAATCGCAATCGTGATTTGGATATAATGTTAATTCTGAATCGAAATGTATTGGTCAGTCTTGAAAATCGGACGACCGTTTTTGGATTGACGTCGTTTGCAAACATAAAAAAACAGTAAAAAGCAAAAAAAAGGCTCGAAGACTACTCTGAAACTAAACCTCATATTTAAAGGCGGGTGGCCATGATAACAACTTTAGGCTTCCCAGTACTAGCTGGGCATG
>JAYVPD010000080.1:0-8225 GCA_043757515.1 Pseudobdellovibrionaceae bacterium
TTGTTATCATAATCAAATAGATATCAATCGGGAAAGAAAAAAAGAGGGGAATTAAATGAATTTTTTGCGACCGGGAGTTTCGACTCCAAACCAGACACATAGTGAAAAAAGTATCTTACTCACAGCGTCGTTAACCGTGCTTTTATGCATGAGTTTTGTCCGTCCAGCTCACGCTCAGACGACAACGACGACTATGCCAGGTACATCAACCACAGTCGCTCAGGCGGCAGCGCCTGAAAAACGAGAAGTCGAAAAAGTCGAGGTCATTGGAACTCGAATCAAGCGCCTTAATGTTGAGGGCCCTTCTGCTGTTAAAAGCATCAAAAAAGAGGCAATGGACGTTTCTGGAACTTCCAACGTGTCGGATGTTCTTCGTGACTCTAGTGCTGCGACGGGTGGCGTAGGCCGAGAAGCCTCTGGTAACAGTGCTGCCGCTACTTCGAATATTGGGTTGAGAGGCATGGGTGCTGACAAAACACTTATCCTTTTAAACGGCCGAAGATTGCCAAAA
Organism: Pseudobdellovibrionaceae bacterium; assembly: GCA_043757515.1. Classification (GTDB taxonomy): domain Bacteria; phylum Bdellovibrionota; class Bdellovibrionia; order Bdellovibrionales; family Bdellovibrionaceae; genus UBA2316. The sequence continues at coordinate 512 of JAYVPD010000080.1, forward strand.
GATCCATCGACAGAAGCGGTTGATTTAAATTTAATTCCTCAGTCAGCAGTCGAGCGTGTTGAAATTTTAAAAGATGGCTCGTCGGCTCTTTATGGATCTGACGCTTTGGGCGGAGTTATTAATTTCGTAACTAAAAAGAATTTCACTGGAAACGAAATTTCCACGTTTTATTCTAAGCCGAATCAAAAAGGTGGCGACAATTTAGGTGTGGCCTTGTTAAATGGTACTTCAAGTGAGCGAACTGATTTTCTATTTTCCTTGAATTACAATCGTAAAGAGAAGATTTTTGGAATTGATCGGGATTTAACCCGCGGTGGATTGTCTTCGATAGGCAGCACGGCGGCGTGGTTTGATCCAGCAGCTAAAAAATGGACCGTAGTGCCCGCATCAGAGTGTCCTGCCGATTTATATCGTAATTTGGGCGGTACTAAAGGGAACAAATGTTATTTCCGATATAACGAATTGGCAACTACACGGCCACTCATAGGCCAGTTGAGCATGTTGACTGATGCGACTGTTCGAACTGATTCAAGTTTAAAGTTTTACAATCGAAATATTTTTGTAATGAAAGACATCGAATGGAACTTTGCTCCAACTCCAGAAGAAGGCAGCAACTATAGCTTTTCAACTACAACGGGAAGTATTCCTGGCTATCCTAACGCATCAAAGGTCGCGTATCGATTTGTCGAAGCAGGCAATCGAGACAATATAGATACAGAAAGAAACTTAAGCACCCTTTTTGGTCTTAAGGGAAACGTCACCGACACGTGGGAAGCTGATTTGGCAGTTGGTTACAGCCGAGTGAATCGTGAAAGCTTTGGCGCGAATGGCTATTTGGATGTCGACGTTGTCGAATCGTTAATAAAGGCGGGAACATTCAAACCGATGAATCCAGCAGGGACTCGCGGCGATATATCATCGGCAATTGCGCAGACATTTCAAAAAAGTACATCGGATCTTTCAACTGTTGATTTGGTATTTTCAGGTGATTTGGGTGATATGACGGATGGCCCAATTGGAGCAGCCATTGGTATTAGCGGATTCAATGAAAAAATGGTCAATAAAACGGACACTAAAGCAGCCTTAGGCAAAATTCTTGGCAGTGCTGGATCAAACAACACTGGATCACGAGACGTATTGTCAGTGTATGGTGAGTTTAGTTTACCTTTAAGTAAAGGATTTGAAGTTGATTTGGCTGCCCGTGCAGACAGATACTCAGATTTTGGATCGTCTGTGAATCCAAAAATATCTAGTAAAATAGCCTTGAATGAACAGCTCCTTATGCGGGCTTCTGTGGGAACAGGATATAAAGCACCAACACTTTCTCAATTATACGGAGAAGGTGGGGATGGTTATCCTGACTTTGTCGATAGAAAAGCCTGCGCTGCTGATCCGGCAAACAGTTGTTCGTCTATCCAGCATCACGTAGTAACTAGCAGCAATCCTAAATTGAAAGAAGAAAAAGCTGTTACAGGTGGATTGGGCGTCGTGTATGAGGCGAGCTCTGATTTTTCTACAAGTGCTGACTTGTGGTATACAAAGTTGTCTAATGTAGTTGGAATTGATTTAGATGATTTGACAACAGCTGAACTAAACGGCGTAAATCCATCGGACTACGGTGTGACTGTTACTCGTGATTCGGCCGGAGATATTGATAAAATCACAGCGCCTAACTTGAATCTTCAATCCGAAGAGCTTTCTGGATTGGATTTAAACGCTGAATATATGGTAACGAATGATTTTATGGGCCACAGATTAAGCCTTCAAGACGACTTGTCGATCATGATTTTTGATAAACTTGAAGGTTTTCCAGGTGCAGGAGCCCGCAATAGAATTGGTGAATGGGGCAGTCCGGGCTGGAGAAACGGCTTGAACTTCAGCATGAAGAAAGATGCCTTAAGTTATTTTCTAACCTTAAGAACCATTCCCGGCCAAAAAATGTTTAATCGCTACAAAGATGGTCAGTTAAATGACGATACGGAAATCGATTTGAGTGCGTCTTACAAAGTATCAAAAAAAGCGACGTTTACTGGCGGTGTTAGAAATCTACTAAATACAAATCCTCCAGCGGATATGGTTAGCGGACTTACTGGCGAAACGAAATTAAATGGAAGTCTATATGATGTGAACGGTCGAGTGGCATTTGTAAGCTACGTTCAAAAGTTCTAGTCCTAAATAAAATTACTACTTGAATAAAAGCCGAGACGAAAATCTCGGCTTTTTCCATTTGAGTCTCCAGAAATACTAGTAGTCACTAGCCTAGCGAGCGCGGCGCAAGGCCCGTTTTAGTTCCGTATACGACCGTTTAGCATCGAAATTGGAATTCGGCTTTTGAAAAGAAATTTCAATCCAAAGTGAAAAAGCTTTTTCAAGTTCGGCCTGCTTGTTTCGATATTTTTCCGGCAGATGCTGCAGTAGTCTTTGCTGCCAGTGTCGGGGACCTTCATTTTCATTTTTTTGCAGGTTAAATCCAGTCGCCCAGCTATTAATTTCTTGAAAGCAGAGTTCTGAAAATTTCTTTTTAACTCCACGTTTTTGAAATAAATTAATTGCCACGGAAATGAGAAATAAAACTATCAAAATAACAATAAGTCCACTGCCCAGGGATAAATTGAACTCACGCAGCAAATCCTTCTGCTTATCAAAATCGTATTCTAATAAAAAACTACTCCATCGGTAGTTTACGTTATCAAACCACATAGATAGACGGGACAGGGTGTCCGCTCCGTTTACTCGATTTTTTATTTCTTCCGCGGTAAGCAAATCGTTAACGATCGATCCATATATATTTGATCCCAGCTCGATTCGCTGAGGAGCCACTACAGACACCGGATCAGCCATAACCCATCTATTGCTTGAGTTGACAAATTCGACCCATGCATGGGCATCTTTCTGCCTGACAGTCCAAAAATTCCCAAGGGGATTGAATTCGCCGCCATGATAGCCAACCACTACTCGAGCGGCTACTTTATTAAGTCGAAGCAGCAAGGCCAGCGCCGATGCGAAATGCTCGCAGTAACCTTTTTTATATTTAAAAAGGAAATCGTAAAGATTCAATTGAGGTTGCTCGCCGGGATTTAAGGTGTACACAAATCGGCCGGTCGCAAAATAGTTCAGGATGGAATCATTTATTTCTTCAGGAGTTTTCGCAGTTTTACGAAGCTGTGAATTCAGATCTTTTATCTGTTTTCGCTGCTCTATGGTTAAGTCGCTTAAGTCAGGTTCAACAAGATTCCTCGACAGCGAGTCCTCAGTAACGTCTATCTTAACACTAGCTATCGAGGCCTGTATAAACGCTTTTTTCTCTAAATAAGTGTCGAGTTTAAAATTGTAATTTGAATCATGATAAATACTAAGTCCCTCGGCAGACATTCGATCTGTGTTTTTCAATGAAAATAAATGATTTCGATTGTGTGGTTCTAGAATGATTTTATAATCGATTTCTATGGGAGTTTCCGAACGGACGATGCCTTCATTGTTTTTTGTATAGACCCAATTCATATGGTTATTTTTTTCTAAAGTTAACCCACTTATATAGAGTTCGGCCATATTTAGCGAACGGCTGAACGGTTCCAGTCGCAAAACGATTTCATTATTTAAGCTCAGTTTTGCAATAGATCCCGGTGAAATGGAATCCGAAAAGCCAGAATACCCTTCGCGATAGTTTGACGGCAGTTCTAAAAGAGTTTTCGTAATTCGAGGAAAAAGTATGAACATGAGGGCAGCCATGGGGGCAGCCAGCAACAGTACTTTGGAAAGATATTTTATTGCTGCCGACCAATGGGATTTAAGCCATGCCGAGGGAAACAGGTTCAAGGTCAATGTAAGATAAATGGGAACAGACAATAAAAGGTACGTCAGATCGTACGAAAATAAGAATTTCGAACTAATCAGGAAAAACCCAAGTAAAACCAAGAAGTCTTTTTCGTTATCTTGACTAAATTCCAAAGTTTTTAGGCCCGATAAAATAACTATAAAACTGGCGGCAGGTTCTTTTCCGAGTAAAGTTCGAAATTCTATCAGAATTACAAGCAACCCTAAAAAGGCTAAAAAACCGGTGATTGTTTTGGAAGGGATATTAAAATTAAAACTCTGACAAAAGATACGCCACAACCAAAACAAAACTGACAAGACAAAACACCAGATGGGAACATCGGAAAAAAGCATCAAAGTAGAAAAGAAAATACAAAGTGCTAAGCTGCGGTAGTCTTTAAATAAGAGATTCGTCATGCAAAATCCTTAGTAGAAGCTAAACTAAGTCGTTCATAAATAAGTTCAACCTTTTTTCTATCATCCAGTATGGTTACTTCGTCATTTTTTAACCTTACTACGAAAAGTACATTCCATTTCTGAGCTTCAAAAATCCACTTAGTAAGTTGCTTAAGTCTTTTGTCAAAATCACTAATTGATCTTAAATAGACATTAGTATCGATAAAACAAATATGCGAGGCCTCGGATTCAAAAGTCTTAACGAAGAATTTGTTTTTTCGTGCATACACTTTCCAGTCGATCCGCTTTGGATTTTCATATGCATTGTATTCACGGTGACCTAAAAAATTATCGGAACTTGCCGAAGCCAGGGCGGAGGTAATATCCATTTGTTTTTTGATTTCATCTTCGGACGTATACGGCGGCTCGGCCGCGCCTTCGCGTGCGGGGTATGAAAAAAATGATTCGTTCCAGCTAATTCGCTTCCATGAATAGAAAATGTTGAATGGGAATTTACTAGATAGTACCAATTTTGAATAAAAATGTTTGCCTCTTTGGGGCATCGAAAAACTGATTTCAACCGTTTTATAGGAATTGGGTGGTATTTCGTCAATAACGGATTGAATCTTGTAATTGGGAAGATCAATTTGAATAAAACGAGCAAAATATTTTGTATGTTGATTGTGCAGGGTAATTTTTATATTTCCAGTTTCATCTTGAAAGAAGTTTCTTATGAAAAACTCGGAAACTTCTACAGATTTAATATTATTATTAGTCAAATGCATCGCTATGAACAAAATGCTGGAATAAAAAAAGGCAATTAGATAGATAAGCTGATTTGCATAGGTATAGGCCAAAGCAAGCAGTACCAAAATGCCTGAACCAAAATAAATCCCAAATCGACTAGGAATAATAAACGGCCGTTTTTGACGTTTAGTCTTTAAATCAGGAGTAAAATTAGACGGGAACTTTGGTGCTTTGAAGAATTTCCTCAGCCATTTTTTTTCCAACTTTGACTCCTTCTCCTAGCCCTAATCTATGACCCATAACGGATGGAAATACTTTCTGAACATCTTCAGGCATTGCAAAATCACGATCTTGAATATACGCATAGGCTTTTGCCGCCTTTGATAAGGACAGGCCGCTGCGAGTGGACAGTGGCGGGTAGCTTTGATTTTTTCTGGTAAAGTTTAAAAGTTCATAAATATATTCTGCAATTAATGGCGAAATAAACACTTTGCGAGCGTTGTCCTGGTGTTCGACAATTTCATTCTTGGTTACCAACGTAACGAGTTTTTTAATTGCTAGGCGGGCGTCGGCGCCTTGAAAAATTTTTAGCTCCGAGTCTTTATTTGCATAATTTAAATCAATCGCCATTAAAAAACGATCGAGCTGGCTTTCTGGCAAATTGAATGTTCCCACTTGTTGTTTAGGATTTTGCGTAGCGATTAAAATAAAAGGTTTTGGCAGGGAATAGGTTTGTTTGTCTTGTGAAACTTCAAACTCTTCCATGGCTTGCAATAGGGCGCTCTGAGTTCTGGGATTGGCTCGATTCAATTCGTCGGCTAAAACCAAATGCGAAAACAGCGGCCCTTCAAAAAAACGAAATTCTTTTTTTTCAGGATCATAAATTGAATTTCCAATTATATCCGAAGGCAATAAATCGTTAGTGAATTGAATTCTAGAAAATTTAAAATCAAGAAGCTTCGCTATTGCTTGCACCAAAGTGGTTTTCCCAACCCCGGGAACATCCTCGATCAAAAGATGACCTTCACTCAGAATGCAGGTCAAAGCCAACAAGGTTTCTTCTTTTTTATCTAAAATAACATCTGATGCGGAATTTACAATTTTTTGGAATATGGATTTCATCCATTTAATTAGACATTAAAACTAGAACCACATCCACAGTTTTTTGTCGCATTCGGATTATTAAAAACAAATCCTTTACCATTCAGTCCGCCTGAATAGTCCAAGGTCATGCCGATCAAATATAAATAACTACTACTGTCGACTACGACCTTAGTATTGAACTGTTCAAAAACTTTATCATCGCTTTTTACTTCGTTATCGAAATCCATTTTATAAGACATGCCAGAGCAGCCACCTTTTTTAACAAGGACTCGAAGGAAATGAGTATCCGTTCGACTTTCTTCCGATTTTAAAGATTGAATTCGTTTTGCAGCAGACTCAGATATTTGAATCATAATTAAGCTCCCGACGCTTCTAAACTACCAAAAGGGGGCCCAAATTTCAATAGCAAAGTCTAGCCTTGTAAGGACTTGAACCTCTCGATGGTAAGATCAATATCGTGGCTATTCGTATAGCGGCCAACACTGAGCCTTAGGGTCCTAGAGCTTTGTTCTGGAGTTAACCCAATTCCTTTAAGTACATGGCTGGACGATATCTTTCCAGTGCTGCAGGCGGAACCGGTTGAAACGCCAACGCCGGGAACTCGCAAGGACAGATCGCCTCCAAGTCGCTCGGGAAATGTTACAGATAAATTAATTGGGCTGCGTTCGGAAATTACTTGAGGGCCGTTTAGCACAATATCTGGAAAGATACCTTTCAGTCCCTTTAAAAGCTGTGCCAGTAAAGTCTGATAGTGTTTAATTTCGTTATCTAAAGATGTTAAAATCAAATCACACGCTTTGCCAATTCCAACAATTCCTGGGACATTTAAAGTTCCAGATCTTTGACCATTTTCTTGGCCACCGCCCATAAAAAGCGGATCAATGTCTACAAAAGGATCTTTGCGACGCTTGTACAATACGCCAACGCCTTTTGGGCCATAAATCTTATGTCCAGAAAATGACAACATATCAATTGGAAGATCTTTCAAAGTCATTTGTAATTTACCAACAGCTTGGGTTCCATCTGTATGAAAATAAATATGCTTTGATCGTGCTAAATTTCCGATAGCCACCACATCGTTGACTGAGCCAATTTCATTGTTAACCCACATAATCGAAATCAGCCGAGTATTTGATTTAATTTTGGACTTCAAATCATCAATATTGACTAGACCGTCGCTATCAACATTCAAAACATCGACTTCGACGTTTAGGTCCGCTAAGTATTTAAGGCCATTTATAATAGAATTATGTTCAACCACACTAGAAATGATATGGGTTTTTTCTGTGGGATTTTTCCGCATGAAGTGATGCACTAATCCAAAAATGGCCCAATTGTTACTTTCGGTGGCGCCTGAGGTAAATGTCACCTCTTTATTATCGCAGCCAATCAGAGACGCAACCTGAGTTCGCGCCGTGTTCACTGCTTTTTCTGCGGCCCAACCCCACGGGTGACCTTGTGAAGACGGGTTACCAAAATCATCCTTTAAAAAAGGCAACATGGCTTCGAGCACTTTGGGATCAACTGGCGTTGAAGAATTATAATCTAAATAAATCGAAGGACTAGTCATACTTGTTCATTATAAAGTCTTCCCGTAAAATTTAAAGAGAAAAGGAAGAAATGCCTAAACTTAGAATCGCGTCACATTTTACCA
>JAYVPD010000081.1:0-8188 GCA_043757515.1 Pseudobdellovibrionaceae bacterium
ATTCAGACATAGATTCTCCAATTTGAATTTTTGTATACTTGATTAGTAGCGTAAAAGAAATGTTCGAGCAATAAAAAGCTGTTATATGTGTCAAAAAAAATTTGTGTTCTGCCACATTCTCATCGTGAATTAGTAACTGAATGACTAAGCAGAATACAAAAAATCGGCAATCAAAGTCCATAGCATCTTGGGGTCCTGAAGATTCGGGCAATGACCCATGCCAGATAACATTTCAAATCGGGCCCCTGGTATAGCCTCTGCCAGCGCGCGCGAATCGGCAATTGGTAAGACTTGATCTAGCTCGCCGTGAAGCACGAGCACAGGATTCAAAATTTGCGAAAGACGATCTGCCCCATTAAATTGCATAAATGCGTGAGCTATTTTTGCCCCCATCACTTTGGCAGCCCGCACCGCATCGGCGACAACCACCTCACGAAAGAAAGACTCCTCAAGATCAGGACTGAGAATAGTTACCCTCATCACGTCGGCGACTAAATGCGCATCGGTTTTCATGTTTTCAAAGGCGGATAAAATGGCCGCTTCAAATTTTTTCCCACTCACTCCTACAGGATCCAATAATACAGCGCGACCGGTGCCTAAATTTAACGCAGTTAGCATCAAGAACGCAATACTTCCACCGGTTGAGTGGCCAACAATATTAAAATTTTGAATTTTAAGGTGCTCAACAAAGGCCAGGAACTCGTCCGCAAGCCCTTGGATAGAAATAGAATCGAATTCGCTAACATCAGAGCTGCGACCACAGCCACGAATTTCAGCCAAGATCATATCACCTTGATAAGACGCTTGCTTTTTATCACGAGCTAAATCGACGGTAGGATACCACCAGCGGTTGGACGACAAATTACCATGAATAAAAAGCGTCGTTTCAGGAACGACGTTTTTAACAATTTCATAATGAATGAAGTTTTTATGATCGGAATCTAAATAGAAATAATTCGAATCCGTCACCAGCGAAACGCCCTACTCTTTATCTAACGACAGCTTCAAGCCGCCTGCAGACTGTGCATAGCCTAAGTGAGGATACCCAACGAAATCCTGTCCTTTGAATAATTCTGGGTTTCCCGACACGATTTGATTAACCCAAGCCGCAGCAAAGTGAGGAATCAATTCAGGAATTTTATGATCTGTCCCTGCTAGGAAAATTCGACTCATTTTTGATCGCGGATTTACATTGTTCCAAAAAGTGCCTAACACATACGGCAGTACCGTCATATCGGCAGCTCCAGCCATAAGGTGCGTAATTCCAGGCGCAAGCTTAGATGCCGTCTGTTCTGGTAAATATTTTCGTATCCCTTGAATCAATCGAAACGTTGCTTCTAATTTAAATTTATTTTCTAATAAAGACGGCTCGGCTAGCGGATAGCTGGTGTATATTAAAAGTTTCAAATAATAATCATAAATTTGATCTTGCGACCAACCAAGAAACGGCGCCATCATCTGAGTCGCTAAAACCTGCGAATTAATATAAATTTCCTGGCTATCAATCGGCCTCGTATACGGCGCCATCAAAATCATATTTTTCACATACTGAGGGTATTTGTGCGAAAACGCTTGGGCAATTCCACCCCCGTAGGACAAACCAATTAAATTATACGGCGCTGGAATTTTCAAGTTTTGCAAAAGCGATCGCAGGTCTTCCACTTGATCCGTATAAAGAATTGGAGCAACAATCGGGGCATATTTCAGTAGCGTGTTTCCATGACCCTGAAAATCAAATCGCAGAACGCCCAAGCCTTTTTTAGATAATTCGGCAGTCAGAGCATTCCAGTTTTTTGTAGAATATGTAATTCCATTTAAAAGAACTACGATTGGTCTGTTTGGTTGCGGCGGAGACCACTCAACAAAAAGAGATTTTCCAGAATCTACCTTGATCCATGTTTGATAGTCTTTAACTTGAGCAAATGAAACCGCAGAAACAAAAAACATCAACAAGAAAACAAAACTCTTCACTTACCCCTCCAAAAAAACCAGAAAAAACAGCACTAGAATAAAACGCCAACTCTAGCGCTGGCGAAGATACCTATCTGAAACGAACTTTGCCAAGCAAATTATGACAAAGTCTTTTAATTTTGTTTGATTACTCTAAAGAACGATCCCGCCGTCTACACTTAACACTGTGCCATTAATATAAGAAGCCTGCCCCGAAGATAAAAACATACACGCGTTCGCAATATCGTCCACTTCACCAAGACGCTGTACGGGAACTTTAGCAGCCATCCCCTCAAGTACTTCTTTTGGCATCGCATTGGTCATTGCCGTTTTGATAAACCCAGGCGCCACTGCGTTTACTGTAAAACCCTTGCGCCCAAGCTCTTTTGCTAATGTTTTTGTGAACCCAATTACGCCGGCCTTTGTAGCCGCATAGTTCGCCTGTCCAAAATTTCCATACAAGCCAACTACGCTAGAAATGTTAATAACTCGCTTGTGCTGCGACTGGGGATTGAATTTTTCCAAAAGCCCTTTTGTCACATTATAGACGCCTGTCAAATTGGTTTGAACCACAGAATCCCAATCCACATCAGTCATTTTTGTAAACGATTTATCACGTGTAATCCCGGCATTGTTGATCAAAACATCCACCGGCATTGGTAGAGCTTTTACTGCAGTTTCTACGGAAGCTCTCTGAGTCACATCCACTTGTTGAAAGGTAACTTGAGACGCAAACTTAGACAATTCTTTTTGAGCCGCATTCAATGCGTCCTGCGAATAATCCCAAACAACGACTTTGGCACCTGCTTCAAGAAATGATGTAGTCAGCTTGAAACCAATACCAGCCGCGCCGCCCGTGACGATCGCCATTTTGCCATTAAAATTAAAATTTAAGTTTTGCATAGTTTTCCTTTTTAAAAGTTTTTGCGTTTTGCTTCATATTTCAATTTATATTTCACAGCGACTTTAAATTGACAATAACTCTTTACTGGCCACTTAGGCCAAAAGTGGTAGTTTTTGCTCTACAAACATTTGCTTGCCAAATATCTTATCGAAACGCTAGACCTTGGCAATTAGAGTGATTAGTTGAATCTTAAATAGGGGCATTTGTTAAGATCAAAGTACAATTAGGATTAAGAAAGGATTTGTTATGAGAACGATTTCAATTGCTGGTACTGGTATGTTTGCTCCATCTCGGGTCGTAAAAAATTCCTACTTTGATGAGCTTTACAAAAAGGACATTGGATCTTTTCTAAAAAACAATCGTAACATTAGCGAGCGCCGCTGGATGGATGCCGATCAAGCCACTAGCGATTTAATTGTACCTGCAGCCCAAGAAGCCATGAAGACTGCCGGAATTACAGCAAAAGATTTGGACTTAATTATTGTTGCAACCGATACACCTGATTACCTTTCGCCATCTACAGCATCTGTTGTTTCGCATAAATTGCAGGCCTTAAAAGCAGGAACTTTCGATATCAATACCGCTTGTGCTGGCTTTGTAACAGCCCTTGATGTCGGGCAGAAAATGATGAAATCAGACGAGCAATTTAAATATGTTTTAGTTGTTGGAGCCTATGCGATGAGCAAATGGCTAAATTTTGATGACTATAAGATTGCTTCGCTTTTTGCCGATGGCGCAGGAGCCGCCGTGTTGGCGGAAACTAAAGATACCAAAGGATTTTTGACTTCCACTTATTACACAGATGCCCAATACCACGATTATATGGGAATTTATGCGGGCGGCAGCCACAAGCCAATTACTCATGATGTAATCGAGAAAAAAGAACACCTGTTAGCTTTTCCAAAACGCATTCCACCCGAAACAAATGGAATTCATTGGCCCCGGTTAACTAATATCGTTCTAGATAAAATTAAAAAACGTCCGGAAGATGTTGATCATTTTTTTATGACTCAATTTAATGTTCAAAGCATTTATGAAACATTAGACAGTTTTAAATTACCGCGTGAAAAAGCTCACTATATAATGGATCGTTTTGGCTACACCGGTTCTGCGTCTATTGGAATGTGCCTGGCTGATGCGGCTCGAGCACACAAAGTTAAAAAAGGTGATTTAGTTGTCATGCTGGGCTCCGGCGGCGGAATGTCCATGGTGGCGATCGCTATGGAATGGGGATTTGACACTTAGGTTTATAGGCTCGTTTTTTGGGATGGGGGAAAAATGGTTTCTGAACTCGATTGGTTAAAAAAATGGAACTTATATGCACCGGGATCGATTGCCGTCGTTGATGGGGAAACGAATCGCGAGTTCACTTACAAAGAACTGTATGAGTTATCTCAAAAAGGCGCCCACTTGCTTGAATCCAAATACGCCATTGCCAAAGGTGATCGCGTCGCCATCATTTCTGCCAATGAACTGGAATATGTTTTTCTTTTTTTTTCCTTGCAGCGATTGGGAGCTGTGTTAGTACCTGTCAACTTTAGGCTGACTCAACGGGAAGTTGATCACATCATTGGTGATTGCGGGCCAAAACTGGTCGTGTACCAAGATTCCTATGCTGACATTGTGAATAGCCTTCCGTCGTCAGTGACACCGGCCGCGACCTGCACGATGGCGCAGTGGACAGACGATTTAGGTACCAACATTGCAAATAAAAAAACCTACGCAGAATCCATTAAATTCAAAGATTTTTCGTCAATGCCTAACGATCCAACCATGATCATTTATACCTCTGGAACCACCGGGGCGCCCAAAGGGGCGGTCATTTCTTTTGATATGTTGTTTTGGAATTCGGTAAACACGAGTTTACGTTTGAATATCTCGCAAGCCGATTGTGCTGTTATATTTCTGCCGTTTTTTCACACTGGTGGCTGGAATGTTTTAACAACACCGTTTTTCCATCGGGGCGCAAAATTAGTTTTTATTAAAAAATTTGATGGTGATCAAATATTGAAATTGTCTGAAAGCCACAAAGCGAGCTTATTGTTTGGGGTACCGACAACAATGGACATGATGTCGCGATCTCATTTATTTGAATCGATTGATTTGACGTCCCTTCGCTATGCGATCGTCGGCGGCGAACCAATGCCAGTTGATTTAATTCACAAATGGCACAACAAGGGTATTCACATTCGCCAAGGCTACGGTTTGACTGAATTTGGTCCCAATGTTTTTTCACTGAATCAAGAAGATGCTATTCGAAAAATAGGCTCTATTGGATTTCCAAATTTTTATTCTGAAGCGAAAATCGTAAATGATGATGGCACTGAAGTCGCTGTGGAAGAAGTGGGCGAACTGATACTGAAGGGCCCGATGTGTATGACTGGCTATTGGAAAAATGAAAAAGCGACCAAAGAAACTATTCGTGAAGGCTGGCTTTACACTGGCGACTTGGTCAGAAAAGATAATGAAGGTTATTTTTACGTCGTTGGCCGCAAAAAAGACATGTACAAATCTGGCGGCGAAAATGTGTACCCGACTGAGCTTGAACAAGTGATGCGGCATTTGCCTGGGGTTCGCGAAGTCGCCGTCATCGGCGTTCCTGATTCTAAATGGGGTGAAGTGGGAAAAGCTTTTATCGTAAAGGAATCGGCATCTAGCGAACTGACCACAGACAAAATAAACGATTACTGCCTTAAAAATTTAGCTAAATTTAAAATTCCAAAATATTTCGTGTTCGTGAATGATCTACCCAAAGGGGATTCTGGAAAAATTTTGAAAAGAAAACTTTTGGAATTGTATCCAAATTAGGTTTCTTTTTTAGATATCTATTTTTAATATTTTTTTAATTTCCTCTATCTCGGCCCGTAGGGCTAAATTTTCTTTTTTCAAAATTTCTATCTGTTGATCTTGCTTTTTGTTGTCTTCATCTAATTCTTTAATGGCAGCGACTATTGGGGCTGTCATTTGCATATAATTAACTGCCAAAAATCCATTTGCATTTGTTTCGACTAATTCTGGAAATAGCGACTGCACGTTCTGTGCGCTAAAGCCAATAAATCTGTGATCGTCGCCGACACTCCATTGGAAATAAATAGGACTCAGCTGAAGAATCTTTTTAAGCACCCCTACTAAAGGATACATATTTTTTTTCAATCGAATATCAGAATCAGCTGTCATTGTTCCTGTGCTGTGCAAATTTCCGGCGACTTCAACATTTCCCACAACATGAAGCTTTTGAGTCGGAACATTGGTACCGACACCCACATTGCCAGTGGTAAATATGTTGCCAGTGACCCCAATATTCCCAACCACATGAAGCTTTTGTGTAGGTACAGTTGACCCAATGCCAACGTTGCCAGCATTATCAATTCGCATTCGTTCTGCGCCAAAACCGTTTGTAGTAAAAATCATGGGACCAGCCATTGTGGATGCTATCATTGTGGCATCTGCAACCCCTGATATTGATCCCACCGAAGAATCTGATCCAAAATAGACCTGCCCGGCGGCATTACTACTTCTAAAATACGCCGTGTTAGTGCCAGTCGTAGCGGTAACCAATATTCGCCCGACCGCTGCTTGCACATCAAGAGCGCCCGTCGGCGCAGTCGTTCCAATTCCAACGTTGCCCCCGGCATCAGCGAGAATCAAATTATTGGCAGCGGCTGAGCCAGCGCTCTGAGCTTTGATCATTGCGTAGGTATCACCTGTGTTAGCTCCGAAACCAAAAACTAACCTTGACCCTGTCGTCAATGTCGAAAAGTCGCTAGTTAATATTGCCATAGGATAGTTACTTGCGACATTTGCTTTGACTTCAAATCTTTGAATTGGCACCGTCGTGCCAATTCCGACATTTCCATCTTGTTTCAAAGTCATTTTTTCAACTGCCAAAGCAGTTCCATTTGTAGAAGTATAAAAACCTATCTCTGTTCCTTGAGCGGCGTCTGACCAATTTTCAGTAGCTTTTGATATAATAGAAGCACGCGCGTTTGCGCCATATCCGGAAGTTCCATATCCTAAAAAATTCACCACTCCTATAATATCGTTAGCAAGCAGGGCCGATGGAGCCGCTGCAGTTCCGTTTGCTCGTCGAGCCGTCAACACGGAACCATCACCAAATGAATCAATCGTGACTCTGGTAGGAAGTCCATTAGAGTTTGCAAATGTAGCGACATTCGATGTAGACGGTGCCGGCAAGGCATTGGCATTATTACTCACGACAAACTTTGTATTTGGTGTCGTTGTGCCAATTCCTACGTTAAACAAATAATAAATGGCATTTGCCCCTGGAACCTGGGTCCAATAGTTGTCGCTAATATTAGCGCCCGAAACTGAAAGGCATGTTCGGATTTTTGAATTATCGGCAGCCGGCACTGCAGCCCCTTGAAATTGTTCACCCGTTTTACGAAGTACTAAGGAAATTCTAAAATCTCGTGTGTAGGTGTCAAGACCAATATTGTTTCCCACTCGTTGGTACACAATCGCCACCCGTGCTGTTCCAAAGTATTCATTTGTAGCAGCGTCGTCGGGTGCATAGTTCATCAAAGTAATCGAATTGATCCTAATTGTGTTATTGTAATACGCCTGACCGACTTGATATAAGACGCCACCGGCCGCACTTGTTACCTGTGCCGGTGCTACTGTGGTGGGCGAAGGGGCCGTTCGATTAAAAACGGTTCCGTCATTAAATGTGTTTAAACATGCCGTTGAATTACTTAAAGATCTAAATATTTCCCCGTGTAAAAGCATAATATTATTTTTTTGCTCGACGCCTTTTTGGGCACTCAACATATTTTGCATCATGCTTGCGATACCAAGTCCCACTAAAGATACTAGCCCAAGGACAACGAGAACTTCTATCAAACTCATTCCCAAGGTTGATCTTAATTTTTTAATCATGCTAATAGGTTATAAATGGAAAAGAATCATAGCAATATTTTACTGCTATGATTCGACTAAAGACTATTTTGACTTTAATCTAGCGAATTTTTCTATTTTTTACTGACATTTGCACTGGTAAACAGCGCTGAAAACATCCCTAATCAATGCCGGGAACTCTCCACCACACGTAGCACCTACATATGCCTTGATAGTACTGCCCACAACACAAGCCCCCGCAGGGCAGGTATATATACCTGTTGGATTTGCATCTAGCCCGCTATTACAGATCCCCGGGTTATTTCTATAAGGCCCCGTGTCTTGATCGCCACCAAGTTGATCCCACCAATATCCAATGTGTTTATCAAAAACCCATCGTGGCCCATTGACTGGATCCGAGCAGGTTGTTGTTAAACCAGCATAAGCATTTCCCATACAAGTCATAAAAGTACTAGTTGT
>JAYVPD010000082.1:0-29569 GCA_043757515.1 Pseudobdellovibrionaceae bacterium
TAAGCTCATAAAACAATGGTGTTTTTTGAGTTTCCAGAGTTCCTACCAATTTCCAAGCTGTTCGAACCAGCGTCATAAAAAAAGTTCGAAGATTTGTACTTTAAAAGCGATTTAGAAACCGGCCTAGTAAGATCCGCTAGGCCTTTTTTGTTTTTGGGGTTTGTTTGAGCGTTACTTGGGCACAGGTCGTCGCTAAACTCGCGGGTGAAATGATTTTCACCGACGTGGAAATGGACAATGACTCCTGATTCTGTGACTTCGATTTTATGAACCAATTTTCGAATGATCGCTGCCATAGCTTCGGGGCGGGATTCTTTGGTTGTGATTTCTTCAGTAAAAAAGAGTCCAAATGTATTTCATTACGGTACTGATATTATCGGCATGTCCCAGAAACTTGAAACCTTGACTGAAAATATTTCTAGCGAAAATTTGAAATTAGATCAAGATACGAAAGCAGAAATATCAAAGCTAAAAGAATTCGTAGAAAAAGTAACCGAACACGTTCCTAAAAACAAATATTTCTCTGGTTTTTCCGCCTATTCAGCAGATGAAGTCGTCGCGGCCAATAAAATGCGTGCGATAATTAAGAGACTGGAATCATTGTCTAAGTAGGCCTATAAATTTTCCAGTTGGTATTGTCCTTGCAATTTCAATTATTGATGTCAACTCCGAGGCCTAGATTTAATAGCGGTAAAGTTCCTGTCAAAATTTTTGACGACCGTCAATTTTTATTGGCTCGCAAGGTGTACCCCTCACTTCTGGCTATATTGTTTTTAGCTCTATCTGCGTCGGCATCAGTTTCATTGGCTGTCACAGCTGCATGCAGGGCCATATATAGTGGTTCTGCGACTCAGGCGCTTGCCCCTTTCCGGAAGGCGTTGGCGTCAAATTTTTCTGGTTTTCCTGAAAGGAGCATTTGGGTCTCCTTTCCCTTGCAAGAATCCATAACGCAAAAACTTGTAAATTCACTTTTGCTGCTGAACGCGGCTGACAGAGCGCAAGCAGTGCGCGAACTCAGACAGTCTCCACCAAAAGATGAAAGACTAGTGAAAAGTCTATTACTAGCCCTTTATGATCTTCCTACCTGGGAAACATTTTTTAAACAATTCACGCAACAGCCCTTATTGAACGACAGCTTGGTTAATTCGCTAGTTCCAGTCCTTCGCCATATGCCGACGGAGTTGCGAGATCATTTTTATGAAAAAATTCGTCCGATCTATTCTTCATTGAGCAAAAAAAACTTTACCTGGTTGCCTTTTCGCAGGGAACTCCGATTGGCGCCGAAAAGATCAGTAGATGCATTCATTCAGCATACAATGCATGCGGATGAAATGATTTTGCGTGATTTTCAAGAATTTGGTGATCCACTTAAAGCCTTCCAAAACTATCTTGATTTTTCTAAGCAAAAACTTTTTACAGACTCGAACAAAGGCGCTTACAAGGCCGAAGATGTTCTAGCAGTGGGCCGTTCCATCCAAGCAGTTCTTAGAACGAACGAATCAGAGCTCACTGATCCCTATATCATAGTTACAGGAAGTTTTCCGAACGGACACGCGGATATTAATTCTGCCGATTTAGATCTACAGCTTTCAAGTCGTGACCTTACAAAATTGTTTCCAGAAATGAATGCGAAAATTAATAGTGAATTGGCGGCAAAATTCCCTCAAGTACACCTTTATTTAGAAGCGATGCGTGCTCAAACGACGCCCCACTTTGCAGCCCAAATTAATCCTGTTTTTCTGAAAATAAGTTTAACTAAAATTGAATTGCTGATCTACCCAGCGTTTTCGCCTCTGAACCGTGATCAGGTCCTGATGCCTTTCAATTATGAGGATCCCCGGACTCTCACCCTTGAAGAAACTCGTGGTGCTGGGAAAGTACAAGGACCTAGAGGAAACCAGGCCACTGAAAACCCTGAATTACGAGTTTGGGTTGCCAATGGTTATCTAGGTATTCCGGCTCCCAGCCGTTGGTTGGAAAATCCTTACAGCGAGCCTGCAACTCAGGCCCTCGTAGAACAAGCACTTCAATTGAACGAAAAAGAGCGCCTTGAGTTGCTTCAAAAAATTCAATCGAATCCCCCAAAAGATAGAAATGTTGAAAAGATTTTTCGCTTGAGTCTTTTTGACGAAAAAGCATGGCTTGATTACTTTGCTGATTTTTCAAATAAACCGCAAGCTAACGACGCCCTTTTTAATGCTTTGGTGCCCATATTTTCAAAAATGCCTCAGTCTTTGCGATCAGTACTTCTTGAAAAAAACGCATGAGGCGTATCCAAAAGCGAAACGAATTAAATTTGTTCGCCGATTTCCGACGTTTAAAAAAAGATTTTATCAATTAGCACCCAAACGATCTTTGGACGTTTTGATTTCAAACCTTCTTGCGCCACAAGACGATTTTCGTCAAAAAATAAAAAGTGGCGAAAGGGTCCTTCAGGCCTATGAAGGCGTCTTGGCCTATCAAAAAAAGAGTGTGTTTGCTGGCTACCCACAAGGGGAATACACCGCTTTGGATATTCTAAAAGCGGCTCGAGCGATCAAATCTGTTATGCACCGGCGGGAATTCGCTGATACCGGTTGGACCATCACTATGGGTGGCAGTTTTCCAAGTGGTCGCGCCCGACTAGAGACCTCTGATGTAGATATCATGTTATCAAATTCTAAATACAATGACTATCTTGAAGAAATGACAGCAGAGGTAAATGAAGCATTGAAAGCAACACGTCCTGAAAGTGGTTTGGAAGTCCATTCCTTTTTTGAAACAACAACAGAAGTAAATGCCGCTATTGTTAGTCCAATTTTTGTTCGCATTAGCGCTGATAAAATTGAGGTATTGGTTTATCCACCAATCCGATCTCGAGAACGGGACGCTTATCAACTTTCACGAAATTACAACGCACCTGATGTTTATTTGATAGAGAAAGAATAGCCCGTTCCAACTATTTTAGTTCCCTGTTGTGTCCAAACTGAATTCGAACGAGTGAAAATCCAAATAGCACCTAAGTTTGAATTATTACTTCTGGCTCCGACCACAGCCGTGTTCCCATCCGTACTAAGGGAAACTGAATTTCCGAAGCCTGCAGCTCCGGTTAAATCATTTGCTACTAATTTGGAACCTTGCTGGGACCAGACGGCGCCAACATTTGTATTGTCACTTTGGCCGCCAATTATCGCTGTGTTTCCATCGCTGCTAAGTGATACTGAATAACCTTGCCGATCATTTGTAGCACCACCTGTACCAAAACTTCCATTTCCAGTTACATCCGAGGGAACAAGTGTAGTGCCTTGCTGGCTCCGCGCTTGAGAGGCGCTTGTCACACTAAATGAACTGCTGGTCGAAACCGATGTTCCAGCAGCGTTAGTAAAACTAACCTGACCGCTAGAACTCCCAGCGACAATGATTTGAGCCTGGGACGTTGTTGAAGAAAGCAAAAAAGGCCTACTTGTCCCAACGGTAATGGAGGTAGGGCTGATCAGGTCTATAGTTTCGGATTTCAAAGTTAATTGTGTTCCTACTGGTCCGGACGATGGTGAAAAAGTAACAGTGGAGGCCGCTGCACCTGGGGCGGCATCGCTGTCGCTGCTGCTTGATTTGCAATTTGAAATTGCCAAAACCGTTAAAGTCAGAAATAAAAATGACAAATTGTTTATTCGATTGTTACTCATTGGTCTCCTTGAAACGGCCTTTTGGCTGAGGCATTTCTCAAATTAAGTCTGAGCGAATATAAGAAACTTGTCTGGCTTGTTTGTCTCAATTTGATAAAAATGAAATTCAAAATATTCCTAAAGACACAGATTTGATAAAGGAAGCCGACAGGAGCAATATAGGGATTGCCGCTGCAAGATGATCGTCCAGCGCTAGGGAAACTATTTGTCTACTATACATCCGAGCCAATTTGGATATAATTTTAGGATAGACTATTCAAGTCGATGTATTAAAATAGAACGGGGATTTTTGTGCTTATGCGGAATCAACCACTCACTAAATTTTTGGGAATATCAGTTTTAATTCTACTGTCTATTTTTTTTCAAAATTGTTCAAAAGCAGGAAATTCTGATTCGGAAAACGCAGCGCCAGCGGCTCCAACAGATAGTTCATCTCCGCCGGTGATCTCGCCCCCTAATACAACTCTTGTGGCTAAAGGAAATCGTTTGATTGGCGTAGATATTGTCAATGTGACTGCGGCTAACTCGTTTACTCAAAATGTGGCCGATGCGAAACTATTGGGTGGCAGTTATATGCTGCTTGATTTGCAATGGAATCAAATTGAACCGGGATCGGTTAATGCTACTGATTGCACCGCGGGGACCTATGTAGATCCATCAAACACCCTAGCGTTGCTGAACGCCACCCTGCCTGCTACAGGGCTTTCATTGACGCTCAATTTTAATCCGTCTACCACAAACATTTGGAGTGCGGCCGGGTTCCAGGCTAATGATCTGATCGGAAATCCTGCGCAGGCAGCGACGCAAACTAAAATAAATCTTATGATTTGTCGGTATAACAACGCCCTACAGTTTGTGCTTTCAAAATTGCCTGATGTTAAGATAATCGGACTCCAGATTGGGAATGAAATTGATTATTTATCCCAAGCAACCAATGTAAATTTTTGGGTCAATTATTGGAGTTTTTTGGCCGGAACGTCGACCTATGCAAAAACTTTAAGAACAAATGCGGTGTTGACGCCCTTGCCAATTGGTGTGACAAGCACCGTCCCGGCAGTGAATGGCGACAAGGGCGCCATTGTAAAAAGCGGGCTTGATACATTAAATCAAACATTGGCAGATTATTTGGCTGTTAACTATTACCCGTTTTCTGGCGTTGTGGGTTTGCAGTCTGCTGTGGATCAGATTTTACCTAATATTACTAATTTAGTTACCCAAGCCAAAACAAAACCTATTCGTATTCAAGAATTTGGCTGTCAAAGTGGGGCTATTTCCACAAGTTCGGAAACACTTCAAACAAGTTGTTATACTACTTTGTTTTCCGCATGGGATCAGTTTTCATCAAAGATTACTCACGTTGAATTTTTAAGAATGACTGACCTTATTCATAGCGACGCCAGTTCACTGGCTTTTAATTATACAAATCCGGCAACACCACCAGCAGATTTTATTGATTACATCGAAACGCTGGGCTTAAAATATTCAGATGGCCGCCAGAAGCCAGTCTTTCTTAAAATTCGCACAGAAATTCAAAGTCGCGGCTGGTAGTTGTTGTTTAGAATCCAAAAGTTTACTAAACTAACAACCTCTGGGAGGCTACAGATGGTTGAAATAATGCTCGGCGTGTGGACCATTTGTTTTGTACTTTCAATGACTGTCGTTGCCGTAAATTTCAATATTACAAAAAAACGACTTCACTCAAAAAAACTTCAGATACTAAATGTAAATTTGGAAAAAATAGGTCTCTATTGGTCCAATAGCCAAGGCGACTTTTGTGATCGTCTGGCCAATTCAGTTGAAGACGATAAAAACAAGTCGCTCAGAAACGTTTTGCTGACAGGATTTTTGGGACTTGGTAGTGTTCCAGGATTTATTTTGCTTTTTTTACTAGTAATATCATCCCACAAGTTAGCGCGATCACGAAAAGAGACGTCTACTTTTTTAAGCCAGCTTGCACAGGCCGAGCTAAACGATACAGAAAAAATTAAAAAGATTGTTTCAGAAATGAATCAAATCTATTAGACTTTTAGTTTCAATGATAGGCGGAACTCACCTTGGATAAAAAGCTACTATTCCAAAACTTGACAGCAGAAATAGATTTGCAATTGCAGCTAGTAACCGAGGCGGCTCAAAAAACGCTGGATATGGCTACTCATGAGGAAAGTAAGCCAGAAAACAAATATGATACGCGTGGACTTGAGGCTTCTTACCTTGCGCGCGCGCAGTCTGAAAGAGTTTTAGATTTAAAATCCATCCGAAACGGAATTTTAAGTTTGAAAATTCGTGATTTTGATTCGACACAAAAAATTGCTCTGACGGCATTGGTTGAGTTGGAATCAAGAGGTAAGACACTGTGGCTACTGTTGCTTCCAAAAGGGGGTGGGCATAGCTTTAAACATGAGACTATTGTAGTTAAAGTAATAACACCCGAAAGTCCCTTAGGAAGCCGGTTAATTGGAAAATCGGTTGATGATCTTATTCAGTTAAAGAATCTCGAGTATTTAGTTGTCAGTCTCTATTAGCTTTCTTTTGAAGATAAAGATTTATAAAGTGTCTTGTCATAGATTTGGAATTAAGAAGGTTGTCAGAGACTAAACCGAGAGATTCTTGATGGTACATTGGTAGTTTTGACCAGTGCAGATTGGGATTTAGATGGTGAGCCAGATGGTAACCGCCATTGAACAATATTCGATTCGCAATCGGTGAATTAAAACTATGCGAATGATTTCTTTCGGAATTGTAGTCACAATCATCGTGTAAGAAAAAATTCATAAATAGTAAAATATTCTGACCGATAATCCAGGGTGCCAATATGTGGACCAAAAACTGCATATAGTCCGAAAATAGCAATCCGATTGATAATAGTAACAAACTTGCCATTTCAAATAGTAGCGATATTTTTCTCTCAGGAGGCAGGTGCGCAAAGATCGATTTGGGTCGATTTTTCAAAAGCGAAACATTGGCTCTGATAATGTAGAGTATAATTCGTTTCAAGCCTTTGTGCCCAGCCACCAGATGAGCGCCCGTCCAGTCTTTTTCATTGCACGAATTCGGATGGTGATTCACTAGATGAGGCAAATACAATAGCGATACCGGAAGCCCAGTTGTTAGGCTGAGTAGAATATTTGTAATCAAATTTCCTACTTTTGAAATAAAAATACCTAAATGCAACTGATTGTGATTTATATTTAGGCTGAGGTAGCAGAACAGGCCTAAAAAAGGAATGATAGCTAAACTCCCAAGCCCTATCGGTGTAATGAAACCGGTTAGCAAAAAGCTTAAATTTAAAAGCACGATTACTAAACTGGCATAGTCTTGTTTGAATCTAATCACGAGCCATTTTTTAGCAATTAAATGGCTAATTCAAGTCTTTCTTTTTTGATTAATCCTTTGTTCGCATCGCAATCAAATGTGACATTTAAAAATTGGAATGGTAAAACAGTTTTATGAAACCAAGCGAAATCCAGGTGCTACTGGCTTCACCTGACTATGAAGCCGATGTTTTAGCTGAAATCAAATTTAGAAAATCGGTTTCATTAATTAAGAACGATGAGTCTGTTTTTTGGCTACAAGGATCCAATGAGTCCTTTTGGTGGCCGCAATGGCAGCTTAATAATGTTCAAAAAGAGCGATTTGATTCAATTTCTCAGGCTATCAGAATATTAAAATCAAAAGGGCGAAACTGGTTTAATTTGGACTACAAATTGCATCGCCGGTCGGCTCTTATTCAAGAAGGATTACCTAAAGTTAAAATACAGGATTTTGTTCGCGGTGGTGCGCCAATTGTACTATTTCCCTGCGGCGCTTGGTTTCTAGAGGAAAATGGATTGATAAATTATTCGCTAGAACCGAGCATTCCTTATCAAAATGGAATCATTGAAATTCCTGATGATATATTAGCCCCGTCGCGCGCATACAGAAAACTCGATGAAGTTTTTTTGCGCATTGGAAAACGGCCAGGACGATCTGAAAAAGTTTTGGATTTGGGAAGTTTTCCTGGTGGGTGGACCTGGGTTCTATCCCACTTGGCTGGACACGTTGTAAGTGTGGACACCGTTAACCTGGTAGGAAACGTTGCTAAGCTGCCGAATGTTGATTTATTAAAAAAAGATGCTTTCAAGTTAGATCCCAAAGACATCGGGCCCATTGATTGGTTTTTTAGCGACATAATTTGCGAGCCACTAAGACTCTATAATTTAGTCGTTGAATGGCGGAAATCAGGTGTTGTAGATAATTTTATTTGTACAATAAAATTTAAAGGACAGGTTGATTTTGAACTGCTGGAGAAATTTCAATCGATTCCGAATTCAAAAATATTTCATTTGAACGCAAACAAACATGAACTGACTTGGGTTAGTTTAAAATCGGATCAAAGTTACTGACCTGGTACTTTCGTTCCAGGGCCCACTATGCTGCCTGAACCATTGGACGAGTAATATCTGAGAGTGAGGCCAGACGGAATCGACAAATTAAATGTATTCAAAGAAATTACTGTGCCTGGAAAGTTTAATGTCACTAACCCGGACATTGATACGGATCTTAGTAGATTTAAATTTGGTAAGTTAATGGCACTATTTGTATTAACTGAAATGGCCGACGAACTAGCATTCGAGAGTGTTATTCGATTCAAACGAGACGCATCAAGAACCATGCCCACCGACAAATCAATATTGTCAGCAAAGATTGTTTTCGTTGAACCTCGAAGCGGCACTGGAAAGCTTCCAGATAAAACCAGATAATTTGTTGCAAAATCCGAACTAATTTCATAAAAACTCGATAAATTGTTCGGGTTGGTAAAAGTGACACTAGGTAATGAGGTTAGGTTTAATTTATAGTTGTTACTATCGTCATTTGTTTCAAAAACTACCGGTGTGCCGTTAGACGTGTAGCCTGCAGAAATATCCACAACAGTTGAATTATTGTCGAGTGAATTAGTTCTATAAATTGTTTTTCTAGGGTTAATTGGCGCCTCAAAGGATCCAGCACTGATTAAAAGCCCCTGTAAAACGAGATCCACAGTTGAGGATGCACTTTCACGAAGAGTTGAACCGGCATTGGCGATTCGAAGTGTAAGGATTTTACAGCCAGCAAAAGTTGATTTATAGGTCGCTACAGAAGAATCAATATAAATAGGGGCCGTCCCACCGTTGAACTCGCCTTCGCAATTTATATTTCCTTTCAGGGTAATTTTAGAAATAGAATTGTAAGCATTTAGTTTAGGATAATTTCCCGAACTATCCTTCGTCCCAATAAATGTAAGATCACCATCCAAAATTAGTTCATCGGATTTTAAAACCCAATGGCCGCCGTTGCTATTGATTGTGAGATTTTTCAAATGAAACGACGGAGGTAACGTAATTTTTTGTCCCACACCTGGGCCCTGCCCATTTGGGTCAAGAAGGTGTAAAGTGCTATTGTTATGTACATAGTAGCTGTTGCTTAGCACCTTGAAGGATTCTGCTCCAAAGCCAGAAAGTAAGGTGTTAAAAAATACATTTGAACTCGCTGGCGCGGTAAATACTCCGCCTGTTACGAGGAATTCCCGAAATACAGTTAAGTCGCCAGTAGAAGTCATGTCGTTATAGAGACCCCCTGACAGCTTTAAATAACAGGAGTTATCGCTTGAAGTTCCAACAATAAAGCTATGTGAATTATGATAGAAAAATTTGTCTTTCATGAAGAACGATTTTACTGTCGTGTTTAATCCTAGTCTTGGAGAACAATATGGAGAGCCACCAGATGCCGCAGTTATGGGGCTATCGCATAGATTATCAATCATTACTCGAATTGTCGAGCTTGGTGCCGTTGAGCCACCAGAACATCCTGCTTTCAAAGTTGAACTGCCGCACCAATTTAGGGGATTGTTGAAGTTATTGTCAACAAGTCCGGCCCATGAGTATGGAAATACGATTGCTAAACTCACAGGAATTGGCGCAGAAGTGAGTCCATTTTCATCTGTGAAAGTTACTGAAATTGAGAATATTCCAGATGTGTTTTCTAAAGGAGTGACCACCAATTGATGATTCACATTGTCCGCCGCTATTTGACTTCCAAGCCCAGCAGAATCCGTGACCGCAGCGGTGAAAGGTCCTGCCGAATCAAGATCCAATATTATGCTGCTGTAACTAATATTTGAAATTGGCGGAGTTGATCCAAAATCAGAATTCACGAATAATTTGTTAGCATCAGTTTGAAGTCTCGGGGGTGCTTTCGTGCGAAATATCAAAGTTTTAATTAAACTAAAAGCGTTTGATGAGTCTTTTGCTTCGACACTCATAAGATAGTATTCAGAATTGGTCATTGAGGGGCAATACGTCCCAATGCTTTTTGTCAGTGTCAGAGCGACAACATCATCAAACTGGCAGACATCGAGGTAAGTTGAACCACCCGGGCCTCCAATTATTTTTTTGATTTTGATATTGTATTTGGCGGCGCCCGTGCTCGCGGTCCAGGCCATATTTAAATTTCCGGTTGCCAGTTTCAATAAGGTAGAATAGCCACTTGAGGTATTCGAAACTCCTGAGACCGCGAACTCACCTAGAACTATTTTGTTAACCAAAAATGGGGCCGTGGTCGCTTGATTCAAAGCAACGTCTTTGTGTAAGCCAGAAAAATGAAAATCAGTTTGGGACATGCTTTGAATTGCATAGTTGAGTGTCCAGGCACCAGTAAGGCAAGTAACTGTATTAGTTGACCCCGAAGTGGATTCACTGATTTGTACGTCTGTGCCATTTTCTGAACAGGTTCCAGAAACAGCAATTGTTGTCGCGCTGCCGGAAATAGTTGCCGGAGCAGATAAGGTCATTAGTGGAACGACCGTGTCCTTCAAAATTTTAATTTCTTTTGAAGCAATTATATTTTTAGAATCATCCAATGAGACAACTGAAATAACATTTACACCTTCTATAAGATCGCTTGGTGCTACAGATTTTGAAAAAGCCAAATTTTCGCACCTGAAAGTCTGCGTGCTCGCCGCCGTCAATTGTAGATTTATATTGGACTCACAAATTCCTTTCAAAATGACTGCCGAATTTGCGGTTGAGGCATTGATCGTCAAAGTGCTAGATTCTAATGTCAGTGAATCTTTTGATGAACTAAGGCCACCAAAACCCAATTCCGGCGACAACTTTGTGCAGCCAAAATTAAAACAGATTGGTAGAAAAATGAGGACAAATTTAAACTTGTTGAACATAATTTTACTAGACGTTTATCTAGTGATATTTGATCGGAATAAGGCCATCTTAACTTTAGACCTAAGGTGTTAATTTTGACCTAGATTTCATTTTGACACAGAGTCCAGTCTAGGTTCGGGACGCAACCAAAGCTGAAAGCATTTTTCTATCTACTTTCCCATTTTGAGACATTGGGAATTCGTCCACAAGAAATACCTGTTTGGGAATAAACTCGGGATCATTTGTCGTAATAAGCAGTTCATAAATTGCAGTAGCTGATACGGATTTTTGATCCGTCACGAAAATTAGTTTCGTTTTAGATTTTTGTATAGCTTCGTCAGATTGAGGGACTACGAAACCACGAATACCGTGGTTCTCTAGCTCAATTTCAATTTCCTGCGGTTCGAATCTACGCCCATTAATTTTAATTTGTAAGTCTGAACGGCCTACTATAAAAATTTTTGAATCTACAATTTCAACCAAATCACCAGTGTTATACCAATCGCCTTTACCTGTTGTTTGATTGCTAGATGAAAAGTATCCACCAAAGACTTGTGGGCCCCGAATCGATAACTCACCCTCTGGACTGATTCGGAAGTCATGATTGGGATGGATCGGCCCGATTGGCACAAAGTTACCTGTATCTTCGACGCTATTGAATTCGTGGTAGGAAATACTAATGGTCACCTCGGCGGGACCATAAAGATTGTAGATTTTTGAATTTGGAAATACTTTGCCCCAGTTTAAACAAAGAGTTCGTTTTAGTTTTTCACCCAAAAAAAAAGTCTTTTCAATATTTGGCAAAGGTTTTCTTGCTGACACGGATAGGATCAGATCGGCCTGGGTAGGTGTTAAACTTGTCCACACAGACCTAGAAGCCAAGGCCTTAAAAATAGAATCCAAATGGCGAACGCTCGCACTTGAAACGGGCAAAAAGCTGCTTTTATTTAGAACTACCATTATTAGATCTAGCAGGTAGGGATCAAAAGAAATTTCAAAATTTTGAACCAAAGTAAAGGGCAATGGACTCTTAATTTTGTCGGAAATACTGTTAACGTAAGCATCAAAGTTTCTATTGCTTATTGGAATCAATTTTGGAGCACCAGTGGTTCCTGAGGTCGAAATTATATACGCAATTTGATCGGGTTCTATTGGGGCGGGGGTGAATTCGGCCAAACTTAAAGTTTTGTCCCGTAGCAAATCTGCAATTAATAACATAGAACTAGAATTTATTAAGTTCGGCATTGCTGTCTGGCTAATAATATAATTTGGGAGCGTGGTATTTGCTACAGCTTCGATATTTTTTGATTTTGGCTGTACGGGAATAAAGCAGTGGCTTTTTAAGAGACAAAAAAGTATCACCAAAAATGACTCGTAAGACTTTTCCATCAAAATCATTATTCTCAATTCACTCAGGCTCGAAAATTTGAAATCCAATTGTACCAGGTCGTTTATTAAATCAGAATAAGTTTTAGAGCTTAAATTTCCAGAAGCGGGGTCAAAGAATTCAAAAAAGGTGCTGTCGGGTCGAGCCTCTTGAATAGATTTCCACAATCGATGAATATTATTTTGCCACATACTGGATTAAAAATATAAGATAACCACAGCCAGCTCAACCGTCTTTCGTGAGGTCCAGATTGAAAAATGCAATTCTAGCGGTCCTAGTGATCGTCTCGGGGCTATTGATAAAATCTTTTGCTCATGCAGTCGAGCCAGAGGTTTCAAAAGTGAAACAATGCCCTGATTGGGATCCAAACAAAACCAAAAACACGTGGAAGATCGAAAATGAAGCCTTGTCCTGCAGGGCTGAATGCACTAAAAAGCAGGATT
The DNA here is from genome assembly GCA_043757515.1 of Pseudobdellovibrionaceae bacterium. GTDB lineage: Bacteria > Bdellovibrionota > Bdellovibrionia > Bdellovibrionales > Bdellovibrionaceae > UBA2316. The sequence continues at coordinate 12,668 of JAYVPD010000082.1, forward strand.
GCGCTTCGTCTCTGGACCCCTGCGGTCGTGTTATGTTCTACAATAAATCATATTCCGATCAAATTAAGCTTTTTTTGAAACAAGGTTCCAATTTTGAATGTAGCAATCGTTTTGATTTTGGAGCGGATCTAAGCTTTGAATGCAAAAACAGTAAGTGTGAAGCTGGTTTTGGAATGTGCGAACAGGATAGAAAGAAATTGCATGATTACACATCTTCCCATGTCTCAACAAAGTGTTCGACAGATGCAGACTGTACTTTCTTTCTTTCACCGGATGAAACGTGTGCTCGGCGATTGCCAGCTTCAAGCACCGGCGACTTTCAGAGCAACCAATTAAATATAAGCTATTTAAGAGAAGCTGTATTACATTCCTGCAAAATGAAAAATATCCAAGAATGTGATTCCACCGAAAAATCCCTTTGTCTATTGAATCAATGTACTGTTTTGCCCGAAAAACCAAAATACAAAAACTTTCTAAATTTTGAAGGACCAAAATCAGTCGCTAATTATCAATCCAATACCATTCCGGTGAAAATGCCCCCTTTAAGCCAATCAAAGTGCAATACGGACCAAGAGTGTTCAGAGGTAGTAGGGATATGCAGCCAATATATCGTTAGTTTGAACAAAAAATTCTCAATCGCGTTTAAGACTGAAATTGAAAAAAAAGAAAAATCGTTCGCTTGCGCAAATGCGACTAAAATTCAAATCCCAAAAAGTAAATGCGTTAAGAAGTTTTGCTCATTTGTGAATTGAAAAACCGTTTTGAAAACTCACTGAATGTAAAGGTATTCTGTGAGTTTTTAAAACTCTCGGGTAATTTGTGATATGGAATACTTGGATTCAAGTGATGCACTTCGTGGAAATTAATATTGACTGGGAAAAGGATCTCTTGAATCCATAATTTTCTAAATACAATATTATAGGCTCTGAAATTTTGACTATGGTCAGATGCCAAGTGTTGAAATGAGTTAAGAGCCTTGATCCAAGGCATCCATAGCAATCCCGGAAAAATTCCGTAATAAAATAAATGTGGGACAAATTTGAATTTGAGACACATTAAAAAAATAGCAAACCAAAATGCAAAAAAACGACCATAGTCAGTTCTAATTTTAAAAGGGTACTTTCCAGATAAGTAAAAGTTAGCTCCGTTGAAATATATTAAATAGTTCGCATACAATTTCAAAGTAACAGTTTCCCAAAAGCTTGATACTAACCATGAGCCCAAGGACGAAAATGACGTCTGGTAGATTAAAAAATCGGGGTCTTTTGGCTGGCCTAATTCCCGGTGATGTATCAAATGGGTCATGCTAAAGTGGGAATGGGACGCAAAGACAGGAAAGTGGCAGAAATATCTGCCAATAAACTCATTTACAGATCTTTCCTTGTGCAGATGCCCGTGGGTGGCTTCGTGACCTAACATTCCAAGAGTCAGAAATTGGCTGCCTAAAGCCACCAAGGCAAATGGATAGCACCAAAACGAAATAAATTCACAAACATAGATTGAGATTCCAATGATTAGGTAGCAATACAAAATGCGCCAGAGTGCCGGGTTCATAACGTTATGGTAGCGAATTCGAGAATCAAATATAAGCCCCATCTCGACCTAAATCCAGAGTAATTAAATACGATATAATACGAAACCTTTTTCAGATTAAATGAAGTAGGAGAATTTGGTTGAGCTTTTATAAAGACATTTTAAATACATCGACTTTTTCACTAGAAAATGGCGAATCCTATTTCTTTTACGATTTAAATCAAGTTGGAAAAAATCTTCAAACAATTCGTGATCATTTTAAAAATTTGAATCAAGTCTATTTTTCTGTGAAGTCAAATCCATCTGAAATAGTACTAAAGTATCTTAGCCAGCTAAATATAAATTTTGATGTCTCGTCGGCAAGGGAATTCAATACCGTATTGAAGGCTACAAACGACGCTCAACGCGTGACGATTAGTGGCCCTACTAAAACAAAAGCATTGCTAGGGCGATCTGATATAGGATCGGTAAAATCCATTCACTTAGATTCCTTAGAAGAGTTTGAAGAAATGAAAAAAACCACTGCTTCCTTAACAGTACGATGGCCTTTAGAAAGCGGCTACTCACAGAAAGTTGGATTGCCCAAGGCCGATCTGTCCAACATAGTTAGTCAGTGCCAGAACACTAGGCGCTTAACAGGTGTTCATATTTATATCGGACGCGAGCGTGCCACTAAAGAAATTATACAAAATAACTTTACGGACATTAAAAGTTTTATAGAAGCAAATCGAACCTCCTTTGTTGAAAAACCAGTCCTCTTTTGGGGTGGCGGACTACCAATAGTTAGGCATATTTTGCCCGAGCACTTTCCTGATGATCCCGAATTTGAAATTAATCTTGAATGCGGTAGGGCCCTCATTCAAGATTGTGGATTATACGTAACTCAAATTCTAGAAGTTAAAGAGAAAAATGGCGAAAATATCATCATCATCAACGGTGGCCTTCAGCATTTAGCCTCCCATTTTGGATCTCCTAGATTTGGTCAACAAGATGTAACGGTGTCTTTAATTAAAAAATCATCTTTGGAGTCAAAGATTTACAATATTTATGGCTCGTTAGGAATCTCGACGGACATTTTAGTAAAACAGATTTCTTTGTCTAAGGAATTATCCCGAGGCGATTGGCTTGTTTTTGGCCCCGCCGGCGGCTATGGATACACCGCAGGGACAAACCAATTTATCGGACCGAATGCAGTTCAAGAGATTTTCTATCTAAATGGAAAAATTCAATATTCGACTCCGAAAATAACGAGCTATTTAGAATCAGGACTCTATGAATCTAAGGATTCTTAGTCCTCAAGACGAACCGGCAATGCTGGCACTTTTAGATGCGGAAAAAAAATCGACTGATACCGATTATTATATTGATCGGGGGAAATCCTTTTGGGGCGTCTACAACTGGTATTCAAAAGGTCAAAACCTGGCATTAGGAGTATTTGAAGGGGGAGTTCTTGTTGCCCAAGCGGCCCTGGTCCTATTGCCCTTCGAATTTAGAAATTCGCCTAGGCCCACTTATTTACTTACGGATTTTTTAGTGCATCTTAGATTCAGAAAATCATTCGCTGCTGCCAAACTTGTAACAGGATTGCATAGAAACCTACCTAGTAAAGATATCATTTATGTTGCTATTGAAAATCGGGATGGCTTTGCCACAGCATCAATGAAAATTGCAGATAAATATCACCATGAAAGTTTATGGCTGCCCAGATCCAATTTAGTTTCCATTTACCCAAATCACAAAATTTCCCAAGTTAACCCTTCGGTCGAGTTTCAAATTTCTAGTGAATGGGATCGTATTGAAAAACACCTGACACAGTATTCGACCCAGAATGATTCGTGGATGAACTGGAAAGATTCAATAAATATTAAGAATACGTTTCGTTCTGTTCGACTATTTGATTTTAAAAGCAAAGACAGTTCGATTTCAGGCGTTTTAGTCGACCGTGGCAATTTACAAGCTCTTCGGTGGAATGGTCAATCCCGCCTTTTGATAGAGAAATATCGAAGAGGTCTAAATCAATCTGGTCCGCAATTTGAAATCCATAGTGAAATGCCTTTTTTAACAATTGCATTTATTGTCGTTAAAAAAGGACCCCGAAATTTTTCGGAGGATTTAGTTTCTTGTTTTTACAATTTGGCATTTTCGGAAAATGTTTTTGGAATTAATTTTAGAGATATTGAAGCGCAAATTCCAGCTGAAATTGATCAACACCAATTTAGTAGGCGCATTCTTTGCGCCATTGACAGTAACAAGGGGGCGCTGGCGAAAATTGCAGCTGAAAACGTTGAAAATTCAAACGTCATGGAGTCCCTTTACTTATGAATTCAAAATTGATTTTTATAAATTTACTGATAGATAGTCTTTGGACTGAAGACGGTTTTCTAAATAAAGTTTTTGATGTCTCGAGTCCCGAAACACTGACTTTGTCGCGTGTTAATGAATTTCTAGGTCGCTATTTCGCCCGGGAAAACGACCTGATCGTAGTACCAGGGCCCAGCGATGAAAAATATTTCGAATTGCAGGAGCTTCATTTCAATCTATCTCCGGCTCGATTTATAGTAGTTCCAATACCCTTGGATCGAATAAAAGAGTTCGCCGCGGCGGTAAAAAGTTTGGCGCCGGACGTAGACTCCGCATTGTTTTCAGGCGCAAGCATTTTGGAGTCGAACATAGTAAAGGAATTAGGCATCGCAAAGACCGCAACAGACCAAGATATAGAATTGGTCAAAAAGCTAAATAAGAAAAGTTACCTTTTAGATTTGGCTAAAGAATTGTCTTTTACTATTCCTGATTCAGAGATTGTTATAGGAAAGCAAATTGAAAAGTCTGAGTGTCTTTTTAAAAGTATAATATCGTCGGGTGGTAGTGGGATTTATAAGTATGAAGATCTTATGAAAGTTAAGGCCTGGGCTATAAGAAAAAATCTGACCACTGAATGGGATCATTCTCAGTGGATAAAACAACAAGTGATAGAACGCGAAATAGATATCAATTGTTTTGGCCATACCGCCACCAAAGAATTTAATTCGGTAACTATAAAATATGATCAAAACAGATTGTCATTAAGACATGATATTAATTTTATCAATAAACAAAGCATTGAAACGCCCCTAAAAGAAGTTTTTGATCGAGTACGAAATAATCTTATTGAAGAGGGGTATTCGGGGTATTTTGGTTTTGATAGTATAGTTGGTAAGGGTGGCATTTTGTATCCTGTTGTCGATTTGAACGTGCGTATGAATAAAAGCCACGTGTTACATCAAATCAGCAAGTGCATAAAATTTCCAGAGCCCTATATTTCATTTTTTCGCCTTAGATTTATAAATAATCGTTGGTTAAATTTTAGAGACTTTTGGAGTTTTCTGGATAAAGAAGCCGACAAGGTGTTTTTTAAAACGGAAGGTGCCGAACTCATTCCGGTCGATTGGTCCTATTGGAACTTAGGAAAATCAGAATGCCTTATGGCACTGTCCAGTACTCAGGCCGCCAGCGCGGACGAGTGGGACGCCTATTTAAGCTATTTCGTGAATAGTCAACGAGGCCAAAATGTTTGAAAAATTGTTTTCCAAAGAAAACCAATTAGTTGATTTGAATCTTATTTCTGAAAACCGACCATTTTTTATTTACGACCAAGAACAGTTAAATTTGAATTTGATTCAAACAAAAAAAATTATGGAATCTATGTTAGACAGAACGGTCACCATGTCGTTTTCTCTCAAGACACAGCCAAACCATAAAATAATTTCTCAGATTCGGGGGAGTGGTGTTTCAATTGACGCCTCGTCCCTTAACGAATTGAATTACGCGTTCAAATTGAATTTCAAAGCTAAAGACATCTTTTTGGGCGGTGTAGGCCTAACAGACATTGCGATTCAAGAAGCGCTGGCTAAAAATATAGGCGGACTGCATTTAAATTCTATCGAACTTTACAAGTCATCAATATTTAATTTGGAAAAGCATAGCGCCAACACTGTAGTGAGCATTAGGTTCCACCCTGATTATCTTAAAGGATCCAAAATCGGGGAAAATAAAGAGGCTATTTTAAACGAATTCAAGGGTAAAAAAAAGCTGAAGGGTTTACACGTGTATGTTGGGCGGGAATCTTTCGAGGAACCCATTGTGGCGCAAATTTTTAAGGACATAGACGAATTAGAGACGGCCGGTGTATTCAGCTCTGATTGGACATTATTTTTTGGTCCGGGCTTGCCAGATTTGAAATTGAATCCAATAAATTCATTTAAAATTCAGACAAAAGCGACAAAAATAAAAATTGAAGTCGGTCGTTCCGTGACTTCGTCTTGCGGATATTACGGAGCGCCCGTATTATCTGTTAAGCGATTTTCGTCCGAAAAGCGATCGGTTATTATTGATGGTGGTTTACAGCACTTTGGTAGCCCTTGGGTTACTTTGCGGCAGGGGCCCTCGACTATGAGTGGTATCTTTTTTAATTCACAAGGAACTAGAAACTCAGGACCTGAGTCGGCGGTGGCGATCTATGGCGGTCTATGCCTTTGGCATGATTGTTTACACCCCGGATTTCCTATGCCCAATGATATTAAGCGAGGGGACTGGGTTGTTGTGCCCCATATGGGTGCCTACGGACTTACGGCCGGTGTACCCTTGTTTATTGGGGAGGTATTGCCAAACGAATTCTATTTTGATGGCGGCAGTTTTTTAAATGTAACCCATAAAAAATTTGGCGAAATGGCCGAAGAGTAGTTCGTGAACGCACAAAAAAAATTCTCAGGTTGTTCTTTAGATGATCTTAAAAACCTTCTTCAGGGGCTGAATACATTTTACAATGTGAATTCAGTGGAAAACACTGTGGATTTGTTTTCTCAAGGCTTATTGGATTCTCTAATTCTAATCCAATTTGTCATGGCTATTGAAAGCCAATTCAAAATTCAAATTAAAAACCAAGATATAACCTATGAAAATTTTAAAACATTTTCTGCTGTAAAAACTATGCTAGATTCAAACTATTCTGCTTAAGTAACCTATTGTTGGTATTATAAATGCCGACCCTGTATGGGTAATTAATATTAGAGCCCACTGAAATAATTTCGATTTGTGCCACTGGCTAGTTAACTTTTGAAATGCATAAAAAAATGAAATCCAAACAAGCCAGGCAAAAACCCACAGCGCCTGCTGCCGAACACTTTTAAAACTAAATTCGCCAAAATTTTCGTTTCCAAATAAAAGACGCAAAACTGCTTTAACAAGAAATTCATGAAAGAAAAACGTATGGAATAAAATTGCGAAAACAATGATTCCCGAAGCAAGCCATACATTCCTAAATTTTCTCCATATTGGAAGGTAGATTTTATTGAATAAAAAATCAGCTAAAAAAACGGATCCACGTTGCCAAGCTTCGATAGGACTTTTTGCCAAAAGCAAAAAGTATCCAGCTGATCTTGAATCAATGCCATACATCCATAGCACAGCGGAAACAGATTTCATGGCCGCAACAATAAAGCTCACAAAAAGGAAATAATGTACAATAGGGTTCGCAGTCGTTTTAATATAAAAGCTTTGATAGCAGACAATTAGTGCAATAAAAATGAGCTGCGCTTGAAGGCATTGTAAAATTCCGCGAATAAAAAGTTTAGTGTAATTTAAGTCAGAATCAGCCTTTTCGGTTTTAACAGGAAGGGGAAAGGGTGAAAAAAGCTGAAGTGGATTAAAGTGCAGAAAAAGCGACGTGTATTTTTCACTAAAAATGGCGCCTACAAAATAAACGAAAAGCAAATCTAGATGTAAATTTGAAAAATAGAGTATGATTTTATTACTTTGGGATCTTAGACTTTCAAAGGTCAACGCGCAGACCATTCCTAAAAACAAAAGTAAAATTATGAGAAGTTTTAACCATCGAGATACTAATTTTGGAAAAAGATTCGAGTTTGTCACCAGCGCAGACGCAACCAAAAACAATATGGGCAAAAAGGAATACAGGGTTGTCGACGAGATTCGAGATATTGGGTACAACCAGGAAAAAGACACGGCAAATAGGAAAAAGACAAAGGAATATCTCAGTTGTTTAAAAAATAGTGGAAGAAAACTGAGACCGATTAAAATGTAGGTAGCCCACGCACGGTCCTGAGCGATATAGAATCGAGACCAGTTTGGAAATTCTGATTTCGTCCACAGGTCAAAGGTTGCAATGCCCACTAATAAAGAAGCCACTAGTAAAAGTGGCTTTATCCAAGATAGTTTGCTTAAGTAGTCTACGATCTTTAGTTCGTTTTTTTGCCAGGAAATTTCCAGTTCGTTTGGTCCTATCATCAATGTAATCTTCCTTTTTAGAGATTACTCAGAGTATACCCAAACTTCCTTTCCAGATAAAACTTTAATTGCTAGAAAGTAGAGTTTTCCGTTTAAAACTTTCAAGAGAGTCGGTGAAGAACTGTTGGTACCCGGATTTATATCTGCAACAAGCTCTGTTCCCAAAAGCGTGCCGTCTGTGCGCCACAATTCTGTGCCAGAACTTGGCTCTGTAGCTGTGAAATAAAGCTTGCCATTGTATATTGTGAAGGAAGCTGGATTTGAATCGGCAATTCCAGGATTAATATCCTTAACTAATTTTGTATTGACAGCTGATCCGTCCGTTTTCCACAATTCGTTGCCGTTCGTCATGTCATATTTATTAAAATAATATTGTCCACCAAACGCAATCCCAGGGGCATAGGTACCGCCCAAAGTGGTCGTAAATGAATCAACCAGTTTCGAACCTGCGATCGTGCCATCAGTTACCCAAAGCTGTCTGATGTAAGGTAAAGCTGTGTTATTTATGTAGGCGAAATAGGTCTTACCACTTGCGCTCCCTAGCGGAGTAAATCCGAAACTATTTCCAGTTATTGGAATATTTTTTAGCATGGTGGTCCCGGCTGGAGTGCCATCAGATTTCCACAAGTTGAGCTGACTTAAACTAGCATCTGAAGTTACATAATAAATTAACCCAGTTGCTGGGTCATACGTTGGATTACTTTTAACCACATCAGTAGCGTAAGTCGTATTTAGCAAAGTGGTAGCTGCGGTATTTGGATTTACAAAATAAATTCTCATTTTATAAGTCGTAGTTTCTGTATAGTAAAAAATCGCACCAGCTGGTGTTGCGATGGAGGCGGCTCCACCTTGGTATATTGTCGATAATCCAGTTAATTGAACTGTTCCGGCAGAGGTTCCATTTGATAAATAGTAACCATAAGAGCCACCCATTGTGTAAAAGAGAATTTTTCCAAAAGTGGGAAGTGCGGTTAGGTATCTTGGCGAACTGCCAGTTGCGCCGGGAAAGATGTCCTTAACTAGTTGGGTTCCGGCATTAGTACCATCAGAGACATAAAGCTCATCGCCGACGGTGCTATCACCACTAGAAGAGAAAAACATTTTTCCAAAGTCAGTGGTCAAAATTGGAGTATTTAAATATGCTCCAGCTGTTCCGGCACCAAGTTCTTTTAATATAGTTGTTCCAGCAGTCGTTCCATCTGAAATATGCAATTCATTGCCGGTTGTTTCTTCAGAGGCTAGAAAGAAAAGTGATCCATTAAAGGCTGTCAGATAGTTTATGTCTGAACAAACAACATTCGGATACAGATCTTTAATTTTAGCGGTGCCAATTGTAGTACCATCTGTTACCCAAAGTGGGTTACCAGTGTTTCCGTCCATCGCATCAAAATAGACTAGCCCGTTAAGTGCGACCATATTTTTTGTTTCACTATTTAGTGTTTCAACCATCGCGTGGCCAAAGCCGACCATATCACGAACAGTTGTATCCGCTATAAAAACTGAAGCAAAATGAGATACAGAATTGAAAGCCGTTAAAAAGAAATGCGTTGAATCGACCGCAATTAAATTCTTGGGACCGGACCCCTTTGTTCCAGGCACCAAGTCTTTATAGACAGTTGTGCCAGCTACGGTGCCGTCAGAAATCCAAACTTCTTCGCCAAATACTGACGAACTAGCTGTAAATAAAAGATTAGTTCCAACTGTGATAAAATTCTTAGGATTGCTGCCTCCAGAGCCATCATTAATATCATTCAACATAAACGTTCCAGCTGTCGTGCCATCCGATACCCAAAGCTCGTTTCCACTTGAATTGGTAGCAGTGAAAAATATCTTGTTTCCAATTTGGGCCGCAAAAGTTGGGCTTCCGCTATTGGGATTACCGGTTGTAGCGTTATTTCCTGGAAAAGTATCCTTAATCAAAGTAGCGTCGCCGGCCACGCCGCCGGAATCTACAAGTTCGCATTCATAGGTAGTACAACCCGAAAAAATAATTCTCCCATTTATTTTTCCAAAAATTGAACTGACAGTATAAGGTTGGTTTACTTTAACTGTGCCAGTCGGAGTACCATCCGTTAAAAAATAACCATACCCGCTGCTAGCGCCTGAATCATCATAGTTGTACTTGACAACTTGGTTAGTACCAAAATTATACGGAGTGCTTGAAGCATACGAACTGCTAGATGATGCTCTGATGTCTTTCAGCAATAAAGTTCCAGCGTTGGTTCCATCAGTCGCATATAATTCGTATCCAGAATTTGAATAGCCTTGAAAAACAAGTTTTCCGTTTACCATTCTTTCAAGTGAAATATTTCCATTGAAAATATGAGCGCCTGAATCTTGGGTCACGACTATAGACGTTCCAGCGGGAGTTCCATCAGTTTTTAAAATTGAATAGTAGTAGGTTAAAGTGTCATAAATCGAGAAATATACATTGCCACTGTTAACTACAAAATTATTGGCGCTGTAACCATCAGTTCCGGCATACCCATTGTACAATTTCAAAGTGCCGGCATAGCTTCCATCGGTTACATAAACTTCAGGTCCATCAAGTGTAGTGGTAGCGCTGAAATAAGTCTTTCCGTTGTAAGATAATAACAAAGTAGGATTGGACGTGGCGGCGCCAGGCTCCAAATCCGTCAGCAGAATAGTTCCATTGGTGGTTCCGTCCGTTCGCCAGACTTCAGTTCCTTCGGCGGCAGTTTTTGCTAAGAAATACAAATATGTATTTGTCGAATCGGCCATAAAGCCGGTTGGATTAGATGAACCAACCCCAGGTTCGATATCTTTAAGTAGTTTAGTTCCAGACGATGTCCCATCGGACACCCAAAGCTCAGTTCCATTGCCAGCGTCAGAACCAGCGTAATAAACTTTTCCATTGAACACAGTCTTATTTATAGCAGCCGGATACGCATTAAACTCCGCAAGCAATTTGGGTGTTGGAGGCAAAGCTGGCGTATTAGGTATTGCACCGCCGTCGTTATCATTCAATGGGATTACCAGAGTGCCAGGATCCGCTTGAAGTTTTCCATCCGCTGATGAAATATTAAAATTCCAGATTTCTTGATCTTCCACCAAAGAATCATCAATAGTGTTTAAAACAACGCTTTTAGAAGTAGACCCCGCTGGAATTAAAATTTGACTTGGAATTGGATTAAATCTTACAAACAAAGACTGCGAAGTTAGACTTAGATTAATTAACGTATCTTGATCTTGTACAGGGTTTACCGCGACATTAATTATTGCTACGGATCCTTCTGTAATCGTGATGTTAGTGATATCAACAAATATTTTTTTAGAAGAAACAATGTCCGAAACCGGCGTCGATATGGGAGCTGATTCCAGACCAGACAATTTCGCATTTAAACTGGCGACATTCGCGTTGAATGTGCAAGACGATAGCAGAATTGAAAATATTTGAAACAGATAACGTACTAGTGGTTTTCGCATACTTACCTCACCCATACTATCGACAGGACGGTCTGCAGACTTTAGCCCATGACTGAAAAAAAGTTATACGATTTAAAAACAAATCTAGATTAAATGAGGTCTCGAAATAATACGTGTATCAAAATGAATGACCTTTAAATTGCTTGAACCAATCTTTTAATCCCAATTTGTAATTCATGCCGTTTTTTTCTAACATCTTTGGAAGGGTTTGGTATTTATTAATAAAATTATTTTTAATCATGGAGGATACCCGTCGGTACCGAACAGGCTCGTCAATTTCCCTTCGTGCTTCTCGTTTTTCTGCTTGAGCCAATATAATGTGATGAGGCAATCGGTGTTTAATTTTATCATACTGTTTGCCAGCAATAGCCACACAGGTTTGTAAATCACCCAGATCGCTTTCTATAAAATATTCAATGGGAATTCCAAATTGTTTTTGAAATCGCCTCAAAGGCGCCTTGAGTTTAATAGCATTTAGATCGATTGAAAATTGAACTTCGTTTATTTTAGCAAGTGTATCTAGTGCCGTGAAGATTCCGTCGCTAGAATCCATACTCGCTTTAAAATGAGATCTGAATTTAGCGCAGGTTTGCCAATCGGGAACTGGGCGAAATCGATTTTCAAAACCCAGCTTCGAGCCAAACTTTAAAATATCCAAAGCAACTGACGGGCCCCAACCAAAGGTAGATCCAAAACTCAATATAAGATCTCCGTGATCAATGCCTTCGCGGCTTAGAGGTTTTATCTGGGATTCCCCAATTATCGTTGTAGTAAGAACAGTCGCTGCGGACGAACCCGAATCTCCACCTAATAGCGGAATTTTAAATTTCCGCAGAGCCTCGCTCATCCCTTTGTAGACTGAATTTTTAATTCTCACCCCATGGGCCAAACTCCATTGGGCAGAAACCAACATTCCAATGGGCTTGGCGCCCGTGGCTGCCAGATCAGAAACCGAGTTGGCTACCGCCAAATACCCCCAGGTTTCAGGATTTTTATAGAGTCCCGAATGAATTTCAATCGCAATAGAATCGGTAGAAGCCGCTAAATATCGAGGATTTTTAAGTTTAATCAATTCGGCATCGGATAAATTAAATCGATTGGTTTGAAACCTATTTCGTGGGCTATTTGAATAGAGATTTTCTAATCCCTGATACTCTAGTTTATTGAAAAATTTTGAATTCACTTTTGTATTTTAGGCTCATAGCTACGCGTCTGGTCAAGTGGTTGTCTGAATAGTTGTACTGTATCAATGAACCGTTTAGTGTCTGCCGTATGAAAGCGATTATTTGGTTACTATCCCTTATTGTTGTGGTTGGCTGTACAACTCCCGGCAAAAGTCAGAAGTTAGCACTTGATAGAATTCCCAAAGAAAACATCACCATTGAAAAAGAAATTAAGACGTCTCTGCCGCAAGGAAGTTTACGGAGTCTCCAAAAAGAAAAAATTGCGTTTATAAATATTCATGACTTTCCCGATAGCACGCTGTTGTCGGCAAAAACGAAAATGAATCCGCCAGATTTGGCTTTGGATGAAGCAAAGCTGCTGCAAATGGAACGATCAGAAATTCTAAGACAGACTCTTGTGACCTATTGTGATGAATGCCAAAGTTTTGAAGTGCTTTTGCCGGTGGAAAAATTATCTGAAAGTCAGTTCAATTTGTTTTTTGATAAGATTTTCTTGCATCAAGAAGTATCGTGGCCCGAAATATCAGAACTAGTAGCGGAACTAAATCGTTTTGATAAATTGGTTTTAATTTTAAGTTCAGAAGATTTCGAAAAAAACCGCGGATTTAATAAAGACAGCGATGTGGTTGCCGTATCGGAAACATTTATTCACGCCGAAGTTTACATTTTTGATCTAAAAAATAAATCACAAATAAGCCGATTGAATTTGAAACTTTCTAATAAAGACTACCTTTTTTATGCCAAAAAGGAACCTACTGGAAAACAAATAAAGCAGTTGAAAGAGGTCAAAGACACTAAAATCAAGACCCTATTGAATGATTTTCGCTATGATGACGTTTATCCTTATCCGATGACGTCAGAATCGCTAACACTTTTTAATTTTTTCTACAGTGAATTAGGTAAGTCTTTATTTATGGATATCGAATGAAATCCTTAGACGAACTTTTAAACGTTGCCGCCGAAGCCCGAGATCCCAATTGGGAAAACGAATTTTTCCATCAGTTTACCGCAAGCACTGTGAATATATTGTCCCCGGAGCCGCAAACCGGCCCCGATTCTTGGCCCTATTTAATGGTTGAGTCAGATACCGAGGCATCAGAATCGGTTCAAAAAATCTTACATTGGCTGCATGACAAGGGAATTGGCCTAGTATTAAACCCGACAGAAGAATACCCTGATTACATTTTTACTTTTGGAATGATTTGGCATTTTAAAGAAACTGGTTTGTTTTATAAAACCATGGATCAAATTAAACCCGAAGTTGTTGAAATTAAAGAAAACTCAAACATCTATTATGGACAACCGTCGGAAGTATTTTTACCAGCCTATGTTAGAAAAATTTTACTTGAGTTTTTCAGAGATCAGGGTTTGTTGGGTGTTCGGATTAACTTATTGTCTGATGATAATAAAAATTTCGATTTGTGTTTTTCACTCGAATCTTTGGGAAATCCCGAAACTAAAGAACATCATGGTATTGCCGAAGCTATCAGTTGGTTTTTGCCGCCACATTATTCAATTGTATTGATTAGCGAAAAAGGCTTGCCTCCATTCGCTAACTTATAAACTTAATGCGAATCATTGTCGAATTCGCCCGGCTTAGGAAGTAAATCCATTAAGCATTCGCGCCAGTATTCAGGTGCATCTTCTGAATAATCGACGGCAATATGAAATCCTTGTTTTCCAAGAAATTTGGTTCTGCGAATTTCGCCGCTGATTTCAATATTCATAGGTTCAACTTTTAAATAAACTCGATCGCCAATTAAACAATCTAAATTCAAATTTCCCCGCAACGATTGCGGTATCAAATCATCTCTTAATACTGTTAACAACAACCCAGAGGCTGATGCTTCTACGATTTGGCAGTTCTTGGCAATCTTAGCCAGATTATTAAGCGAAGCCATATAGGAAACCCGTATTGGTTCTACTTCTTTGCGAGGGGCAATTCGCTTATTTTTGAATTCCGGCTTGCTTGCTTTGGGCTTTTTAGTTTTTACTTCCATTTACTCATCCTTATTTCAGGGTTCAGAAATCTGCTCCCCCTAATAATCGGATTACCCTAGACTTAAGTTAAGCAGATTAAATTAAATCCATTCGATTTGAGCACTTTAATTTATACAGTGTAGACAAACTAGACACTAATTATGTGAATTGGTGGATGGCAGATTATTTTACTAAAGCTTTGGCAACAGCCAATTGAATGGTCTCGTTTGAAATACCAAAACCTTCAATTGATATTTTGGCGGATTTTTTTACGGATGCCAAAAATTTTACTATTTCAAAGCCTTTCATTTTTGCATTTGAAACAGCCGTCACGTTTTCAATAACAATATCACTTACCGTTTTAGGTTGAATGATAAAAGGAATAGCTTTGAAAGCGGCTTCCTTGATGGACCAAAGAATTTGATGTTTGTCGTGTAATTTCAATTCCTCTTTGTGGCTGACGCGTTCTACAACTGTTAGTTTAACTTTTTCTACATTTTCAAAGTCCACCCCAATAGGATGGGAATCAAAGGCGAACACACCGGTGCTGTCTGTATGTGACAAGGAGCTAAAAAAATCTTTAGGACCAATTCCAATTTTTTGGGGAACATTTCGTAAATCTAAAGCATCTTCAAAGATGAATTGTTTGTCTTCTTTTAAAAACCGATAAAGTGAGTTTCTAAGTTCAAACCGATTTTTTGTTTTCTTTTCGTAAGGATCATGGGTTTTGGTTTTAAATTCCAATATCTCTAGATGAAAATCAGGGCCAAGGTGCGATTTTAAAAATGCTTTAATCTCTGAAGCGGCGTTGTGCATATTTTTACTCAAAAGATCGGCAATTAGTGCTAGGCAAACATATTTGGCCATTGCACGGTTTCACCTTGAGCGATTTTCATCATTCGATCAAGGGAAACTTGGGCCTTCAGACGAATAGGTTCAGACACCGATACCTGAGGCTTCAAGGATTCAATAGCGTGTTTGATTTTTTCTAAGGTATTTAGTTTCATAAAAGGACAGTCATTACAAAGACATCCTTTGTCCTCGACGGGTGCTTGTATTAATTCAACATCGGGTTTGGCTTTTTTCATCTGATGAAAGATTCCAGTTTCAGTAGCGATTATGAATTTTTTTGCAGGATTTTTTGTAACTTCTTCAAGCAGCCGCGACGTGGATCCAATCACATGAGCATATTGTAATACAGAAGTTTCGCATTCGGGATGAGCGATAACAACGGCATCTGGATTTTCAGAAATCATTTCATGCAATCTTTTAGCATTAAATAAAACATGAACTTGGCAGGAACCATTCCACATTTCCATAGGACGATTTAATTTTTTACTTAAGTAATTTCCCAAATGCTGATCCGGCCCAAATAAAATTTTGCGATCCTTAGGAATTGAATTGATAATTTTTTCCGCGTTGGACGAAGTGATTATCACATCTGAAATGGATTTAACTTCAGCACTGGAATTTATATAGGTGACGGCAATGGCGTCTGGATTTTTTTTTCTCCAGGCGTAGTACTTGTCAAAGGGCGAACTATCCACGAGCGAACAGCCAGCGTTCAAATCAGGAACTAAAACGGTCTTAGTGGGATTTAAAATTTTCACGCTTTCGGCCATGAAAACGACACCAGCAAGTAAGATGATATCGGCTTTTTCTTGTTGGCCCTTCTGGGCCAGAAAATAACTATCACCAACATGGTCTGCTATATCTTGAATAGCGCCGTCTTCATAGAAATGCGCCAGAATTGTAACATTTTTTTTCTTTTTGAGGTCTTGAATTTCTTGACCTAAATCATAGCCCACTAAAGATTTGCTCCACCTTTAAGAACGTTAATTATCGATTTAGAAGCGCTTCTAAGCGATTCAAAAACACCACGGCCATCAAACGCTGTGGCCTCAAATTCGGGTGAATTAAAGTGATTCAGCGACGCTCGCAGTTCAGGCAGGGATGCGGCATTAGGTAAATCGCGCTTGTTATACTGCATGATTAAAGGGATTTCTTTGATATCGTACCCTTGTTGCTCGAGATTGATTTGCAAGTTTTTAAAAGCTTCCAAGTTTTCATCCATACGCTCGATCTGCGAATCGGCGACAAAAATAACGCCGTCTAAGCCTTTTAAGATCAATTTTCTGGAGGCATCGTAAACAACCTGACCCGGAACTGTGTATAAATGAAATCGAGTTTTAAACCCCCGAATTTCACCGATATTCAGCGGCAAGAAATCAAAAAATAAAGTGCGCTCGGTATCCGTACTTAAAGTCATTAATTTTGATTTTTGATCCGGCGTCGTTTCTTTGTACACCCACTGCACGTTCGTTGTCTTACCGCCCAAAGAGGGTCCGTAATAAACTATTTTGCAGTGAATTTCTTTTGCATTGTAATTAATAAACGACATTTATAACTCCATCGCTCATAGTTCGACTCTATTTTCTAGAGCGCGACTCATGGTGCGGTCGTCGACGAAATCAAT
>JAYVPD010000083.1:0-8113 GCA_043757515.1 Pseudobdellovibrionaceae bacterium
CTCAATGCAGACATCTTAACACTGATAGAAATATCAATTTGTCCACCGTGATCATCAGTGATTTGGTAATCAAAAAATTTCTTGCCCGCTTCCGTGCGCGTAACAGGTCGTTCCAACTTCAACATTTGTTTGGATAGATTATCACGAACATAAAAAACTTCGTTGTGGGAAATAGCAATGTTGGCTCCCGATGCAGACATCCACGTCGATCCACCAAGCCCTGGAATAAAAGCAGTGAAGCCTCCATTGCCGATGATTTCTGACTTTTTGTAAGTGACCCGAGCTTCGTAGGCGTCTGGATTTTGCTGGCGCGCATTTTTTCTGCGCGATGGTTTGCGATATTTTTCTGCGGGAATGTTTAAAATTTGTTCTAGTTTTCTATCTTTGTTGTACGTCGACTCATGAGTCCATTCGGGTATTTTATTTCCTAACAATTGATTTGCTATTGCAATGAATCCCATACCAACGTGATGAGCCATATATTGTGGCAAAATCAGAAACTTGGCGTTGTCACCCTCTCCGCGAATGGTTACCGATTCAAAATGGCCATATCGTTCGCGTAGCCCCAGCTGATCCATTTTACTAAGATTAGCAGCGACTTCGACGGGAACCAACGTGGTAGCCATTTGACTAGCGTACGGAGCATAAACTTTGTCGCCATTCATTATATATTCTCTGGATTGTGATAACGACGGAGTTCCGAAGGCGGCATATCGATGCAAAGTCACAGAATTGGCTTCTGATTGTCCCCATATACCAAAATGGGTAGCCGCCATTTGATGCGCCACTGCCTCTATATCCGCAGCTCCTAATGGTGTACCTTCATGTTTAAAGAATAGACTTGGCATAAGATACTCAAACATTGTCCCGGTGTAACTTTGAAATTTTAAATCTTTGTTTGTGCTGATATTATTGAGTTCAGTTCCCAGTTTAGTTTTCAAACGGGTCCAGGCTTCGACAGGAATTTGCCCCATCATGATAGCCACACTATAGGCCGAACGCACTTCAGAAATCAGCATGTCATAGTGCCCTGCTGTGGGAACCATTTTTCCATTTACAATATTGGCGCCATTATACATCGCTTTTACTTTAGAATCATAGAGATAATCAAACCGCATCGTTTCTAAAATATGTCTTAGATCTTTTTCTAAAGTAGGATCTTTGTCCCCAATCGCACTAATAATGGTGACTAAATTGGCAGCCAAATTGCCATTGTCAACTGTGGAAATGTACTTTTCAGGCATAGCAGTTGGGGTGCCTTCGATCGTGTACCAGTTATATAGGTGTTCAACAGGCTGCTCGTTCCCAGCATCGTCCGTCATTGTGGTAGTAAATTTTGGCAATGCCTGAATGGTTTTTACGGTATCTCGAAGCCGTTTTAAGCTTTCTTCTTTGGAAATAAAACCGAGCTCATATGCGGTCACCGTCGATAGCATATAAAGACCTATATTTGTCGGCGACGTTCTATTGGCTATTTTAAGGTTGGTTGCTGAGAAATCTTTAATTTTTCGTCGCAGCCATTTAGGAGCTGAACCAATAGATGCATATTCTTCGGGTGCTACGTAGGACGCTCGCTTGTCTTTTTTCTTACTCTGAACATTTTCGACGTAGATATTATCGGAGGGTAAAAAATTCGTCCCGGAAACTACATTGTCAGCATAAAAATTCCATTGTTCACGAGCTATTTTTTCTAAATAGATAGATGCTTTAGTTAGCGACTCTTTTCTAGATTGTGAGTCTTCGGCATAGAACGATTTGCATGCGACTAAGGTATTTCCAAAAATAGGCTCTGTAAAAACCCAAGGATTTAAAAATACTAGCCAAAGACAAATTGACTTAAATTTTGACATTCAAAATCCTCTTGTTGGGTTAAAGCGGACAAAAATTGACACTGAATCAAAGCTATTGGCGAAATTTACCTATACTTTCAAACTTTAATTTCTTATGGATATTAGGTAATGCGAAAAATGTACCTACCTTAGGATGTCGGTAGTGGGGTTAGACGAATCGGCATCTTAAAAAAGAGACACAAAACAATAACCGTCGTGATTTTGTACAGTTTTTTGTTAAAAAAGTAGGAATGGAAAAGCAGTGTCAACACGCTGTCAATTCTTAAGCGACTTTTTTTAAGTTCACTTCGCCGGCAAGGGAAATTACATTAAAGGCTTTAACCGTTTTTTCAATTCCTTTAAGGGTGATAGACCCAATGCTATCGACTTCGAAAACTAAATGGCCTAACGTTCTTTGCAAAAACCTGTGGGATACTAATATCTGCCCATCGTTTGCATAATGACACATTCTCGACGCAAAATTGGCAACGGGACCAATCACTGAATACTGCCAAAACTTGTCGAAACCTATACCGCCCATGGTAGCAAAACCTTCTGCCAATCCGATTCCAAAATCAATTCGATATCCCTTTTGTTTCCAAATAACTTTTTGTAAATTCAAAGCGTCTCGAATTTCCATCGCTAGCTTTAAAGCCACTTCCTGATGATCTTCGATTGGCTGGGGATCATTTAAAAAAAGCATAATACCATCACCTGCTAAATGTCCCAAAGTTGCATTGTATTTAATTGCACAGTTTCCGACGGCCTTATAGTAACCATTCAATACATCCAGAACTTCTTCCGGCTCGGCATTTTCTGAAAAAGCAGTGAATCCGCGTAAATCACTGAACATGACTGTGACTTGTGCCCTGTGAAGATTCAAATTTACAGGGTAATTTTCGTCAACGACCATATCAGCAATATTTGGAGAGATAAATTTAGTTAAGCGATCCATGCGTTCGATTGCTTCAGATCGAATACTCAGTAACGAACTCAATTTAGCCATTAACTCATCATTACGAAAGGGCTTCTGAATAAAGTCATCCGCACCGGCCGCCAAACCTTTGGCTTTTTCGCGAGCAGAATCATTTCCGGTTACCATAACGACGGGAACCCGTTCGCGAGTGAACTGAGCTCGCACTTGTTTACACAACTCATAACCTGAAATTCCTGGCATATTAATATCAGTTACAATTAGGTCGTATGGCTTTTTAACAAAGGTATCGGACAAAAGAAACTCTTTCGCAGACGAAAATGATATCGTTTGGTAACCTTCACCTTGCAAATTTTCGCACAAAACTTCATTAAATAGTTCATCGTCGTCAACGACGCAAATTATTGCCTGTGCCTTGCTTTCTTTAACAAAATCACTCATGTTACAATATAAATCGTCATTTCCATAGATTACTTAAAATATTTGCGCTCGTTTTCAAACTTCTATTGTTAGACTTTAAAAATACGAGTAGTTATAGGCAACTAGCGCTATTAAAAACGGCCGAGGTTCAAAAAATATAATGCCATCTAAAATGATAACTTTTCACTCCGTTAGTCTACTGCTCGATGAGTCGCCACTGCTCAAAGGCCCAAGTCTGGCCAGCCTATTGCCCATAGACCCCCTGCCCTTTAAACTCGGTCCGTTGCCTAAATACCAAAGTCAGCCCTCTGCGCACCTGACTTTTTTGCCAGATGTTTTTCACAAACGATTAATGGCCTTTTCAAAATCTGAGTTTATTGAAGTAAACAAAATCTATCGATTAGTAGAAATGATTCGATATAATTTTAATGATGGATCCCAGGTTAGTGCTAAAGAAATTTTGCGGCACCCCCATCATAGTTTCGTGCCTAATGAATTTTTACCTTTAATTAAAACATCCTCACTAGATTTTGGACATTGGCCTGTTACTGTGTGGCCACTGGTTCAATCTGATTCAGGACCCGGCTTACGTCCTATCGAAGAAATTATGCAGTTATTGCTTAGCCGTCTTGCGACCGCCCACCGACAAAAAAGGCTAGGCTTGTATTTGCAGACACATGGCCATTCAAATAGAAGCCGAGCTATCGAAACTATCGAATTTGATCCTGGATGCGAACTCGATTGGCGAGTCGACTTTCAAAATCGTGCCTCTTTTTTGGCAGGGTTTAAACTAGTTTCGGGTCGTTCAAAACGGTTTTATTTTTTTGAGTCCTATGCCTATCAGCCGGAAGATGGACTTTTGGTGATCCACCCCTGGCTAAACGAATTCAGCAAACTTCAGGTCCAAATGTCTTCCATTAGTAGTGGAATAGAAGTCGATACTCACGAAGGTATGCCCACGTTTGAATTCCCAGATGAAACGAAAACAAAACAGGTCCTCGCGTATTTAAGAAGCCGATTATTGCCAGTAAAAATTTCTGGGCCGTCAGTTTCTCTGACCTTAGAACTAAGCCAAACAGAAATTTATCTCAATGAGTTAGGTCACTTTTATTTGCAACATGATGTTCGAGTCCCGGGTCAAAAAAACAGACAACGCAAAGGTTGGTCTGACCGAGCCGTATTCTATTTAATGACGCTATCCCAAGGGTTACCTTTCGCACTGAATACCCAAGCTCGGGATATGGCCTCAGTAGATGAATTTCATCGCGATTGGGACCTTCAGATATTGAAACACTTAGGAATTTTACAATTTATTTTTTGGGAGGCGCTTTTTTTGCATTTTCGTGGGCACCTTAGCGATGGCACCAAACTTTTACCCGAAGCTTTGATTGTAGGCTTAGATGAAAAAATTAAGTCACTACTAACAATTAATTCTGAGGTCAACGACTCAGCCAAGCTTGGCGATTTGTGTTCAAAGCCAGTCCTAGCGTGTTTTGAAAAATTTGTTTCCCAAATATTTAAAGACCTTTCTGAAAAGGAATCATTCTATTCTGATGAAGGGGAAGTCACTATAGACGGGCTAGTAGAGCGCGAGTTTCGCCTTCTCTTTGAACTGCTGTCTCGTCAAGCCATGACGACATCTGGGTCTGCTTTTAAAAAATCTCGCGTGCCTTTTCTGTCGCGCATCTCAGTGGGTACGCTCGATTCTAAAAACGAAATTTCAAAAGCGAACTATTTTTTTCCTGACGGCTCGCTATCAGCTGCCTTAGAAAACCTGCAATTTTTGGTACCATTCGGTTTTAAATTATTTTTAAACGATCAACCTTTATACGAGTTGGCAGAAAATGAATTGAAAATAAATTTTCAAATTCAAAACAGACTAGATCAGACATTGCTTAATTGGTTCGAGCTCAGCCCGCAGTTTTTTTTAATGGGCCAATCCGTAAATCCCGATCAGTTTCTGCGACTCGGCGTTGGCGGCGTTATAGAATACGAAAATCGATTGTATCTGGTCCCGCAAGCCCAGATGCCATCACTTAGACTTTTGGAACAGTTCTGGAAAAAGCTTCAAAAAGGCAAAGACGAATCCGCACGCAAAAGTCGCCGAGAAGTCATTTATCAATTGCCAAAAAACCAAACCTTATTTTTATTGGCCTTAAGAAATGCAGGCATAACCTTCAGGGGCGATGAACAGTGGAATCAGCTTTGCCTTTTTTATGATTCGCTAGGCAGACAAAACACAAAGTTCACTTTACCAAAAACCGTGTCAGCACATTTGAAAAAGTACCAAGAATTGGGGGTGCAATGGTTGCAAGATTTGTATCGGCTGCGGCTGGGAGCTTTGCTCGCTGATGATATGGGGCTCGGTAAAACGCTTCAGGCCCTAACTTTTCTTGAAGACTTGCGAAGCAAAGACGATATGGGCTCGGTGTTAATCGTGGTGCCCTCGTCACTGGTTTACAATTGGTGCCAGGAAATTGAAAAGTTCACTCCAGAATTACCATTGCGGATTTTTTCAGGTGAAAATAAGGAATCGATTGCCACATCGGTAAAAGCCCAAAAGCAAGAATTGGTCATAGTAACCTATGGTTTACTTTTAGAGCACGTGGATGCCATAAACCGGCATCCGTGGAATGTTGTTGTGTTTGATGAAGCCCAAAATTTGAAAAATATTTCTGCCAAACGAACAACTGCAGCTCGATCATTGAAAGCTCGCTTTAAAATAGCGCTTACAGGAACGCCAATGGAAAATCACTACGGCGAATTTTATTCTTTAATCGATTTATTAGTACCCGGGTGCCTTGGACCAATTGAAAATTTTCGTAGTCAATACGTAAATAGTCCTGTGGTCGACTACGAAATTATCAAAGATTTAAAACTAAAAGTAAAACCACTGATTTTACGAAGGGCTAAAAAAGAAATTCTTGATCAGCTTCCGGAAAAGCAGGAAACCACTGTTCAAATTGCATTTGAAGACCAACAAAAGGAAATTTATCGCGACGTTGCCCTGTCATACAATCAGCGCGTTCAAGAAGCTATGGTGGCACAAGGTACTGCGCATGTTCAACTGCAGATGTTTACGGCACTTCTAAGACTGCGGCAGGTTTGTTCTGATCCTACAGGTTTGCCTGATGTTAAATATGATAAAACACCTCCAAAACTAGAAACCTTGGTCGATTCGCTAAAAGAAATCATCGCGTCTGGGGAAAGTGCACTGGTTTTCACCCAGTTTTTACAGACTCTTGAGCACACCTCACAGCTTTTAAAAACAGCCGGATTGCCCGTATTTGTTTTACATGGTGGGGTCAGTTTACCTAAACGACATAAAGCCTTGTTTGATTTCAATGCCCGCGCAGGCGGCGCTATTTTACTGATGACCTTAAAAACTGGAGGCGTCGGCCTTAATTTAACCAAAGCCAGTTATGTATTTCATATTGAACCCTGGTGGAACCCGGCCGTTGAAAATCAAGCTACTGATCGAGCCCATCGCATGGGGCAAACCAAAGCCGTTCAAGTTTTCAAATATATAATGCACAAATCGCTGGAAGAAAAAATCGAAATTTTAAAAGAGAAAAAAGATTTAAAGTTTCAATCTCTATTTACAGACAATGAAGACTTTTCGAATACTTCCGAAGTAAAAAGCTCGATTTCAAAAGCTGATTTCGAAACACTTTTGGAAATATGAGTTTCACCAAAGTAGAATCTCAGCGTTTAATTTTAAGAAGACTTAATGTCCATGATGCACTTGCAATTTCAAAATATCGAAGCCAAACTATCGTCGCACGTTTTCAGTCTTGGGATAGCTATAGTTTGCAAGATGCACTCAAGCTGATCGCTGATATGAAATCAGCCGAGCCTTCTAGTAAACTTCAGTGGTTTCAATTTGGAATACAGTTAAAAGCAACCAAACACCTGATTGGAGACATCGGCTTTTTGAATACCGACTACAACAATCAAAGTTGAATAGGCTTTACTTTGGATTCGGATTACTGAAAAAAGGGTTTTGCCTCAGAAGCTGTTACCGAAGTTTTGAAATACTATAAATCGATGGGAATTTCGGCTGTTCACGCCGCGGTTGATCCAAATAACCAGCCCTCCAGTCAATTACTAAATAAACTAGGCTTTCGTGAAATCGGGACGAATTCACTCGACGTTTTATTTAAAAAATATCTTTAAGGGTGAAAAATTCAGAGACTTTTATTCCGGGTGAACCTAGCTCGAAGGTGCCCAATCGAGGTCACTTAAATAACGTCTAGTCTAGGAAAACAATGGTCCCAAATTTTATGCAGCCAAGTTACGCAAAGCAATGGGTTAAAAAGGATTGGCTTGCGTTTCGATCAAGTGGACCCAATACTTTTCCAAGTACGTTAAATTATTGTGAGTTATTAATATTCACCAAACAAGGAGGGATTGTGAATAAATTATTTATTTTTGCTTTTATGGTCACTGTGAGCTCGATGTCATTCGCGCAAAACACACCTAAAACAGGCGCTGGTCAAGATTGCGGGGAGATTGCTAACAAAATTCGCCCTGACGCTGACAAGTGTATAGCTATTAAAAACCATGCTAAACGAACAAAGTGCTTCGATGATGTAGGTAACAAATTTGGATTAAATGGTCCAAACAGCTGCGGACCGCAATTGGAACCCGTGAAACAAGAGTACATGGCTAAAGAAAAGCAATTGTACCCTAAGCAAGCGTCAGCTCTGAACGGAAATGGCGGCGGAAACGGTGGAAATAATAACGGTGGCCCCGGCGGAAACAATGGACCTGGCAACAACATGCAAGGTGGAAACAATAACGGTGGACCTGGCGGAAACAATGGACCTGGAAACAACATGCAAGGTGGAAACAATGGCCCGGCTCCTGTAGTTAGCGAAGCTGATTGCAAAAAGGAAGTTCCCAAAGTTACTAAAAAAGCTGATGCGTG
>JAYVPD010000084.1:0-8021 GCA_043757515.1 Pseudobdellovibrionaceae bacterium
CGGATTATTTATAGCCATTGGACATAAGCCCAATACCGAATTATTCACTGGTGTTTTGGATATGGATGAAACAGGCTATTTAAAAACAAAGCCGGGCACATCTTATACAAATATTGAAGGTGTTTTTGCTAGCGGAGATGTTCAAGACTCTGTATATCGCCAGGCGATTACAGCGGCTGGAACAGGCTGTATGGCGGCAATCGATGCTGAACGATGGTTGGAAGGGCAAGAGTCGAAATGACAAAGAAAATAAACACAAAAGATCTAATCAATAAAATTGAAAAGATCACGAAGGCACGGATTGCCTCGCAAGATGTTGTTCCCTTGGACAAGTTCCGTGAAACCAAAAAAAAAGAAGAACCCAAAGTAATTCTGGTCATCGACGATGACGAAACTATGCGCGAGTCTATCAAACGTATTTTAGAATCCGAGAACTACACGGTTAAATTAGCCGCTCAGGCCAACGAATTATCTGAAGTTTTAGATGATTCCCCTGTGGATCTTATTTTATTAGATATTGGTTTACCCTGGATCAATGGCTTTGAACTTGCTGAACTTTTAAAAGAACATAAAGATTTGAAAAACATTCCATTGGTTTTTGTATCTGGGCACGTTTCACAGGATGATATGCGTCGGGCCTTTTTAGTGGGCGCTCATGACTATATCAAAAAGCCCTTTGAAATTGATAAATTGAAAAAAACCGTGAAAACTCTTTTGAAAATTTCTAGCGAAGACTAGTAAATTTTAGTATTAATTTTTTAATTTTAAATTTCTAGCGAAGCCTATCCTGCTTTTTCTTTTTTATGAACCTGCTGAAGGTAGGTATTGATCATATCTTCTAGAATACGCTGACTTTTTTGGTCGGCGTTTAAAAATACCAGGCGCCTTGGGTCTGTGACATCTCCAACGCATTTTGAATTGAAATGAATGCGAGATTTTTTAGGGTCTTTTTCAAGTTTATTCGAGATGATCACGCTAAAGTCAGAAAATAAAAATTCTTGCGGAATGGGCTCACGAAGTTTGACCCCAGATATCGAGATATTTTCAGATTCCGAACGAAAGGTTTTACCTTTTTTAGTGATAAGAATAATTTCAATAGCAAAATTATAACGAACGCCTTCCCGACGATCGGCAGGCATTGAGGTGTGGGTTTCCATTTTTACTGCTTCTGTTTTGGCTGAATCCGGTTTTTTCTGCTCGGATCGATCACTTTGCCGACGATCCGCCACCTTTAAGCGATCTTTTAAACGAGTGATATCAAGATCAATGTTTTCAGCTCGAAAATCTGGAAAGAAGTAGCCGTAGTCTACTTTTTGAGTTGGGACTTCTTTCTTAACTTCGGTAAACTTACCTTTTGGCTCTTTTACCATTAGATTTTCTGGGTCGATGGGAACTAAAACGGTTTTGTCAAAATTGTCAGTTACAGAAATACTCTCAGTTGTAGTATTTGCCTCTTTGAGTCGTGTTAAGGTTTTGGTAACAGATGTTTTATCCATGTTTTTCTTTTTAATCGAAGGGGGAACGACAAAATAGTCTTGATCGACTTCCAGAAAAGATTTGAGATCAATCCATTCATCCCAGCCAGGCGTCCATATAAAAGCTTGAAAGTTCTTCTTCTGAGCGAGATTTAAAATCAAAGCTTGAGCCTGGGTGAGGTTTAATGGCTTGCTCTGTTTTTTATTTTTATTGTCGTAGAAGATCCAAATTTTACCAGTTTGTACCATGGTATTTATTCGGTAATTTCTGGGGCAATCTTTAGATGGATGCTGATTTTACTAGTCTATAAACTAAAGTCGTGTCATTTAAAAAGGCCTATGCGAATTGAAAATCAAATTTCAGAAAATGAACGAGCAAAGAATCAATATCTTGAGTCTTACTACCTAGCCAATTTGAGTCCTGAATTTCGCGCCCTTATGGATCGCGCGCGTCTTGAGTCTCGAAAACTCAATAAAGAGGGAATTTCTTTATCTCTATCAGAGGCCTACTTAATTTCCGAACTAGTTAGACAATCGTCTTGTTTGAATTTCATTGAACTTGGATCTTTGACGGGATTTTCAGCTTTATTTTTACTTAGAGGTCTGGCCCCGGAGGGCCGACTCTATTGCTTTGAAAAAGAAGATCATTGCGCGGATATTTTAGAGGACCTATTTTCAAATATAACTTTGGTCCCGGAACTAAAATCAAAATCAGTAGCCGTCATTCGCGGTGATGCTCGGGCAAAATTGAATGGTTGGGTGGTTCCCGATCAAATTTCTGGTGTATTTATTGATGCCAATAAGGCCGCTTATTTGGATTATTTGAATTGGATGGAAACTCATTTGAAAGGTCGATTTGTTTTAATTGCCGACAATGTATTTTTGAGCGGTGCTGTTTGGGGACAAACGGAAACACCGTTTTCAGAGAAGCAAGTTCAGGTAATGAACGAATTTAATACTAAACTTTGTAATCCGTCTCACTATGATTCTTATTTCGTGGGTACAAATGAGGGGCTTATCGTGGCCCGACGTAAGATTTAGTATTTATTTTAATGGTGTTGCCACTTCATTTAGAAATGGAACCAAGCCCGCAAGATAGTCGTCTTTAAAATCTTTCAGTCCGTTTAAATGACCAGCTTTGGGTAAGCTAAGCTTGCGCCAATCTAAATTGGCATGCCTTTCAAAAACCCCGTCTATGTGATTGGGCGGAATTAGCAAATCCTTCCAACCTCGAATGGAAAGTATTTTAAATCCTTTTGGAAATTTCTGCAAATGCGCATGAACATCGGAATGTAAAAACGGACTCCAAATCATCGGTGTAATAATTGTTTTTGCAAGGCTTGAAAGTAGGCCATCTTTTTTAAAATATTGAAATAAATGAAAAACTGAAGTCAAAAACTTGTCAGATGGCCCGCTGTCACAAATCAATGCCACTATGTCTAAGTTATTTCGGCCGGCCATGGCTTCGATCGCGCTGGTGGTTGGATTTGAAAAACTGTAAACTATTTTTTTCTGAGGAATCAGATTGAACAAGTCATTAATTTGGTCTGCCCAAATATGTTTAATTCCGGGAATGTTTTTTTTACTAAGAGGATTTGTCAAAAGCGCTGTTTTGTCTATTAGATTAAATGCAAAAGCGTCAAAGCCTAGCTCAGTTACCACGTCTATATGTCGTTTTAGAACTTGCTTTGAGCCTTCGTAAAAATGTACAAAAAAAATAACTTCATCAAATTTTTTTTGTGTGCTTGGGTAGTATTCGCCATCGAAAGGGTAATCCATATTTTTTTTCAGGTGATTTTATTATGCGACAACACGAATTTGGTCGCAAGAACGCTTGCGTCGTTAAGGGTTGCCATCCTGTTTTTAACGAAATAGCCCGGTTTCCTTCTTTATTTTATTTTTTTGATACAAAATCAGATTTCAAAAAAGACTTAGGACCATGTTTTGTGCTGATTTTCTACACTGCTATCCGCATTGACATGGTTGAAACTAAGCTTAGACTTGATTTATGACATCATCAGACAAATATCTTCCTATTAGCGGTCGCGAGTTTCCTAGGTTTTCAGCAATCAAAACATTTTTTAGACTGCCTTACGTTTCTGTACAAGACGATTTTGATGTCGGAATTTTTGGAATTCCCTTTGACGGCGGAACGTCCTACAGGCCGGGGGCGCGATTTGCTCCGACCCATATTCGTGATTGCTCTAGTTTAGGACGTTCCTATCACTGGTCACGTGGTTTGAATTTATTTAAAAAAGTAAAAATTGCCGATATTGGTGACTGTTCGACAGTGCCATTGTCGATGGAAATGACTTATGAAAAAATTGAAAGTTTTGTTTCTACTTTAATTAATAGAAATAAAAAATTCATTTCTGTTGGCGGCGATCATTCAACAACCTTGCCAATTTTAAGAGCGCTTCGCAAACAACATGGTAGGCCTCTGAGTTTTATTCATTTTGATGCTCATTTAGATACCTATCCTGCAGCCTGGGGGTGTGAATTTCATCATGGATCGTTTGCTAGGCATGCGGTCGAAGAAGGCCTTGTCGATCCTAAACGAATGTTTCAGATAGGTATTCGTGGACCGTTGGCTGATGGAACCGATTTGGATTTTATCAAGAAACATCAGATTTCTGTCTATACGATGGACGACATTAAGAAAGACAGTATTTCAGAATTT
Source organism: Pseudobdellovibrionaceae bacterium (assembly GCA_043757515.1). Taxonomy (GTDB): domain Bacteria; phylum Bdellovibrionota; class Bdellovibrionia; order Bdellovibrionales; family Bdellovibrionaceae; genus UBA2316. The sequence continues at coordinate 4,156 of JAYVPD010000084.1, forward strand.
ATAAAAACGATTCCCCGTTTTTCTGAAAACGAGCCTACCTTTATCAGCTTTGATATTGATTGCGTAGATCCAGCTTATGCTCCTGGCACGGGAACGCCCGTTCCAGGCGGCTTAACGAGCTATGAGGTTCAACAAATACTTCGCGGACTCAAGATAAAAAATCTTGTAGGTGCGGACTTAGTCGAAGTGTCGCCGGCCTATGATCACGCCGATATTACGGGAATTTTAGGAGTCGACGTGATTTTTGAACTCCTATGCCTAATAAATGGATAGAGCCAACCACGTTAAAAGCAAAAACCGTTACGGTTCCAAGTTCCCTATAAGCAAATAATTCTTGCAACTGATAAAAAGGACTCAATAAAATGAGTCCTTTTTTATAGGTCGTAAAAAAAACTCGAAGAAACCAAAAGTGTTGGATGAAGTGATTCTTTGACAGGGCAGGATTGGGCGATATTTTCCAAATTCAGTCTCTGGTCGCTGGAAAGATTTTTAGGCAAATGAATTTCAACTCGAAGTTCACCAATGCGCCGAGGTTCAGACAGCATAATTTTTTCGACAGTGCCGTGAACTCCATTTAATTCATAGCCAAGAGGTTCGGTTTTGATGGCCATTGTCGTCAGCATACAAGAAAGCAATGAAGCGGACGTTAAGTCTGTGGGTGAAAAGCATTCGCCTTTTCCATGATTGTCTTTTGGGGCATCTGTTTGAATTTCAGAATTTGAAGGCGTGTGAGTCAATAAGCAGTGTTTCGACCCTTGATAGAGAACGCTCATTTTAACCATATAAACCTCGTAGTTTAAAATAGTTGATAGCGCGCTCTGAAACTAGAGTCAAATCCCTTCGAGTCCCTGTAAATAGGGAATTGCGCCTTTAGAAATTGTAGTGGTAATCTCAATGGCAGATGGATTGAACGTCGATATAGGTCGATGTGTTGCACGAAGGAACGTGTTGTCGTTTAGCGATTTAAGTATGTTTTATAAAAATTTTTCTGAACTTTACAGTGCTGGAATTGATGTCGCCTCGACTGTTGAGTCATTGAGAAGTGGTGAAAAGCACGCGGATCGAAGTTACTCGTTGCAACTGGTTGCCCTCAATTTGAAAAACGGTCGATCTCTTTATCAAAGTCTAAAAAGCACTCAGTATGTTCCCGTTTATGATCTTCCAATCGTGAAAGCAGCCGAAGATTCTGGAAGAATTGTGGATATTTTTAATAATTTGGCTAAAAAACATTTGGACACCAGCGAGTCAGTTAAACAAGTTCGTCAGAGTTTGATAAAGCCGTTTTTTACCTTGGCAGTTGCGTTGATGTTTCCAGGCGTGCCCGATTTGTTTTCTCAAAAAATATCAGTGGCTTTGTATTTAAAAAACAGTTTGGGAATATTATTTTTTATCACGGTCGCATTTTATTTAGTCTATAGCTATTGGGCTCAGTCGTTTTTTGATATTAAAAAAGCCAGAAAATTACATCGGTTCCTAAGTGCAGTCCCATTGTTCAGTTCATTAAGCGCCCAAACAGCAATAGAAAATTTTTCTTCCTCACTAGCGATGATGCTAGAATCAAGCATCGATTTTTTTGAAGCCCTAAGACAAGCCGGCCAATGTTCAGCAAACCCAAATATTCAAAGCGCAGTAAATCGAATCGTACCAAAAGTACAATCAGGAATTGAATTAAAACTAGCATTCAAAGCCGAACGCATTTTTCCAGACGAACTAACAACAGCAGTGGCTTTGGGATCCCAAAGCGGAAAACTACCAGAATTCCTAAATCGCTACAGCCTAGGCCTTAAAGCCCAAAACGAACGAACCATACAAACTATGGTAAAGTTTTTCCCAATAATCCTATACTGGCTGGTAGTAATTCAAATCGCCTTTTCAATAATAACATTCTACCGCGGCTACCTGGACGAACTCTTGAAGATCGCTCCCTAGAATTCTAAGAAAAACAGTGTGTTCTGTTTTTGGGCTAACTTTCAACCGTGATTTTTTTTAAATCCCTAAATCTGGGGCTTTTTCTTCCAAGAAAACTTAACCAGCTCAGCCCGCCGAAACGTAGTCCCATCATTTGAAATAGATAAAACAACATTGAAAGGAACCACAGATATCCAGGTTTCTTGGTCTTTTATTTTGCAAGAGCTGAAAGGCCCGGCTTTTACTTTAAGCGCCTCGATTTCACCTACGTTTTTTGAAAATCGGCATTTTAGCATGTAAATATTAAGTTCAAAGGAATTTAAGTATTCAGATTCTGGAATCCATTTTGAAACTTCTTTGTCTTCAGCTTCAAAGTTAAACTTTTCGCTAATTTTTACATAATTAATTAATTTACCGGCCGGTGATTGCATTTTTTTTTCGTCGATTATTTCTTTTACCAGAGTGCCTTTGATCGACGATATTTTGGTTGTTTCTTCGTAGTCGTAGGCAGCCCATTCGCCAATACGAGAACCTGCGAAGCACATACCAGAATACAATAGTGAAAGGGCCAATAATAACTTCATAAACATCCTTTTAAATGAGGTTCCTAACAAGGATAAGTGATCGGAATTAAAATACAATTAAATTTCACATTTAGATTATTGAAACTTAAATGAAATCAGCTCGTTAAATAAGATAGCAATGCTAGACAGCTAAAATCTGACTCAATTGAATATATTCAAGAGGGCTTCGTTTTTCTTTGGTTGTGGCGATATCTAGCGGAACCTGCACTAAATTTGGTCCATCAGTACCAATCATTATATCGCAGAAACCTTTGGACAAATTATCTATAGCCGCTGAACCCATTCGGGACGCTAGAACACGATCGACTGCTGTTGGAGTTCCACCTCTTTGAATGTGACCCAAAATGCATATCTTAGGATCAATTCCTGATTTTTTACGGATTGCATCTGCTAAATCATAGGCTCGACCTGGCTTTTGACCTTCGGCGGTGATTAAAATACTGCTTCGTTTACCTTTTTTTATAGAATCACGAATTCGATCAATTGATTTATCAATGTTTGTATTTCCATCAGGAACAAAAATTTCTTCGGCACCGCCAGCTAGGCCAACGTGGCAGGCGATAAATCCAGAATTACGACCCATGACTTCAACAATAAAAACACGGTCATGGCTGTCAGCCGTGTCGCGAATTTTATCAATGGCATCCAGTGCGGTATTTACTGCGGTGTCAAAACCAATGGTCAAGTCAGAACCAAAAATATCGTTATCAATTGTTCCAGGAATACCAACAATCGGTATCTGATGTTCTTTCCAAAGGGCATTGGCGCCACGAAACGATCCGTCACCGCCAATGCAAATAAGTCCGTCAATGGCGTGCCGCTTAATGGTGTCTGCTGCTTTCACGCGAATTTCAGCTTTGTGAAAATCACCGCTGCGACCTGTTTTTAAAATAGTGCCGCCGCGTTGAATGATATTAGCGACATCGCGAATATTTAGCGGTTTTACGATGTCTTCAATTAGTCCAATATAGCCTTGATAAATTCCCATCACTTCAATATTCAGTGAATGAGCCACCCGAACAATCGCGCGAATTCCCGCATTCATTCCTGGAGCATCGCCGCCGCTCGTGTAAAGACCGATCCGCTTAATTTTATTTTGATGTTGAGCCATAAAAATCACCGTTTAAAGAGAAAAAGACAAAAAAAAAGCCGGCTTTTTGAGCCGGCTTTTTAGGAATTCGAAATTTACTTAACTAGAGCTTTAAATTCCGCACCAGGGCGGAATTTTGGAGCGTTAGAAGCAGGGATTTTGATCGCTTTACCAGTTTGTGGGTTACGACCTACGCGTGCTTTTCGTTTAGCTTTAGTAAATGTACCAAAACCAACAAGTTTAACATCATCACCTTTTTTAACAGCTTTTTTGATGGTGTCGAT
>JAYVPD010000085.1:0-29085 GCA_043757515.1 Pseudobdellovibrionaceae bacterium
GTCCCATGCATTTGATAATGAACTGAAAGAAACAGCATCCATACCCGGCTATCTTCACTGATTCGAATCAGGGAGGCAAGAAATTCTCGACGTTAGCGATGCACCCAAAATTTCCTGAATCATTGCTTGAACTGCCTTTTTGATTTCAATTGAGCCCTCTACCGCTCTGGCTGATCTAGATAAATCAATTATAGTTTGGAAAGTTCGAGGAAACTGAGTCAATAGAATTGGCAGTTGTGCTGGGATTTCATTTTTCGAAATTCTAGAAAGTAGCTCTTCTAAAACCGCCAAATGAGATTTAGAACTATAGCTGGGCGGTTGAGCCAAATCATCAAGGACCACACCAATGGTGTAAGGTAAAATAAGTGCAGAAATATTTGGCTTAGGGACTGAGTTGAAATAACTGGCAATAGCAGTATAAACTCTTTCGGCATTGTACTTAAGCAAAGGCCAGTGCACTTGATTCACGCCTGCAATATGGGCAATTAAATCATGTGTTCCCATAAAGGCAAGTTTCCCCTGCCGGATCAAGTTTGAAAATAAAAGGGCGTCGTTGTTTTCAATTTCCCAAAAGTTAGTTTGGTAATATCCTTTCGAAGGATCAAATCCGCCAAATAGCGAGTTCATACCCCATGATTTTACCAAAACAAGTTCTACGTTTTGCAGACCTGCAATTTGATAAATTATTTCAGGAAAAATAAAGAGGGAATGAAGTGTGCCATCTTCATTGAAAGACAGGTCGGGGTGAATGACGTCATAAAAGCCTTTGGTTCTAAGTTCAAGTCGCCGGCTGTCTCCGGAAAATATTCGAACACCAAATAGACCGTTCCACTGAATAAACTCGGCACGCAATGATTCCGGCCTTACAACGCTACCACTAGAAGCATTAAAAATAAAACGAGCTAACTCGTCGTTGACGGTTCCAACTTCTCTGAAAATGCCGTAACTTGCAATTTTTGCAGACAATTTAATGTCCGCAGAAAAAGACGTAATCTCTGACAATCGTTCAAAATTACTTCGGAGGAATTGTATTTCCCCCGAAGTCAAATTTACCACTTGATGTTTCATAGGCTAGACATTGAATGAAGCATAAAGGTCGCGAATGCCTGGACTTACCGACGAAGTAGCCAAAGGTGAAACGTCCGCATTAAATCCGCGCGCTTTGCAAGCCGCTGGAATTTTGAGCCACGAGCTTTCGATCGACTTTAGCGACGCGACGTTAAGTTTTTCAGTTTTAGATTCCGAGTTCAATGCCTGAGTATTTTGAACCGGGGCCAGGGGGCTTGCGGCAATCAAAAAATTCACGGCACCGACTAGAACACGGGCAGCTGTAGTTTGAATCATAAATATTTCTCCTTGTTTTTGGGTCACACCACGTGACTTGAACGGACTGTGCCAGAGTCCGTCAAAACAAAAAAGAAACGAATTTGAAATATATGTTTCTATTTACGAAACATTATTTTTGATCGCCTTTAACTATTTCGCCTTTTTTGTTTAGAATCATCCACTGTCCTCCAGTGACGGTGGTGTGTTCGGAATCGGTGGCTTTTTCTTCTTTGCATCCCTGACAAACTCGGGCCTTGCCTTTGCTAAAGGGATATCCGAACGAGTATTTGGCAGGAATCACAATTTTCAGTTTTTTATTTATATATCCAAAAAGCCCATCGGGGCCGACATAACGAGCAAGACCTTCCTGAAAATAGTCAGCTCCATTATCATAGCAAAACGTTTTTCTTAAAAGTCCCTTTTTGTTTAGCCAAAAGCATCCGTCATTTTCAATTGAGCCCCCAGCTAAGCCTGAGTTATCGAACTCAATTTTTTTGAATATTGATTTTTCAATTTCAATCGAGCCATCTTGATTTCTAATTGCGCAACTATCAAAATTTGTAAACTCTGATTTTCCAGGAAAAGCACACTTTAGAAATTTGGAGTCCGAAAATCCAAAAGGGCCCAACAATAGAATGAGAAAAAATAAAATTCGGCGGTTAAGACTATCTTTCATTTTTGCTCCTTTGGCAAATTTACTTTACAATATGAATCAGGACTTCAAAATAGACCAGCCTGTAAAACGTAAACCAATAGAAAATGCAGTGAACGAATCAGGTCTGGATCTAACTACATTCAATTGAAGTATCGTTTTTTGCGAACATCCGCCCAAATCGAGACAGTAAAACCAAGCAAAAACATATACTTACTAATTGTTAACCATATGGTTAACATTAAATCTCAGGAACTCGACCAATTGTTTTACGCGCTTTCCGATCCCACACGTCGCCAGATCCTAAAAATGCTAAACGATGGCGTTCACACCATTGGCGGGCTTAGTGAGCCTTTTAAAATGTCGCTCGCGGCAATTTCAAAACACGTTAAAATTTTGGAAAAGGCGAAACTTTTGAATCGCAAAAAACTAGGCAGAATTCACGAGTGTTCGCTAAATCCAGAAGCCTTGAAAACGGCTGAAGAGTGTATTCAGTTTTACACGCAGTTCTGGAACGAACGGCTAGATAACCTGGCTTATCAATTAGAAAAGCAAACAACATTTATAGCGCAATCTAATAAACCAAGGAGAAAATAACATGACCTATCAAGTAAAAACCGAAAAAACGATCGGACGAATGGCAAGTGATGTCTTTCATGCACTAAAAGAAGGACTACTATTTATGAATTGCGGTGCGGATTCAAGCACGATCAAAATTGATTTCAGAGTGGGCGGAAAATATCATATTGATTTTAGAAATCATACGCTTTCGAACTATGGAGAATTTATTGAAATTATTCCGAACAAGAAAATAGTTTTCACATGGTGTCAGTCCTTCGGCGCCGATCAAGCTCCAGATACTCAGGTAGCCATTGAATTGTTTGAAGATGGACCTAAAACTCGGTTAGTTCTCTCACATACCGGCTTTAAGACAAAAGAAATGGCCGACAACCATGAGAAAGGATGGAATGCTGGTATCGCTGATTTTAGCACTGAAATTCAAGATGGTAGCCTACGCCTCTTGCGCACCTTTGATACCTCTGCAGAAAATCTGTATTCCATTTGCAAAAACCCAGAAACATTTTTTGCCTTTATGGGTGATCTATCTAAAGGTGCAGTTGATTTTAAAGTTGGCGGCAAATATCAATTGCCAACGGCAAAAGGGGAAATCAAGGGCGAATTTTTGGATATTGTTCCCAATCAAAAAATTGCGCTATCTTGGCTAGTCGGGTGCGCAGGGCCCCTTGTGGACAGCAAAGTTACCCTAACAATAAATAAAAAAGACGAGAGCAGTTCTTCGTTAGAACTTATTCACTGCGGGCTTCATTCTGTTGCCGACAAAAAAGCACATCGTTTTGGCTGGGAAACCGTCACTAAAAAAATAAAAGAAAAGGTTGTAAATCTTAAATAAAAAAAATTGAATACGCACGAATGGCGGTTGATAGACGCCATTCGCTGCAAATCAAATCGGCAACTCGAAAGAATTGCCGAAATGCTTGGTTGCTCTATATTTTGATTGGTTTGTGGCAAAGACTAATTAAATTGACGCCCCTTATTTTTCCTACCAACTTTGCCGACATTTGCCCATTTGATTCTAATATCAAATCAAGTATTTCAATTTTTCTCTCTTCTTGATTGCGTGCTAATAAATAGGCCATACCATTTTCTGTAAGACTGCTTTGCATAAAAATTATCAAATTTCTAAAATCCGAATCAATAAAAAATCTTGAACGCATTTTCAATTCATTACTGGGGAGTTTTCCATGGCCTTTAAAAAAATACGGTGGATTACATAGAATCAAATCATACAGCTGCGGCGGCTTTGACTTTAACAAGTCGCTATAGTTTTCATTTATAAATTGAACACGTGTGCCTTGGTTTTCCAAACTAGCTTTGTTTTTGTCAAAATGTGGCCGATAGGTATTTTGCACTTCGATAAAATCAAAAAATTCTGGCGGCGTTATTTTATTTTCTCGGCAATGGTAGATAAAATCCAGCCCAACTATGCCGCAGCCAGCACACAGATCAAGTGCGCTTTTCACTGTGCGCCCGGCGTCTCTGTATAACTCAAAAACGTGCCGGGCTAAAAATACTGAGTCATGCGAAAATTTGTAGTCTTCCGGTTGCGAATATTGAAAGGTGGGATATTGGTTTATTGACGTCACCTGGAATTTGCCTCGATCCAATCACGATACCAGAAAAAGCTTTTCTTTTTAATACGTCGCAGATCTTTAAGATCAGTTTCATCGCGATTTACGTATACCAAACCATACCGTTTTTGATAACCGTTCAGCCAGCTTAAAACATCCGTAAAAGACCAAACAAAATACCCTAGTACAGGGACGCCCTCTTGAATCGCGCTTTGCATTGCTAAAATGTGGCTTTTTATATAATCTATTCGGGAATCATCATTTATTTCAGATTCAATTGTGAGTTTATCAAAATCACCAAGTCCATTTTCAGTGATCATCAATGGAAGCGAATAGCGACTATAGAGTTGCGTAAGTCCAAATCGCAAACCAGCAGGATCGATATTCCAATCCCAAGCTGTGCGTTCAAGCTTCGGGTTTTTCACGGTTTTAAAAAGTCCGGGTATTCCTGAGTCTGTGCCGCTGCTTTTAATTCCTGTCGTATTGAAGTGACCCTCGGCTGTTCCACCTTCAACGGGATTTCTTTCAAAGGTCAAACTTTGGTAATAATTAATTCCAATAAAATCTGGCTTTCCCATTTTTAATAATTCAAAGTCTCCCGGCAAGATTGTCGGAGCTAAATGGTTTTGTTCCAACCACCGCATTGCATTCTCAGGATGGCTGCCAGCAACATACATATCAAGCCACCAAGAATTTGTAAATTCATCAGCCGTCTTGCAGGCTAAAATATCTCTCGGATCAGATGTCAAAGAAAAGCATGGCGAATAGGCAAAGCTCGGGCCGATGATGCCTTTCATTTTCATCTGCCGAAAACTTTTAATGACTTTTGCATTCGCCAGAAACGCGATATGATTGGCTTCGTAAAAACGCTTGCGATCTTTGACCGCCGGTGGGTGCAACGCATTTACATAGGCATGCATTAAATGATAATTTTGTTCATTCCAGGTTATCCAATTTAGAACCCGATCGCCAAAGCGCAGAAACAGAGCCCGACAGAATAGATCAAAATGTTCTATAATATCTCGACACTCCCAAGCTCCATAGTCCAGCATTAATTTTTGAGGAACATCCCAATGGTGCAAGGTTACTACGGGGGTTATATCATTTTTTAAAAGTTCATTAATTAAATTGTCATAGAAATCTAATCCGGCTTCGTTAACCGAGCCTTCTCCCGTCGGAAAAATTCGCGGCCAACTGACTGAAAATCTATAGGCTTTAAGGCCCCCTTCTTTCATCAAAGCCACATCGTCTTTGAATCGGTGGTAGTGATCTACTGCGACATCACCATTCGAACTTTTAAAAGTATTCCCCGGCTTTTTAGTATAAACATCCCACGTGGATAGGCCTTTACCATCCTCATTCCATGCCCCTTCCACCTGATAGGCTGCTGAAGCCGCCCCCCATAAAAAATTATTCTCTTTTTTAATAAACCAGTCCTTAGCTTTTAATATGGCAAAATTAGTCAAATTAAATATAGCCAAGGCAGACATTTAAGGCAAGCAACAGGAAATGCATAAACTTTCAATTTCAATTGCCCGAACTGGATTCTAGATACTATTATGCCAACGTGTACGAACTCAGAGACTACCAGCAGCAGGCTGTTAACAACGTCATTAAATTTTTCCAAAAAATACAAGAACCTGCCGTTATAGTATTGCCAACCGGAGCTGGAAAAAGTTTAGTAATTGCCGAGCTAGCTCGCATTGCCAAAGGGCGTGTCTTGGTCCTTGCCCACGTCAAAGAACTCGTGGAACAAAATTACGACAAATATAAAAGTTATGGCCTGTCGGCTGGAATTTATTCAGCAAGCCTTGGAAAAAAAGACTGGGATCAAAAAGCAATTTTTGGCGGCGTTCAATCGGTCGCCCGCGCGCCAGATGATTTTTTCAATAATTTTTCTTTGCTAGTCATCGATGAATGCCATCGCGTTGCCGACGAAGGCTCTACTCAATATCAAGAGGTTATTAAAAAGCTACAGGATCGAAACCCGGGACTGTTTATATTGGGCTTAACGGCCACACCCTATCGTATGGGACTTGGGTGGATTTATGAATACTCCCAGGCTGGTGAAATCAAAACGGAAAAAAAGCGATTTTTCAAACGATGTCTTTATGAATTGCCACTTTCCTATATGATTAAAAACAAATTCTTAACGACGCCAGTGAAAGTAGACATCCCTGTCACTAGTTACGATTTTTCCGAACTTACTGAAAATGACAGGTCCTATACGATTTCTGAAGTGGAAGAGATTCTAAAAAGTCAAAAGCGCCTGACCCCGCTGATAATAAAAAATATTATAGACATCACCGAACGGTTCAACAGGCAAGGCGTGATGATCTTTAGTAGTTCCGTTAAACATGCTGAAGAAATAATGACCTACTTACCGGCAGACGAGTCAAGACTCGTCGTAGGTGATACCGAAATTAAGGACAGAGATAAAATCATTAGGGATTTTAAAAACAGAAAATTCAAGTATCTAGTAAATGTTTCTGTTTTGACGACCGGTTTTGATGCGCCTCATGTGGACGTCATTGCGATTCTGCGTCCAACAGAATCAAATAGCCTTTATCAGCAAATCATTGGACGCGGATTGCGCTTGTCTGACGAAAAAAAAGATTGCTATGTTTTAGACTACACAGGAATGGGGCATGATATTTTTTCGCCCGATATTGCAGACAAGCGACCTGCTAAAGACACAGTGGCCGTAGTCGTACCGTGCCCCTCTTGCGGTTTTGAAAATGATTTTTGGGGATATGCTGATGACGACGGGAACATCATTGAACATTACGGACGAAAATGCCGAGGGGCCACTCAGGATCCCAATACCTATGAAATTACGCCGTGTGGTTTTCGTTTTCGATTTAAAATTTGTCATGTTTGCGGATCAGAGAATGATTTAACGGCGCGAGATTGTGGCAAATGCAAGGCCGTGTTGATAGACGCCGATACAAAGCTTAAACAAGCAAAACTTTCAAAAAATGCGCATGTGCTGACTCCGGATCGAATTACTTTTGAGGAACGAAAAGACAAGAACTCGCAACCGTATTTAGAAATTCGCTACTATGACTATGATGCCAAATACGTCAGTGAAGCCCATTTTTTTTCTAATCCGTCTTCGATTAAAAAGTTCAATATCAATTTTTTACGATCCCATTTAAGACGACCAGAACTGGCTGCTGATTTGACATCCCCGCAAGAGGTCATTCGGTTTCAAAAACTTTTTCGCTTGCCTGCGTTTGTAATCGCGCGAAAACAAGACCAATATTGGAAGATAACAGAAAAGGTTTTTGCAGAAGAGCTTTCTTAAGCTCAATTACTAGCAATTGCCTATTGTACTTGCTTCTCGATTTAAGGGTTCGGCAAAGGAAGATTTTACCTTTGATTCATTCCGACTCAGCCATTTTATAAATAACAATCTGAATCGTCTCGGCGTCGATTCCCGCAAAGTGCATCAGGCGTCGAGCTTTATTGAAATCGTCAGAATCGATGGCTTCAAAAAATACATCCACTTTACCAACTTCGGCGAGCTTTTCTAAAATCAAGGTCCCTTCAAAATCACTTTCGTCCATTCTTTATCCTAGCTAAGAATTTTACCCAGAATTCCAATTTTATAAGTCTCACTGCCTCAATTTACATATTGATCAAAAAGTCTCAAATAAAATCCAACAATCAAGAACGCTAGCTCGAGCCAACCATGGAGCATGGCTATTCCAAAATAAATTTGCCCAAACCAAGGCGTAAAGGCCCAAACGAAAAGAGCCACTATTCCACCAAGTGCCAAAACCGAAACCGTCTTGGGACCACAATCACTTTTAATCTTTTCCAAACTTTTCTGAAAAGAATTTGGCATCACGTTTTTATCCAAAGTTTGCGGAATGGCTTGCAGCCAAATAAAATAATGAAGGGAAAGTCCAAAGGCATAGAGTACAATCATTCGATCCCACACCATAGGATTTTGCGACCAAGGGGCCAGAACCCAACCACGGATTTCAAAAGACTGTGTGGAAATAAATTCCAGATTGGGCATCGATATCCAGTTGTCTAATAAACCGTAAAGAATAGAAAAATGAATTATCGCGAATACCAAGGTTGCCGAATAGGACACTAATTTCTCTTCCCACTTTTTAGAAGCGCAAATCCAATGTCCAAAAGCTACCCAATTATGGAAAATTAAGGCAAACCCTACAAAAGCTAATGGATCCCACCAAGCAAGTCTTATAACAGCGAATAAACTCGCTCCGGCTAACAACAAACCTAGCCAGTGGTGAATTGAGCGCAATTTCACATCTAAAAATGCCAAGGCAGCAATAGATAAAATAATTTCCCAAAAACCATAGGGAACATCTGGAAGTACCAAAACTTTAGGAGCCAAAAAGCGAATAACTAGAGAAAGACTTGTTAGAAAAAGAAATATTTTAAAAATTTTAGCCCGGTCAGTTACAAAAATCCCAACTGACCGATTTAAAAATCGATAACTTGCCACAAGATGTGGATAACCCAGAACCACAGGCCCGAACACAAGTAAAACCAAAGACCATTTTAAACTTACTAAAAGGTATAGGCTAGTCAAAAAAAGAAAGCTTAGTCCTAGTCTTCTCGACTTATCAGCATAGTTATGCCGTACCAACAGATTTTTCAAAGTTAGCCGCAGAATCGCAATACGAAAACGATCCAAAGCTTGGATTAGCCAAGCCCCAGGAAATTTCGGCAAATAATTTTGATGACTCAAAGCTTTCATTCTAGTTTACAAATCCTTTAGAAATCAGATAGTCTCTTGAAGGTAGCGCAAGATCAAGAACACTTTTGACGTTTAAATCGAGGAAACCATGGTCCCAAATATTTTAAAACAAGTTTTAAAAAGCAATCCCCTCAACCTTCTATTCATATTTTTAATTAGTGGATCTTGTTTTGCAAAAATGGCTGCGCCTGTGACGGTCTCAGCATCCGAAACTGTGTCGTATTATAAATCTCAGCAAAAGAACAAAAAATTATCGCTGGGCGATTCTGAAATATTGAATCTAGCTTTGTTTGCCCGCGACTATTTCGGTATCTCAGAATTTTTTGTAGCTGGGTCCGAATCTTCTACGGAAGAAAAAGTCAAAGAAGTGAGTTTGAATTCTATCGCCCGATCGATAGAAATTGCAATTCAGCAAAAGCCGACTTGGGACAATCAAAAAGGGGCTGGCGACACCTCAAAAGTGATTCAAGCAGGAATGCTAGTTAAAAAAGCGTTAGGCAAGGATTCCTATGCGGGAGCTTGGTTTAGCTATCAAGCTGGCGACAAATCAGAAGCAAAGTCGATCCTTTCACGCGCATTCGAAAATTCCTACAGCGAAATTATGAAGCTAAAAGAATTAACGGGATTCAAGCACGAAAACCCACTTCAGTTAGCCGAAGCCACGGCAAAGGCTCTCATTCCAATGTCACCTGAACTAGAAAATAAATCTCGCGAGGCAAAAATGAAGAAAATGAGAACACACTTGAGTGGCCTGCCAAATTTGCAAATGATGACCTAATCGATGTGTTATTCAGCCATGGTAGAAGCAGATTTACGAATATTAGAAAAACAATTCGGTGTCAAAACCGATTGGAGCAGTTTTGTTGAAGCTTACCATGTTAGATCCAAATACTCGCTAGCCATGATTCCCTCTGGATTAGATTCTTTTATAATTAAAAATGCCGAGACGCCCCTTCAAAAAAAACTGGCAAAAATGACAAAAGAGCACTATCAAAATGAGATTGATAAAACTTTGATTAAACTTAATAAATTCGAAAAAGATGTAAAAGATTTTGAATTAAAGTTGAAAAACGGATCCAAAGCCAAAGACTTGCCAGACAAATTGGAAAAGCGAAAGGCAACTGTTCAAAAACAGAAAGATAAAATTTCAAATTTTAAAAATATCGAAGAAAAAGGCGCAGCCAGAATATTCCCAAACTACTATGCTCCAGTCATTGTCAATGTTGGTAAAGATCGATTAATTCGACTGATGAGGTACCATCTCTGTCCCAAAAACGGAAAAGAGCTCAATACATTCAAATATAATTTGTTCAATGCTCGCAAAGATCGCTTATTAGATTCCCAAATTTGGAAACCTGTTTTTGGAAAGCAACACGTACTATTTCCATTTTATCGATTTTATGAAAGCGTCACTGGCGAAAATGGCAAACCAAAAGAAATCTATTTTGAGCCACAAGATCAAAAAATTATGTGGTCGGCCGCAATCTACGAAGAATCAAAGATTGAAAGCGGACTATTGTGCTCTTTCGCTGCCATTACGGACGAGCCGCCTAGTGAGGTTTCTGCTGCCGGACACGATCGTTGCCCAGTTTTTTTAGCAAAGGACAAATGGGATCAATGGATGAGTCCAAATGGCTTAAAAAAAGAAGAACTCATTGAATTGCTAGGGCAGGTAGTTCGGGCCAATTTTCAAAATAAGGCAGCGTAATTTAATTTTTATCTGTTTACTAAAAAGTAAGGTTTGTTGTCCTTGCAAATTTTAACAGGTCGCATACTTACGCATAAAACGCAACCGACTATTTACTTAACGACAAATAATCTAAACCGCCTTTAATCGCTGCAATCTGAGCAGCGATGCAGATTTCTGCAGTTACCTTTGGACTATCAGGATAAACTTCGGTGGTAGTTGTATATTTGGCTATTGAAAATCCAGCGCATAAATTCAATTTTTTAAGAGGGTAATTAATTACCCCGTCTTGTTCAATTGCCACTCCGATAATTTTACCGTTTCCATCTGGGGGCGCGATATGAGTTACTTTCCTTACGGCATCCACAACGGCTTTTTGAAATTCTTTCTGAGGATTATCTGTGTCGCCAACCGCATAAAATCCGTCGGGGATTTCCGAAAATTCTTGAGTGATTCCGTCTCGCATTTCTAAAGCTGGCCTAAATACAGTATTATCTGTATCTGTTGTTTCATGAAGATCAAAGTGGGCTTCGGGTACTACGTTATAAAACGACATCGCATCTAGGAACAAACAACATTCTTCAGCCGGGCTATCTTTATAAAACGAGCGATTGGGATCAATAGCTTTTGGATTCCACCTGTTAATGGTTTCATAAGCCCACGGACTTAGGCAAGGTGCGCAGAATAAATTAAATCTATCCAAATAGAGCATAGCCCCAGATTTAAAAAACTCCAACACCCCATGTACCCCGCTGGTTTCGTATCCATGTACGCCGCCAGTGACTAGTATCGTCTTTTTTGTAGCATTAAAATTCTTTGATTTGACTAGAAAAAGTGGATATTTCTGGGGATCTAAAGACAGCGCGCCATATTGGATGATTTCAAAATTATTTTTTAGCAAATTAATCTTGGGAACAACTTCACCAAGGTAGGAGCGCTTGTTGGATTGCTCAGCAAACCAATTTTCTCTTTCTTTTTGTCCCCATTTCATTCGAACTGCCCTTATCGTGCCAGTTGCAGAACTATGTCTACTCCTGGTTCTAGTTTAAATTTAATAGTCAATTGTATCGTCTTACATAGCGGAACAGATCTCAATCAAAAACCCATTGCAGTCCCGAACATAACTGACGACTTGGCCCCACGGTTTTTTCTGAGGTGCACTTACCGCCTTAGCACCCGCCTTTATCGCTTTTGAAAATGCTTTTTCAACATCAGGGGATACAAGTCCAATTTCAATTCCCGGGGGTTTCTTTTTAATGCTTAGTTTTTCATATTCAAACCCATGCGTTTTGACTGTCTCGTGATTTACGAACCCAAGTTTAGTATCTCCAGTTGTCATTTCACCATATTGATTGCTTTCGTGCAGAAAGCCTTTTTTAATACCAAAGGCTTTGGCATAAAATTCCATCGATTTTTTAACATCATCGACATATAATAGTGTATAGCCTAGTTTCATATCCCTCCTTATTTAAATTAAACTTATTTTTGACCAAGGTCTTGTTAACTCGATTTTGCTATAAGGCCTATTCCGCAATCTCTCAAGAAAGACTTTTGTCGGAATCAAACGCCAGCAGTCCAATTAATTCAAGGATAGGCCCCATTTTCCGATGAAGCAATAGATGAACTTTAATAATCATTTGCCCAGTTCCCAGTTGGATTTAAACAACGAGGAACGCCTATTTAATCGCTTACATTTCACCATCCTGGCCGCGGTGATTATTTACATACCTTTGTTTTTTTGGATGGGCGCTCGTGATTCTTCGGTATTTTTGTTTTTTAGTCTTGTACTTTTAAATTCGTCTATATTCCTTCTATCGCATTTTAATAAACCAGATGTTGCCCGGTTGTTGTTGGTTTTTACCTGCAATTTGGATTTATTTATTTGCTCGCTTGGGGTGGGACACGTCGGACTACTTCAACTTTATTGTTTTCCATTCATGGCAATGAGCCTTTTCCTTTTTAAGTCTAGAAAATGGAATTTCGTAATATGCGGCGGAATTATGTCAGTTGCCTCTGGCGTTCTTGTGTTTTTAAAAGCTCTAAGCTCAGATGTGGACGGAAATTTACTCAGTAACGCCCAGTCGGACGCGTTCGCTCTGTTTAATTTCATCGGATCAACTTTAATGACAGGATCATTTTTTTATTTCTTCGTTAAGGACTATGTGAGAACAAATAAAATCCAAAACGAACGAGGTCGACTTTTATCAATACTTGATGCTTCCCCCGATTTCATTGGAATAGCTGATATGCAGGGAAATCTAAAGTACCACAATCCCTCGGCCAAAAAGCTGATTGGATTGCCCGAAGACGCTGATCTGAGCCAACTCAATATTAAGGACATGCATCCCGAATGGGCCGGTAAACTTGTTGTAAACGAAGGCATTCCAGTGGCCATGTCTGGTCGACCTTGGCGCGGTGAAACAGCCTTGCTCCATCGTGACGGACACGAAATTTCCGTTTCTCAAGTTTTGATATTACATCGCAATGAAAATGGACAACCCGAATTTCTTTCCACGGTAATACACGATATTACTGAAACAAAACGAAAAGCTCGTGAAGAAAAACTTGTCCAAGATATCGACCAGTTTTTGGCAACTGCCAACGATCCGCTGGAAATCTATCGCTACGTATGCCAAGCGGTAAGTCAATTTTTTAAATTTCCGCTTGGAATCTATTGGAAACTAAACGAGTCGACTGAACAGTTGGAGTTCTCTGAATCGTTTAATATTGATGACCAGGAGTTTAAAAATTTTGTTACCAGTTCAAAAAAATATATTTTTAAAATGGGCCAGGGACTACCAGGTCGAATTTGGAAAAATAGGAAAATTGTAGAATGGGAAAATTTGGACAAAGACGAATCCTTCTTTCGCAGAGATTTAATTGAATCAAATAGAATTACTTTTGGATTTGGTTTTCCTATTATCCTTGAAGAGAACTTTTTTGGCTGTTTTGAGTTTTACTCTAATGATCGAATTAAATTGACCGAAAATTTTGCCCACACGCTAGATGGTCTTAAAAAAAGAATAGCCCAGCAGATTGTTTATCTTCGCTCTGAGGAGAATCTAAAGAAAAACGAACGAAGACTCAAATATGCTCTCGAAGGATCCAATGACGGAATGTGGGACTGGGACTTATTGACCAATGAAATCTATGTTAGTGAAAAGCTTTCTCGAATTTTCGGAAGCTCACAGACAATTAAACTAAGGCAAATCCACACAACGGACTCAATCATTCACCCCGAGGATCTTAAAAAGGTGGATCTTTCGGTGCAATTACACCTAACTGGTCAAACAGAATATCATGAAGTAGAAACACGAATGAAAACCGAAGACGGCAATTATGTTTGGATACTGACACGCGGAAAAATAAGTGAGCGCGATCATCTAGGCAAACCGATTCGGATGACTGGTGTTCACATTGATATTCAGCGAATTAAAGAAATTCAATTAAAATTGGAAGTGGCTGAACAGCTCGCGACTTCTGCTGCAAATGCCAAAGCTGAATTTCTAGCAACTATGAGTCATGAAATACGCACACCTATGAACGGCGTTATTGCAATGAGCGGCCTGTTATTAGAAACGCCACTCAACCCCGAACAAAAGGAATTTGCGAGCACAGTAGTTCAGTCGGGCAAAACTCTTCTTGTGTTAGTAAATGATCTGCTCGATTTTTCAAAAATTGAAGCCGGAAAAATGGATATTGAGGAAATTGAATTTGATTTTCACTCGTTTTTACGTGATTTATTGAAGCCATTTTACTATACTGCTGAAAAGAAAAAAGTTAAATTTGCCATTGAAACAAATAATTTTGAGAAAAAAATTATGGGCGATTCAGGCCGAATTGGACAGATAGTTAGCAATTTAGTATCGAATTCTATCAAATTTACCAAATACGGCGAAGTTCGCATTAAGGCCGAATTGATTGAACAAGACGGCACTGCCAAATTGACTTTATTGGTAGTGGACACCGGCATGGGAATTCCCGATTCTGCAAAAGCCAGAATGTTTCAGGCTTTTTCACAAGGTGACAATTCAATCAGTCGGCAATATGGTGGAACTGGGCTTGGATTATCTATTTCTAAGCGCCTTGTAGATCTAATGAACGGCGAAATCAGTTTTGATAGCGAAACGGGGAAAGGCACCACTTTCAAAGTAACTCTCAATCTTAAAACAGGAAAAACTATATCACAAGAAAACTTCCCCGATACCTCTTTTGAAAATGATCAAGTGGGCGGACGGGTATTGGTCGCTGAAGACAATCCCGTTAACCAGCTAGTCATTTCAAAACTTCTTGAAAATTTGGGTTGTAGTTATTTTCTCGTTTCAAACGGAAACGATGCTTTGGATGCGCTAAGAGTGGCACCATATGATCTGATATTGATGGATTGCCGGATGCCAGAAATGGACGGCTACGAAGCCACAGCAAAGATTCGTAGCTCTGAAACGTTAGATTGCAAAATACCGATTGTCGCCCTGACTGCCAATGCCTCCAAAGAGGATGAAAACAGATGTAAAGCCGCCGGAATGGACGCCTATCTGACCAAACCGGTTTCTAAAATAGAACTTGAAAAAATGCTTAGGCGATTTATTTCCGAAAATTCAAAAGCAAGTGGGTCTGGAGCTGCTTAACCGTCTTACTGCGGAAGATCGAAAAGAATATACTCGGATCCTTTTGTCCATTTTAAATCCAATTCCTCCATACCGCTTATTCCCGCGCCATCACCAGCTTTTAAAATCGTCGTTTTCACGGTGACTTCGCCTTTGATAACTTGAACCCACACCTTGCGATAGATAGTTGTTTTAATTTGCTTTTTACCGGCCTCCACAGCGTTGGCTGCATACATATTCACATCTTGATTAATCGTGATGGATCCGTCTCGACCCGCCTTCGAGGCTACCAAAATTAAATCGTTGCCTGAGAAATCTTTAGCAAACGATTTCTGATCGTAGCTTGGGGCAATTCCCATTTTATCAGGGACAATCCAGATCTGTAAAAAATGGGTAGTTTTATCTTTGTAATGATTGTATTCAGAATGTCGTACACCTGTGCCGGCGCTCATGCGTTGAACTTCGCCAGGTTTAATAATGGAATCTGTCCCCATCGAATCACGGTGTTCAATTGCGCCGTCTATTACGTAGGAAATAATTTCCATATCGCGATGCCCGTGGGTTCCAAAACCAGTTCCTCCGTCAATACGATCTTCATTGATTACTCGAAGTGGTCCAAAGCCCATGAAGTTTTCATCATAATAATCGGCAAAAGAAAATGTATGTTTTGATTTTAACCAACCATGATTGGCGTCGCCCCGCTCGTTAGATTTTCTGACTTGAATCATAAATATCTCCTTTTATAAAACACTTAGCTTGTACTTAATATAGCCCCTCCAGACGATCCAAGATAATAATCATTTATTATATTATTGATCCGTTTTTAATATCATGTTTTAATGGATTTAGGAGCCAAAATGAATCTAGAGCAATTAGAGGCAGTCAGTGCCGTAGCCGAATTTGGTAGCTTCCGAGCCGCTGCAAACAAACTGAATCGCTCACAACCGGCGTTGAGCGCTACGATAAAACAGCTTGAGGAGGAATTTGAGATTCTGATTTTTGATCGTACTAATTATCGTCCCAAATTAACAGACGTAGGCTCAGCGTTTTTAAAAGTGGCAAAAGAAACCCTCGAATCTGCGAACTACACAACGCGAGTGGCTACTGAACTTGGTAAAAAACAAGCGGATACAAAGCTTTCTATTTCTATTGATCCGCTTGTTTCAAGTAAACACATTGAACGAATTGCATTGGAATGTTCGCGGCCCATATTGCCGGTCAATCTTATTATTGATCATTCAATATTAGCTGATAGTTCGCCGGCTCTGCTAAACGGAAAGCTCGATCTAGCTATCGGCCAGAAGCCAGATTCAGAGAAGCGTATAGAATCAATTCACTTGGAAACTATATTTCTATATGGCGTCTTGTCCCGCCAACTCTTGCAAGAAAAGAAAAAGGCCACTCAGAGTCTACTTAAGCACTATCCTCAAATTCTAGTTTACAATCCAAAGGCTAACGATTCTGCGAACGACACTATTTCAAATCAAATTGGTCACAAAATATTTGTTCCCGATCACCACACAAAATTGAAACTAATAAAATGCGGAATTGGCTGGGGCCGAATTTCAAAAAGCGAATTCGAACGAGACAAAGAATTTGTCCAAATTGAAAAAGACCTATGTAAGCCCGTTCAGCTGGATTTATGTTTGCTTAGACCGAGGCTTCGGCCCATTAGCGCCACGGCAAGGGCCATTTGGAAAGCATTTGAAGGAAGCACTAATTAAGTTTTTTAAAAAACTCAACCGAACGTTGCAATAACTTAAAGGATTGGTCATGCAAGTTTTCGTTATTTTTTACATAGTCCATATTGTTCTCCATTTCTTCGGCAGACCATCCCAATGAATGAGCGACAAACGGAAACTGGGGAGCCAGAAAACCAAGTTCGCTAAAAAATGTTAGCATTTGGCCGGCAACACTTTGGATATTATCTTGACCTCCGGTAATAATAAAACTGACGACTTTATTTTTAATTAAAACACGTTCTTTTAAGGTTATTTGATTTTGAATACTATTTAAACGTTCGGCCATTTTATAGTAAAGTGAACTCGCATTGCCCCAACGAATCGGTGTTGAAACGACTACCACATCGGCCCAATGAACAATATTTTCATAGACTTGAATCATTTCGTCCTTGGGATCCATCTTGGTAATAGAACAGGGCCATGTGCAGGCTCGCTCGGATTTGGAATAGAATCCTTCACAGGCCCTAAAATTCAAATCAGACAGCGCAAGAAATTTAGATTCAACATCCATCTCTTTTTTCACTCGTGCCAAAGCAGATTTTAAAAGTTCTTCTGAAGTTGAAAACCGTGGGTGGTTTTTGTCCATTGCGGTTGTAGACAATCCCAGAATTCGAATTTTTCCGGGTTCACGCACTGGTTCACGGCCCAAAGTGGAACCTGGGTTAAATACGGCTCTAACACGTTCAGTTTCTTCTTTAATATTTATAAAAAGTGATCCATTTTCTAATTTTAATGGATACTGAGGAACCACTCCTGGATGCGAAGACAAGGGCTCGGCTGAATTTTCAAGGCCAGCGCCCGTTTTATGATTGAACTGCCAATAGTGCCACGGGCATTCAATGCAGCCTTTTTTGAGCGTTCCTTTCGCAAGTGGACCACCCATGTGATTGCATTTATTATTCAAGGCCCCGAAACTGCCTTCATAATAGCTTAAAACGATTTTTTTATTATTAAATTCAAGCTCTTTTAAAAAGCCGGATGATTCAAGCTCACGAATAAGCTCTTCAGCGATTCCTACAAAGAACCATTCCCCAGCCGCAGTATTTGTATTCATAAAAGGACAATGGCACGAGTACTGCCCGTTTTCAAAATTCAATGCATCATGCCTTATCCTATTTTATCGCCAAGCAAACTAAGTGAAGATCCAACCAGGCTATTTCATTGAATGCAGCCCAATAGTGTTACGTTCAGTATTTATGACCAATGAAATAAAACCATACTGCCCGATTGAGAATTTTGGTTTTTCTATTTTTCCACCAAATTCTTCGACGCACTTTTCTTCTATAAAGCAGTCTTCGCTTCCAAAATACACGATCGCACTTATTCCACTTGGTTTTAGTCCTTGCATCTTTACAAGAGAGCCAGAACAGCCCCAGCCTTGGGGATCAGATGGGAATCCCCACATTTCTGTAACTGGCGCATCTGACATTTTAGTCAATGAAACCTTAAAAACATTTTCATAAAACGATTTGGCCCGTTCCATTTTATCCACATATATTTCAAACCATCTAATTGGATTTTTCACTTTTACCTTTTCATTTTAAAACCGCCAAAATTTCTTCAGGATCGGCCCTTTTAGGGAAGTTAGTAGTGACCTGAGCGTAAATTATTTTTTCATCTTTGGCCAATATATAGGTTGCGGGAATTAGTAATTTCCAAACGGCAGGACTGGCAAAACGCAAGCTGAAAGTATTGTTAAGCGTTAGGTATTCCCAACTAGTCTTAAATCGAACCAGCAGAGGGCAATTGTTTCATCGAATTCTATTTTATTGATCGTGTGCACCAACTGACAAGATATGGGCCGGAACGGCTCGGGACAATAGCTATGATAGAAAACGGATTAAAAATTTTATCAATTCCCAACCATTCTCTACAGCACTTTTGGATGCCAATTTGAGGCAAATTAGTGTCACTGATAGCGGTTCAGGAATTCCGGCGGTAGTGTCTAGCAAAATGAGGCAGCCGTTTTTCACAACTAAAGGCGTAGGAAAGGGAACGGGCCTGGGTCTAAGTATTTCAAAGGGAATTGCAGAAGAACACAAAGGGAAATTGACCTACGATTCATCCGGCAAGAACACTCGATTCGCAGTAGAGATGCCTGTTAAAAGCCTGGTCATCCCTACCGAAGTAAAGAAAATAGCATAAAAGTGCCTTTAAAAAGTAATTTCAAAATCGTGAGGCAGTATAACAATACAATAAATAGGTAGCGCAACTGATCAATACTGAAAAAGTAAGCGCCATGCCCGTCACACGAAATTTAAAATTTTCGTTTTCTTGGCTCAATCCAGCTGCATGCAAAACTCGTCCCAGAACTAATCCGAAGCCTAAAAGATGAACAAAAATAAAATGTCCCTGCTTTTGCTCGACCAAAAAAATCATTAACAGCGCAAAGGGCGTGTATTCCGCAAAATTTGAATGCACACGCATGGCACGAAGCATTTTTGCATTACCCGCATCGCCCACACCTATTTTCAAAACCCGTCTAAGCCGGATGGTTCTTATGCTTAAAACTACAAAAACAATTGAAAGTAATGATGCGTACAAAACTGTAATCAGTTGATTGGACATTAGTAATTTACCTTACGCCTTGTCGGAGGCCATTTGCAATTTCTTGAAATCGAGGGCTATTATTTTCCATAATTTCTACCCCAGCCGGCAAATTAGATCTACATGCCGTGCGTAATATACTAATCAAGGCAGCTACTTACTGCTATAAATATTTACACCCGGGTAATATTGACAAATGTATTTTATACGGGTAATATTAAAAGCGAGGTTTAAAATGGAAAAAACAGATCGACAGTCCTATACCGCCTTTGACGGCCAAAAGTTAATTTTTCAAGGTACATTAGAAGAAGTCGTGCTAAAAGTTAAAAAAAGGCAGCAGGCCTACCCTAACGGATCTTTGCTTGTCTTTAGTGATGCTACGGGAAAGCAAATGGATTTCGATTTGCGTGGTTCTGAAAAAGAAATTCTTCAAAGACTTGAAACATTCATCAGCCCAAATTTGAAAACACCCTCTGCCTCTGGTCCCGGGCGCCCAAAACTAGGAGTGGTCGCCAGAGAAGTGTCCCTATTGCCCAGACATTGGGAGTGGCTGTCTACGCAATCCGAAGGAGCCTCTGGCACCATTCGCAGATTAATTGACTCTGCCAGAACCGCGACAACTCCGGCCAGTCGACTAAAACAATATCAAGAAAGAACTTACAAATTTATGGAAGCCATCGCAGGAAATTTACCAGGGTATGAAGAAGCGCTTCGTGCGTTGTATTCGAAAAATAAAACAAAATTTAAGGACCACATCTCATCTTGGCCACAAGACGTCAGGACCCACGCTAGCGAACTTGCGAATCCCGTATTTGATCCTGAAAAATAATGTACTTGCATCGACGATTTGGTAACATTGAATCTGAAATCTAGAGTAAAACAGGGGCATTGTGTCAGTTACAAAGGATCGCTTTCTAAAATGGCTCAGTGTTGGGGCGGGCTTGCCATTTTTGATCACTTGGCTGAAAAAGTCCAATCATCCCGCCGGATCAAAGCAGCGGTCGTTTTGGCCATGGATGGATTTGTCGATCGGACCACTGGTGCTTTGGATTGGGATAAAACACAGATTTATGTTCCCAATGAATTTGTACTCAAAGGCCTTAAAGACAAACGACGGGGCGTTTTTTATTTTGGTGCCAGTGTGAATCCCTATCGCAAAGATGCTATTCAACGCCTGATACAAATGAAAAATGAAGGTGCCGTTTTAATAAAGTGGATCCCGTCCATTATGAATATTGATCCGGCTGACCCATACGGGCCGCGAACTCAGTTTTTCTGGGGCCAAGGATGAATTGTGCGATCCCTTAAAATTGCAATTGCCCTTAAGTTTAGGAGTTAGAATCATAGCGGCCCATGTGGCAACGACCGGTGAAAATCAAAAGGAATCCGATTTTTCAAGACTTTCTAGACTGATGCAAGATCCAAAATTTAAAAATCTATTGTTTGCTGATATTTCTGCAATTACCCAATTTAATCGGATAAAAATGCTAAAAGGAATTTTAGAAAATCCGGTTTTCAAAGGACATTTGGTAAATGGCACAGATTGGCCGTTGATAGAAGTCAGCGTGGGATTCAGCTCTGGCTTCAGTTTAAATTTAACTCCTTTGATCGAGATGTACGAATGAAAGAGTTTTATGGAGTCACACCCGAAACTTTTGGCCTTGCAGAAAAGATTCTAGAGCTGCCAAAAAATGCGTATTAATTTATTTTTCGAGACTTTGAAGGATTGGCCTTTTTTTCAAATTCTCGGCGGGCTTCTGAAACAGCCTCTTTGATGCGCTTTGCGCGAGTTTCGGGCTTTGAAGCGTCTTCAATTCGTCTAATTATGAAATTCTTTTTTCCAGCCGTTATTTTATCGAAATTCGCGGTCATGCCAGCTCCGCAAAGTGCCGTAGCTAAGTCTTTTGGAATTAGAATATCAGCACGGTCAAGAATAGTGATGTTCACTTTAACTTTGTCGCCTTCTTTTAAATTTGCTTCTTTGCGAACTTTGGCCCGGACTCGAATATAGTGTTGGCCTTCCCCGGCCGGAAACAGACTCACTTTGAAAGGCTTTGAACTATTAACACGAGCCATGACCATCACAGCGGCTTTGGTTCCTAGCGCTTTAGTTATCGAAGCCGGCACGGGAATGGCACAGTAATCCATTCCTTCGGCCCAGTTCTCCATCTTTGAATTGAACGACAATTGTTTTCCAGTGTTGCTTGTAGTGGATTTTTTTGTTTTCAACTGTCACGTCCTTCTTTTTTTGGAAATAAAATCGAGCTCATTAAAATTCTCTTTAAAATTTGCTAGATCGCAATATTGAAATATCTGAAGAGTACACTATGATCGAATAGTTTTCAAAATAAATTGCGGCAATCTCGCCTTTGATTTTTTTGGCCAGTGTAGCATCTGCGATCACTTCAATTTTTAGTTTCTGTTCTGGAACTTCACCGCTGCTTTTTTCTCCTGATCCTTCGCCTCGAACATCTGTGACCGTAAAGCCCGAGGCTCCAAATAATTTTATAAGTTCGATGACTGCTGGGCCGAGAACTGGCTCGCATACAATAGTGACAAGTCTGAAAGCTTTATTCGTCATTTTGGGCTCCTATCCGTGAAGAAATATCGCCAGTTGAAAGTAAAGTGGAATTCCAACAACCAAGTTAAAAGGAAATGTTATGGCAAGACTGGCCGTTAAATAGTACGTGGGATTGGCTTCAGGTAAAGTCATTCTTACGGCAGGGGGAGCTGCAATATAGGACGCACTCGCGGCCATCGCAGCCAAAACGGCAGAGCCTCCAATAGAAAGGCCAACCAGGTCAGCGAAATATACCCCAAGACATCCATGCACACAAGGCAAGAGAACTCCTAGGCCGACTAATCGAAAACCTACCTTTTTAAGATCGGAAAATCTTGCCGCGGCAATTATGCCCATCTCAAGAAGGAAAAGCACAAGAGCGCCCTTAAAGCCCGATTCGTAGAATGGCTTAATTGGTTCATACCCTTTTGCTCCTATTAGAATACCGACGAGAAGTCCACCGACTAGCAAAATCATAGATCGCGCAGTCAGAATTTCGCGTAAAACTTCAGAAGTTGATTTTCCATCTTTCATTCCAAGCGACCTATTTATCTTGGATCTTTTTAGCGCCCCGATAGCTAAAGCAATATGTATTCCCGGACTTTCTAACAGCGTCAGTAACGTCGGCATAAATCCTTCTGGCGCACGACCCATGCTTGCAACAAACTGCGAAGCCGCGATGAATGTGACAGCTGAAACCGATCCATAATGAGCGGCGAGACCTGCCGCATCGATTTCGGTAAACTTACCAAACTTACGAAAAAAGAAATAAGCCGATACCGGCGTGATAATTCCAAGTCCAATGGTAGCTAATGCAGGATATGCTATCAGTTGAAAAGAGCTTTCAGATAATTCCACACCGCCCTTCAGTCCCAGGGCCAAAAGCAGATAGAGCGATAGTGACGAATATAAATCTTTTGGCAGGGTCAGTTCACTTTTAAGAAGTTTTGCAACGATACCCAGCAAGAATGCCAACACCATTGGTGAAAGCAAGTTGGTTTTTAAAATTTCTATGGCTGCCAAATTAGGATTCCTCCCTATCAAAAACTGTTTGGTTTTTGAATATGGCCAAAAAAAGGTTTCCTGTAAAATATATAAATATTGATTAACCCATCTAAAATACAGATAATAAAAAAATGGAATGGCTCAACTATCATCATCTTTTTTACTTTTGGGTGGTTTGCAAAGAAGGCGGTTTTTCAAAAGCCGCTATCAAACTTCGAATTGCACAATCTGCAGTTAGTTTACAAATATCAAAACTGGAAGACTTTCTTGGTGAAAAACTAATGGACCGGGGCCCACGAGGATTTAAATTGACCGAAGCCGGTCAGGTTACTCTCGCACAAGCTGAAGAAATTTTTCGGCAAGGCAACGATCTTGTGCACTATTTTCGCTCTGGCAAAATGAGCACTCGTTTTAGGGTCGGCGCCTTAGGGGGCCTATCAAAAAACCTACAGCTCAAACTGCTGAATTCTGTTATTACGCACCCGTCGATAGAACTAGTACTTGAAGTTGGGGATTCCAAAGTCTTACTCGAGCGGCTGACTAATTATCAGCTAGATGCCGTTTTATCCGATGTTCCCTTTCCCTCCTCTGAGGCCGAACCATTGACACAAATTGAAATAGCTAGCGAACCAATTGTCCTTGTTTCAAAAAAGGCAAACCGTCGTGGACTGACCCAACCCACAATAGATATTGATCAGGGCGTTTTTTTTCCAGCTAAAAGCAGTCCGCTTACGTCCAGTATCATCGACCATTTCAATTCTGAAAATTACACTTTCCGAGCTTTAGGATTTATAGACGATATTGCTTTTCTACGGCTTTTGGCCCTCGAGACCGACGCCGTTGTTGCCATACCAAAAATTGGGGTCCGCAGAGAATTAGAGGCAAAGGAGCTGTTTATTGTTCATGAGTTTAGAAAAATTCGTCAAAACTACTTCTTAATACATCGTCAAAAAGGCAAGCGCCATCCGATGCTTACTAAGCTCATTAAGTTTTAGAATTTTTTTACAAATTTTTAGAAGTCAGAATCTTACACGTGTCGTAACATTTAGCTTTAAAAAATATTTTGGAATGAAACCAATTGTGTTTTTTATAAATCGAATACTCAATAAAGCTCCTGATCATTAAGGCATTTTACTCATATCCATATACAAAATATTCCAGCGATGACCATCTAAATCAACGAAGCCACACCCGTACATCCACCCGTCTTTCTCGCCGGGCTTGGCATACAACGTGCCGCCTGCACCGACAGCTTTTTTAGCCATCTCGTCGACTTCGTCGCGGGAATCAGCGCCAATAGAAAATAAAATTTCATTGGAATGAGTTGTCTGAGTAACGGCATTGTTTTGGAATCCTTGAAGCATGGTCTCAGTAAAAAGATTCAATACGGTTTTTTTATTGCCAATGAACATACTTACCATGTGGGGGGCCGAGTGCCGATTGTTCATTTCAAAACCGAGTTTAGTAAAAAATTCTTTTGCCCGAGGTAGATCCTTGGAAGCTAAATTCAACCAAAATTCATTTTTCATAACGGCTCCCTTGATTTTAAAATTTGCAATTTAATTGTCGACATAATTTTAAGTAATAGTCACCAAAAACCAACGGCTTACCTAAACGGTTCCAATGTCTTTTTAACTCTTGCGTCTCTCAAATAAAGACCAAGCCAAATCAAAATCGCAACATAGATTGGAAAAAGTGTGTGCGTTAATAAAGGATTAGAAACTCGAATATGACTTGCAACGGCTCCCCCTAAATATCCAGTCAGTAAAATAGCCCCTAGCAAAGCTGTTCTTGGAATCAGATGTAGCAAAAGGCAAACCAGCAAAATCGTACCTACGATTGGCATTTTTTCTGCTGGCCATTGTAGCGCGGCTCCTGCTTCAAGTGCTTCGGGCGGAAGTTTATCCATGAAAAATTTCATAACCCCATCAAATAATAAAAATATAATCGCTAGCCCACTAAGAACTCGACCTAAAATTATTTGTCCTTTTGATTGTTTCATTTTCTCTATTCCTTATTTTTCAAGTCTAGCTGCATTTATCGCCGCAACATCAATTTTCTTCATCTTCATCATGGCTTCAAAAACGCGCTTAGCTTCGGCACCACCTTTTGCCATGCCTTCAGTAAGAGTACGCGGAGTAATTTGCCAAGAGAGGCCCCATTTGTCCTTGCACCATCCGCACTGACTTTCTTGGCCGCCATTTTTGACTATCGCATTCCAATATTTATCCGTTTCTTCTTGGTCATCAGTTGCAATTTGAAATGAAAAGGCTTCGCTCTGCTTAAAATACGACCCACCATTTACAGCAATGCAGGAAATACCAGCAACGATAAACTCAACTGTTAACACATCGCCCGCTTTTCCCATCGGATAGTCGCCGGGAGCCCGATGAACCAAACCTACCGAGCTATTTGGAAAAACCTCTGCGTAAAAATGAGCGGCTTGCTCGGCTTCCTTATCAAACATTAAACAAATCGTATTTTTTGAAATTTTCATGTTTTTTTCTCCTAAATTAGCACTTTCAAAACGTGAAGTGTCGCCCGAAGTTGTTGAGGGCCTGTAGAACCTCTGAACATGATAGTCATTTGAAGCATATGCAAGATATTTATCTGCTCCTAAAGCCGAGTCCATCGAAAGCTCCCTTTGAAATAGCTTTTCAATCCCTGGAGATTGGTAACAGCTTACTTTTTCTGATCCATGGACAGTGACTGCTCCACAAACACATGAGCCTTTATGAATTTTGCGTTGTTCATTGATTCATGTCCTTCTAAATATTTGATTCCCTGTCGGTCGAAATTGTGGAGGCGTTTTGAATTGGAACCTGCACTTTAACTTCATACTTAGTTTTGGAATAAAATAAAAGCAAGCTACAGAGCATAGAGTCCATCAACGAAATTATAAATGAGTGATTTAATTGTAGATATTTTACTTTGAAGCCGTTCCTATCTATAATTGAAATGTAACCCTGAATAGAAGCCGCCATAATATTTACCGCACGAAATCCGCCCTCGAAGATCCACAAGGCTCGGATGATGGGATAGACGATTCCAATCCTTTAGTTTCGGCTGGTTGAGTTTTTGAAGTGCAATTCGATCTTCAATATCAATAGTGCGATCAAATTTATCGGGGTGTTCAATTTTATCAGCGATTTTACTTTCTAACTGTTGGCGTTCTCTTCCGGACACAAAGGGAAGCAAAAGAATAGCGGCCGATACCTGCGAGCGATTGTGGCCGCGTTTAACCATATCACGAAGTGCATTCATCGCGAGTTCATTCTCTGGATGGCGACGCAAAATATTGCTAGCGGCTCGAGCAATGTCGTAGTCATAGTCGGACGTACGTAATTCAATTTCCAACTCGGCAAGGTCAGTGGGATAGGGCGAACCGACCAAAGATGCAATTTTATCAGCTGCCGCTTCACCGTAAATATTTTTATAGAGACGAAAGGTCGCATAAGCACCTAGAACAATCACCGCACCGTTAGCCACGCCGTTAGAAACATAAAGAAGATTAAAAATTTCCCCTACTGTTTTAGAGCTTTCTCGGGTGCTAAATATATAGAATGGTTGTTTCTGATAAACCGATAAATGGAAAAGAAGTTCAGAGTCGTAATTTGTTTCACGAAACTCAATGCCGTTTGCGTTTGAATAGCTTTTCCAACTCTGAAGTTTAAGAGCATCGACAAGCTCCGTGTATGCACCACTCGAATCAGTAAAGGATCCCAGAGCAACAGTTCCCGGTTTTATCCGATATCGACGCAACCACTCTTTGAAATGCACAGTTCGAACACCCGACTCGATTCGTTCTTCATAGGACAGATCGGCTATCCATTGATCGTTTATGTTGGAAATACTCTTATCGTCTTTGCGGTTTCGGAAGTCGCCCCAACGCACGGGTGCCCCAGCAAACATCCATTCTGATAGACCGACTTCATCGACGTGATCTTGGTTTGCAACCTCAGGCACGCTTGCGCTAATTGTCCCACTTAATAAGAGAAACATATGTAAAAAAAGTAGCCACTTAGTCATTGCGTACCTTCATTGAGTGTTCTTGAAACATCTAATGTTTGTTAACGCAAGGGGCATGCCATTTCTCAAAATGAGACGCGGGAATGGTGGATGAACCCCAGGGAATCTATCTGCTTGATATTACACAACTTATTTTTAAGTGTCCAAGTAAAGTCCAAGTTGGACCGGCGTTTTTTGATGAAATCATTGATTAGATGTTGGGAAACCAAAGGAAAATCTCCTAATCAAGCAATCGTTATTTTCTGTATTTCTTTTACGATGTTTTGAGGGAGATGAGCTTGAGCATACAACTCAGAGATATTCACATTTTTAACTTCCTGCAAAATTTCTCTGTATAGAAAATCTTGCCTTATTTTGATCCATTCCAATGCTACATTAATGATATTTACCGAGTCTGAGTAAAAACTTTCATTGAATCCTGTTGTACGAACCAGCCCTCTGTATATTTCTATAACCTCCCTTGGAAGGGGCTTAGGAGCTAACGCAATGTAAATCATTACTTTTTCATAAAGATTTTCACCCACATGAGCAGAAAATTGATTTCTCAAGTTTCTTAATAAATCATGACTAGCTTTCATCTCAGGATTATTTTTAAATACTTCATCACCGTCTAGCTGCACGTTTTTCCCGTAGCCGGCGGCAAAAGGTCTTGAATAGGAAAAAATTGCACTTTCAATTAACGCATCCATGATGCTAATTTCATCTTCACTTAACGAACTGACTTTAATAAAGCATTCTTTTGCAATATTTAGATCTCGTTCAATTATAGCGTATGATTTAAATTTTCTAACCAAGATATCTACAGGCATCTCGCTATCCACAGAGCCAGCCAATTCAATAAATGGGCATTCAGCACCATCTTTTTTCCAAACAAATGCAACACCTGAGTGCTCATCTAGCTTTATATGCATCATTCACTCCTAAATCCAACGACATTACTGGCTTACAATCTCTGTTGGAATTGGGCCGCTCTTTTATGAATCTTCAGCTCTGGCAACAAACCAACAGCCTCGACCAAACGAAGAATTCTATCGATAGTTATTTTTTGTAAACTTCCAGATAAAATCCCAGTTACCGCACTACGGGGTAACTTAGATTTTTTAGCTAATTCAACGTGAGTCAAATCCTGTTTTTGAACTTCTTTAATAACAGCAGCAATCAACTGTGCTTTAATGACAGCTTCAACCCCTCGAAGCGGAGAAATTCCTAATTTTTTTGCAAGGTCTAAACCTTTAACTGACTGTTTCATAAAACTCCCTTTAATCTTTGTTTTGCTAATTCAATATTTTCTTTCGGCGTCTGCTGTGATTTTTTTTGAAATGCATAAATCAACCAAATATCAGATTGCTTCCGAATAAAATACACAACTCTATAAATACCCGAACGATCTTTAAGACGAAGCTCATGAACACCGCTGCTAATAGATGGCATTGGCCTAGACAACGGCATTGATAAATTTACACCCTCGTCAAGCAATGCCAAAGCATCAGCTAAATCTTCTTTAACGATGACTGGAAATCTCTTAATTCTTTTTCACATTGCTTAATTATCGTAATCACAATCATAATGTCTCATATTTAAGACATTTTAGCAAGTCTTAAATATGAGACATATGCCTTGCCGTTTTCTGTCGAAATTGTCCAAGTAGATGTGGGAAATATCGGGAAATCACACTTCAATGATTACGCTAAGTTAGCGATTTCAGGTGGAATAAAAATTTACCCCATTCTTGTAACCTATTGAAATCATTGAAAATGGGGAAAATGGTGGAGGCGGGGGGAATTGAACCCCCGTCCGCAAGAGCTCCATAAAGAGGCACTACATACTTAGTTTATGTTTTTAGTAGACCGACATCACTTCCACAAACAAAATTGTCGTCGGTACTCCCAAGGTTAATTTAGGTTGGGGCCCCTCAGAAAGCGGCTTCCAACCGGTATGGCATTAATAACAGATCTTCAGCTCAACACCATCGATTCAGCTGGGATCCGTGACAGCACTAAGCTGCCATTGCAACGTTTTCGTTAGCAATTAAAAGTTTGCAC
>JAYVPD010000086.1:0-29033 GCA_043757515.1 Pseudobdellovibrionaceae bacterium
CAACAAATCGGGCGCTGATGTCGATTTGGAACTAGCGAGTTTTATGAAGTGGGCTATGGGAAATCAAGATCCACTGACCGAAAAAGAAACAGTCGTGACATTTGATGAAAAACGAGGTGCCTATTTTGCGCAATCGCCTAGGGCAATGTCGCCTGATTCCGTGGGTTTTCATTCCGTTATTGGTGGTTCTAAAGTGAGACGTAATAATCTTAACGGCACAAAAGACGATCCTTTTCATGGCCTGACTACAGATTTGAACGTAGCGCGCGGTGAATCGAAACAGCTTTCATTTGTTTTGGGTTTAGGCGAAAACGCAGGAAAATCTCGTGAGTATTTAGACCAATATAAAAACGTTGCTCATGTTGAAGGCGAGCGAGTCCAACATTTGAATCATATTGATTCGTGGATGAATGGCTTGCAGGTAAAGACTCCGGACGAATCGTTCAACACGATGTCTAACACCTGGCTGTTGTATCAAGCGTATGTGGCCCATATGATGGGTCGGTCTGGATTTTATCAATCGGGCGGGGCGTTTGGATTTCGCGATCAGTTGCAAACGGCAATGAATTTAGTAAATACGGGTCATTCCAAGTTTTGGGATTTGGCACGCAATCACATAATAGAATCCACCCGACATCAATTTGAGAAGGGCGATGTACAACACTGGTGGCACAAAGATATTAATCTGGATGGCAAGGCGCGAACTAACTATGGACAGCGGTCCAGAATTAGCGATAATTTATTGTGGTTGCCG
Organism: Pseudobdellovibrionaceae bacterium; assembly: GCA_043757515.1. Lineage (GTDB taxonomy): Bacteria > Bdellovibrionota > Bdellovibrionia > Bdellovibrionales > Bdellovibrionaceae > UBA2316. The sequence continues at coordinate 755 of JAYVPD010000086.1, forward strand.
TTGTCGTTAAGTCATTACATTGATGTCACTGGTGACAAGGACATACTCAAAGAAATGACGCCATTTTCGGTTCCAAGTCGTGATCTGCGACCAGGTGAATTGGATTTCGCAGAGCCGATGGCAATGAGTGATATTAAAGTGAACGTCTATCGCCATGCTAAACTTGCGATTGATCTCGTTTTGAATGAACGTATGGGAAAACATGGTTTGCCATTGATTGGCAAGGGCGACTGGAATGATGGCTTGGATCGCGTCGGTCATCTAGGCATAGGGGAAAGCGTCTGGTCCGCGTTTTTCCTTTACGATATCCTAATTAAATATTCTAAGATAGCTCAGGGACAAGGTGACGGTACCACGGCCGAACGCTACTTAAAAGAAGCGGCAAAGCTAAGCGCTAATATCGAAGAGCATGCTTGGAATGGAAAATATTACGTTCGTGGGTTTGCCGACAATGGAGAGGTATTGGACTTTAACGATGCGATTGTAGCCGGTTGGGCCGTAATGTCGGGTGCCGTGGATCCGGAACGTGCCAAAAGTGCTTTGGACCATGCTATTAAAACCTTGTACAAGAAAAAAGATCGCATGATTTTACTATTCGATCGTAAATTAGAAAACGAAGTTTGGGGCGGTTCATTGCAGGCGTATCCATTTGGTTCACGCGAAAATTGGGCTCAATATACGCACGGCAGTCAGTGGGCAGCCCTAGCTGCCCTTCTCACGAAATATGAAGATGTTGGTTTTGAAATGCAAATGAGTATGCATCCAACAGCACACATTGGCTTTCCTCAGTATGGCGGTGAGCCAAATTCGGTAGCCGCCGATATTTCTGGAGCTCACAAAATGGGTGAAGCGGGCTGGACATGGTACAGTGGTGCGCCTGGCTGGTTGCTGCGCAACAACCTTGAAACCATTTTGGGCCTCAAGTTTAGTGGTGGAAACACACTGCGCATTCAGCCAACCATTCCAAAAAAATGGCCTGGTTTCAGTGTTCGCTATAAACACAAATCGTGCACTTATGAGATTACGGTTGAAAAGCCAAACGCAGCGTCTAGACAGGTTATATCGCTTTTTGTTGACGGTGTCTCGTATGATCCAGAGGTCGGATTTCCTCTGCTAGATGATGGAAAATTGCACGAAGTTAAAGTTCTAATGGGAAAAAAGACCCCTTAGCTCTATTTGAAAATAGGGCCGTGTTAGCCGGTCGATTTAAGCAGACTTCGATCGGTTTGGCGTTGTTTTAAATTTTGAAGAAATAAAACTTCTTCATGAAAATCATAGTCGAAGTCTTTTAGAACCTGAATCATTTCAGATATTCCCCAGTCCAATTGACGTGCGTGAATGGCGAGGCTGTACAATATTTTTACCCGGTCGCGTGGGTTAAAATAAACAAATAAATTGATAAGTTCTTTTTGAAAGCTTTGGTCTTTGATAACATTTTTAATCATTACGAATTGTTCTTTTTTAAGCGACGCCTCAAGGCGATAGATATACCATGTCTGAAAAATAATATTGGATTTATTTTTTACTTTGGTCACTCGTACAGTAGCGAGCCAGCGGTCATCGCGAACTTCGCCCAAAACAAAACAAGCAATTCCAAAAAGTGGACTTTCGGGCTCGCGAATCAATTCGTTGATTTTTTCTGTAAATGCCAGGCGATTGGCTGACGATTTATATAAGCCAATAAGAGCAAATTTTACGATGTCCGGTCGTGTTTCATCTAGGTTTCCAAGAAACGTATGAAATAAATCTGAATTTTGAATTTCGCTGAGTCCTTCAATAATCACACGGCGTTCATCTGTCTTAGCTGATTCCAAACGATTGAGGAAAACAGAAATCAAGTGCACCTTCATCCGACGATACAGCAATTTAACGGCTTTTTGGCGTACGCGAAACGATTCAGATTTGCTGAGTGCAATCCCAATTAAAAATGAAATCGACTGCGGTTTGTTAATCCTGTTTAGGGCATCGCAAACCGCAAACTTAATTTCCTCCTTAGGATTTGAAAACTGCGAGGCTATCAGACGTATAGATTTTTTAGTCGGTTGAAAAGCTAGGGATTCGATTATGGTTTTAATTAGTAACGTTTTAGGTTTTTGCGCTAGAATTTCCTTAAACCATTGATCATATCCCTTTGGTCGCAAAAAACTTAGCAGCATCGCGCCGTTGACACGGCGAACTCGATCATGGCTGTGAAGAAACAAGTACATCAAGTTAGTCAGGTGATGAATATAGTTTTTCAGAAAATAAAGACATGCGACAAGGAGGCAGCTCAATGCCAATGAAAGTGTCATGAGTTTAGATTGAGGTGCTATGGAATGCATTAAAAAAGAAAGACCAAAAACTGGAAACAGGGGTGCTATGAACATTGTGAGCTGAGACAGCTTTCTAAATGCTGTTCGGGATTCATCGTCTAAGCAGGACATTAAATTTGTATTAGCAGCGACAAAGAAACTTCGGAATGTTCCAGAGCAGATTATTCCTAAAACAACGGCTCCCATCGTGGACTGCGTGAACGAATAAATTAGTAATCCAAAAGCGCTGCTTAGTAAAAAATACTCAATGACCCTTTCAGGTGAAATGCGCGTTTTCTTAGTGGCTTGGGCGGCGAACCACCCACTGGCAACTCCCAAGACGTTGGATCCGATTACATAAAAGTTTGTGTAGTTAAGGTATTCTGATTTATCCGTGATGAGTTCTTGAAGATTTGATCGCCACAAATACTCTTGGATCGCATAGAAAAGGCCGATGCCCAAGCTCAAAAACAAATAGGATCGAGTAAGTCGTCGTTTAAAAAAAGGCTCTTGCGAGCTGCCCGGAAAATCTTCTGAGGCGAGTTTGATTTCAAACGAATCCTGGTGGCTAAACAAATACCAGGTAAACAAAAAAAGACAGCTCAAAAGAATTCCAACATTTATAAAATTGGATAGTGGTGATACTTTGATTATCAACGTGCTGGCGACCGCAACAATCGAGCCCATATCCAGTGCGGACGAAATCGAATACGACAATTCATTGGCTTTGCCGCGCCCCAGATGAAGCAGTGAAATTTCAGTCAACATCCAGCGCACCAGATTACGAGTCAGGCTGGTAATTACAAAAAAGATAAGCGCTGCGGCACCCAAATTTGGATTTAGGGTATTAGCTAAGAATAGGACAGAAAAAAACAGACCGGTCGAAGCTATAACAGGGACCAAGCGGACATTGGCTTTGGGTGCACGAATTATAGGCAAAAAAAGCAATTCGCTTAGTAAAAGCGCCGGCAATGTCCATATGGCATCTAAATGAATTAAAAAATCTGAGTACGATTGTGCTCGAGCAACGCCTATGGCCGCCCCAAATAGAAGGGAAAGAACGATAAATTTTGTTTCTATCGAGTTGAGTTTAAAGACCCAACTTTTCAACTTTGCTGACACGTATAAACATTCGGACAATAGAGAAAAAACTCAACTAAGTTACTTTTTTTATTGAACTTATGGATATAGACCTTAGTCTGTGTGCGGGTTCTAGGGGAGCCTTTAGGGGCAGAATAAAAGAAGGCTGATGGCTTTCGCAAAATGAGATTAAAAAAAGGGGAAAATATGAAAATAGCATTCAAGTTTTTAGCACTCGCACTGAGTGTTTTGACGATCAATATTTCTGTGAGTCAGGCCAATCCAGTGCCGACCGGACAAACGCTGCCCGTGCTAGCAGATCTGCATTTGCTTCGAGGAATTGGTGTTCCCGTGTTGCTTCAAGATCCACAAATAAATTTAGGTTTTGCGTATTTATCATCGGACGCGCAAATAAAATTAAGTTTGCTAGCGCATCGTTATGGTAAATGCGGCGGCTATGAAGTTGTGCAGGATATGAATCCTGGCGATTTGCGGTTAATGAGTCAGAACATGAGTTATTTAAAACAAAGATTAGCCCGTGATCAGCAATGGGGCAGTTCGCCAATGGCCAAAGTAGACGTGCCGTTTCGTGCTGAAATTGCGGCCGCTACTAAACTGGCTGACAAAGAACAGCTGATGAAATGGGTTGCTTGGTTGAGCGCTTTTCAAAACCGTTACAACAAGAGTCCAACTCCGAACGTTCATGTGTTGCAATTAAAAGCGTTGATTGAACAAATGCGATTGCGTGCGCACCGATCGGTAATGGTAGAAACCATCACACACAAATCAACAAAACAAATGTCCCTTAAAGTGACTTTGCCAGGAACAACACGAGCCAATGAAGTGGTTGTTATGGGTGGCCATTTGGATTCGATCAGTTTTGACGGCGACCGCGCGCCGGGTTCTGATGACAATGCGTCTGGTTCTGCAAATTTATTGGAAGCTATGCGAGTTCTAATGGCTCAAAAACAAGGTGCCCGCACTGTTGAAATCTTTTGGTACGCAGGTGAAGAATCTGGTCTACTAGGATCAGCAGAAATTGCAGCTGAATACAAACGACTCAATAAAAAAGTGGTCGGAGTTATGCAATTGGATATGACTTTGTTTCCTGGCGACGGCGCGCGAGTCATTTCTAGCATGACCGATTTCACAAGTTCTTGGCTTCGAGAAATATTGGTAGAGCTAAACAAAAATTACGTAAATGCGAAAATGATCGAAGACAAATGTGGTTATGGTTGTTCGGATCATGCCTCATGGTTTCGCCAAGGCTATCACACCATTATTCCTTTTGAATCATCGATGAAAAATATGAATACTTTGATTCATTCGAGTAAAGACATCGTGACTCCGAAAATGAATTTTGAACATTCGCTAGTGTTTACTCAGTTGGCGATCGCTTATGCTATGGAGTTGAGTATTAATGGCGCTTTGGTTCCTCCGGCTTATTAATTAGTCGGGCGTTCGAGTTTGCTTTGGATTTTCCGTTTTTGAGTCGGGTGGTGATATCACGAAAAATTCAACGCAAATTTGCCTGGAAATTTGCATTTCAAAAGTTAATTTCTTTTAATCAGCTTCGCTTTTTTTTGGGTTACGGATTTTTTTGTTTTATCCACGATGCTAGGCTGCCGGCCATGTTTACAAATTCGCTTGGCATCATTACGATTGTTGTCGTGTTTTGTTCGGCGCCGACTTCTGTGATCATTTGCATTCTTCGTAGTTCTAGGGCGGCGGGGTTTTTCATTACCATTTCTGCAGCTTCGCAGAGTTGGGCGGCGGCTTCTTTTTCTGCTTCGGCTTTAATTATTCGCGCGCGTTTTTCGCGCAGTGCTTCGGCCTCTTGGGCCATTGCGTTTTGCATTGAGGCTGGGATTTCTACATTTCGCATTTCTACGCGTTCAACTTTTACGCCCCAGGGTTCTGTGGCTTGATCGACTGTGATCGCCATTCGTTTTGAAAGGGCTTCTTGTTCTTTTAAGACATCGTCCAAAGTGTACTGCCCAATTAAAGTTCTTTGAGTCGTTAACGAAACTTGGACGACTGCGGACCTGACATCGACAACTTCGATCACTGCTTTTTCGGGATCGATAGCACGGTACCAGATGACTGTGGAAACTTTAATGGGAACGTTGTCTTTGGTGATAGCATCTTGAGCGTCCACTGAAGCTGTTACGGTTCGCATATCGACTCGGTCAACCCATTCAATGAATGGAATAATCCAAAATAGGCCAGGGCCTTTGATGGATTTAAATTTTCCCAATCGGAAATGCACACAGCGTTCATATTGATTGCAGGTACGCAATCCACCAACTAAAAAACCAAATGCTAGAAGCGGGATAATTTCAATCATAGGTATCCTTTTTATGGATATGCTAGTTGGATAATTCGTGGTGCTCAAGGAAAAGTCCCAGTCTGAGGCAATAGTGTGTTCACAAATGAGAAATTCAAGAAAAACCAGGACTCGACCGAAGACTAGTCACTGGAGAAAATATGAAAAGCCATCTTGTACGTAATAACAAAGGGATAACCGCAATTGAAATGGTGTTTGCTGTTTTTATCTCTGGCGTCGCGATATTAACTATGAATATTTTTGTGACTCAAATGAATCTTGAGAACAAAAAGCTATCCGACAGTTCGAGCACTGCTCGAAAAAACTATGATTTTTTAGAATTGATGAATAATCCAACGATTTGGAAAGCCACCGTATTAGATGTGCAAAATTATGGATTCTTTTCCTGTAAACTAGGATTGAACCCGCATCCTGATTTGACTGAGGCTCTTGATTGTACCAAAGTAAATAATTCGTTTCGAATAACAAACGGAGATAAATCAATATTATATGATCAAAACGAAAAGGATATTGGCGGCGCCGCTGTGGGCTTTACTGCTGAAGGCAGCAAGTGCTTTGGTTTTAATTCTGCTGCTGGAAATGATTCGTGCCCTACTCATTATGATGTGTCGTGGGATCTGCCGTGTTTGCAAATTGGCAACTGCAAAGAACCTATGGCCAAAGTGTCAGTTAAACAAATTACAAAATATTTAACAAAAGTAGCTTTGAATTCTGAAAAAACTTATAACTTGAATATCAATCTTCCCCAGAGTGTTGAAATTGCCCCACGGGATTCTGCATTTATGGTTAATATTAATGCGTCCGGAATAGAACTGGATGTTTTGAAGACAGATTACGCCGTGGACACTTTTAATTTGAAATTAAAAAATGTAAGTTCGAGTGCTGGGTCAGTAGTATCTGTTTCTAATAATAAAATAATATACAATCCCAAACTCAACTTCTATGGGGTTGATAAGATTTACTATTCGGTAGAGCAGAATCTGTTTGATAAAGTGACTAAATCTGATGGAGTCATATGGGTAAAAGTCATGACTCCGTATACCTGGGTTGGCGAAGGACCCGTGGACGAGACTTCAATTTCTGGGAAACCTTGGTATCATGTTTACGACAAACGAAATTATTGCGGTACGGTCGTAAATAATAAATGTAGTCACTTCAATGCGGACCCGCAAAAAGCAGTAGATTTGTTGACCAATGCTCAAATGCAAGCGGCTAGTCTTGTATTCAATGAAAATTGCGTAAATTGTAATGTTCTGTTGAAAGGCTTATACAATCCGTTGCTAAGTCAACCGCAAGTTTCCTTGAACGCATTGGAAATTTCTGAAAATTTTCCTGGTGCGATCAAACAAATAGATGATCTTAATATTTTAATTCGTCGAAATTCAGCCAATCGCGCGGGCGATGATCCTGCCTTATTGTATGCATTTTGGCAAAAAGGTGGGACCTTCCTTGGAGCAAATTCTAAAGCTGATTTGAATGCCTATCGAGCGAATTCTTTGGCGGCTGAAGTTTACACTCAAAATCGATTTCTCAAAATTGATCGTGATGGATGGTCAGGAAATGGTCCTCGAACGATTGCAGTTCGTCCTTCAATGGCTATTTCGTCCTTTGGGCATTTTTCTGTCGAAGGTGGCAAATTTTATGCACCCGAAAATCTTACATTACTCTCTGGTTATAATCAGATAACAAATTCAAGAAACTTTTTTCATCAAAATGGTGTGGTGACTGTGTATCCTCGCTACTTGGGTGGAAATTTGATCGACGCTCCTGACGTAGTTTTCAATGACTTCGTGTTTAATGGCACTGGTGGTTTTGACTATGGAATTGTAGGAAATATGACCGTTCGTGACTTGACCTACATTCAGCCAGGTTTCGAAAATCAATTGCGAGGTTTTATAGGTGCTAACGCCGGTAATCTTTATGTAAATAGAAATATCTACCTGCGGGGCGGCGGCGGATTTATGGTTAATGGATGGGCAGGATGGGATTTTGCAAAAATAATAGTAGCAGGCCAAGGCGATCAATATATTTATTCAAACCTAAATTTTAATGGAGACCCTGATCGCACACAAGTCGGACGATTGCCCGTGCTTGTTATAAACAAGATTGATGGCAGTACTTTGCATATTAAAGGTGATCTTGGAATTAATACCGGAATCGATTATCAAGCTGGACTTATTAAATTCTATGACGACGAAGAACGGGCTGCTGGCGACAGACAGACTATAGATTTTTCTTCAATGTGGAATTCTATGTATATTAAAAATACATCTGGTCATGAATTAGTTCTGCCCAATTTTTCTTTAACTTCGAGCGGCTCCTATATGCGCCTTGAATCTGATATTAGAATTGCCGGAGATTTTACACAAGCAAAAGGGGCTTATCCTTTTGGTCCTAAAGCTAGAAAAATTTATGTTGAAGGCGATGTGTTCGCTAAAACGGGTACAAATGAATATGATTTTGATGGGCTGGTGACTCTTGAGTTGAGCGGCACTAAAGACCAACGAATTGTTGGTAATTCCACGGATTTTTATAAAAATAACGTATCGGGATTAGCCGCCGACGTATCACTACCAAATCCGGTTATAACCACCAATGTGCCCGAAGCTCTAGGCTACTTAATTCACGTTGATATAAATAAACCAGGCGGTACGGTTACGATGACAGGAGCTATAGGTTTTGCTGGTAGATTCAGAGTTATAAAAGGGGCAGTAGACGCTTCACAGGCCACATTTTCGTTTTCTAATACGAACGATTGCTGCGCGCCGGGATATGCAGTGTTAGACCTTTCAGGAATTGCTTCCAATTCGCTAAAGATTAAGGCTCTCAACGTGCAACGAAGTTTAAATTTAAGTGGCAGTACTTTGACGGTTTTTGACGGAGTTAACTTTCCAGCAAGTTCTGGATATTACAATTCTGGAAGTGTTTCCAATGGAACGATCAATATAGTGAAAAATCTTTACTACAACAATACCTTTGATAAAAGCACAACTGCTGTTAACAGAGCAAAGTTAAACTTTGTCGGGGGCGCTGGACCGGCGACTATTTACGCAGCGATGACTCAGGATTCAACTCGCTATGGAACTTATGATATTACTATTCAGAATGGCTATCCTATGTTGGATTGTCAGGGAATAGTCGGATCCGTTTTCTACGCTAAAAACATAGATGTAAATTCTTATGTTTTTGCTAATTTGAATAATTGCGGAATGAAAGTATCTGAATCTCTAAAGGTTGGTGCTATGGCAAGTATCAATCGAGGTGCTCAACCTGGGCTATTTTCATATGGAACCTTAGTAAACAGCGGCACTATTACACCTGACGTAGTAGCAGGCCCTTAATAGGGTTCGATACCATCTGAGTAGTTCGACGGTGGCGGAATTATTTTAACAGAATAATTCCGCGGCCAAACAGAATTAAATACATAGTAAATTTCGTTATCTACAAAAAACTGAACCATCCCGCGTTTAGCACTAAATGAGAAAATTGTAGTATTGTCAAAACGAGGCTTAGGGCCTACCGGCATGTCAAAAACTTTGCTTTGAGAATTGTCAGCAGTGTTGGTCAACCACAGGGACCAGGCCGTGCGATCCTGCCTCCACTCGAAAAGACAAAGATTTGCTTGATTAGGATCTGAAATGCAAACCGAGCCGACATTTTGGGCGTCGTCTTTTGTCACACCACCCGCGATATTAATGTGTTGTCTGAAGTTTAAAATATGATCATCACAAGAAAAAACTTGTGTCGCGTAAATAAAGCCATCTCCAGGCGCCGCTGCTGCACTGACTGTTAGATAGCTTCCATTAATGAATCCTTGGCCTGCCACCGGAAAGTTATTCCATTGTAACGAGGAGGTCTTAAAATCAACTGCCTGAACCGGGCAGTTTACAAATGGCCGAATTATTTGAAACGAATAGTTGCTTTTTTGAATATTAAAAACAGCCGTGTTTCTTTTAATTTGAATTTCTCCAAATATCTCGATGGCTGGCTGATGGCATTTTACCCCGCCGCCCATATCACAAACTGGACGCCACCGCACCGTCGCGCGATACGGACAGGCCGGGTTTCCATTCGCCGCATCGAACGTGTTGCAGACATCACCATTGTTATCAAATCCAGCAGTGGCCGAATTAATTGGATCGTAATAAATGGCATTGGAGTCTGAATAAATAATAAAAGGATAGCCCGCTGGATCGCTCTTTGATTCGCAACCCGGGTCAGAGAGCTTGCCAGTTATATTTTTCAAACAATCAAATTCTGACCCGTTTCCATTAATTGAATACAGCCAGGCCGTATTATTTTGTAAAATACTTATCAAGTTTCGCTTTGCTAGGTTTACATTCATATAGAGCTGAGCATTTACTTTCATTTTTGTAATTTGCCCAATCGACGAAGACCCAAAGTAAATAGACAAGCCAATCAAGTTGACGGCAATAAGTGCCTCTATTAAAGTAAATCCCGATTTTTTCTTAAAACATTTTTTCGACATAAAATCTTTTAGGATTAATAGTTAAAATATTAAGCTTGCTTGCCGAATTGTATTCTAGTTTTACCATCCAAACTATTTTAGGCTTGTTGCAAGCACCCACACCTGGGCACAAAGGTTTCCAAGTCGTTCGTAGCCGAAAAATACAATCAGGAGCCGTGGCTGAATTAGATTCAAAGGAATCACAAAGGAAATCTTTCAAAATCATTGCGTTACAACTGGGTAACACACAGGCTGAATTTTTAAATGAAAGCCCAAAAAATTTGCCATTTGCTTGCACCAACGGGTTACTAATCATTTTTCCAGTGATTTGCGAAATCAACACCAAGTCTTTTTCCACGTTGTCGCAAGAAACATTGGGATCAGTCAGGCAAGCCAACATTCCGACCGTGCCTGTTTGATTTTCGGGTGCATGAAAAGTTCGCTCAACCACCAGTGGATCATCAAACGCATGCTCAATTACATAGCGGGCCATATCTAAATTAATTAAAAGCGATTCTCGTTTTATTAGATTCATTTGGCTTTGGGCTTCAGTTTCTTTGAAATAGAACATGACTGATGTCGCCAGCATAATAGTGAACGTAAAACCTAAAACTATACTTCCCTTTTTATCCATATTTTCTCTTACTTATGATATAGGAAATCGAAAGGGATCTTGAGTGAAAAGAAGTATAATTTACTTTTGGCTAGTTCGACGCTAGTCTAGCCTGGGCGATTCCAAATCAATTGCTTCTAAGCTTTCCATGAAAATCAGTATCGATTCTTCCAAATTTTGAATATCCAAATTGCAGGCATTAAGTTCAATTGAAATTTCATTAACTCTTGGACCTTTAGCTATTAATAGTTCGCTATTCAAAGATTGCATTTTTTCTGTTTTTAGCTGCAGCGACGATTCTGCTTTGGATAGTTTTTTTTGAAGTTCACGTTTTTCAGCTTGAAGCTGTTTTGATCCTTTTTTTTGAATCTGTTTTTCTATAGCCGCAGTTACCCCAGTTTTTGGTTCAGCGTGAACTTTGCCTTGTGAATTGTTTGCAACACTGGCCTTGTATCGTTGTTTAAGGGCTCCGTTTTCTAGACTCCATAAATAGTCGTCATAGGTGCCGGGATAGATTTCGGCTTTTCCATCTCTAATTTCTAGAATTTTAGTAGCAATGCGCCCGATAAAACTTCGATCATGACTGACTACAACAAGTGACCCCTGATATTCTCGCAGTGATTCCGTCAGCGCTTCCACTGTGTCAAAATCGAGATGATTCGTAGGTTCATCCAGTAATAACAATGGACTTCTTTTTAGCAATATTTGCCCTATGGCTACCCGAGATTTTTCGCCGCCAGACAATACTTGAATTTTTTTATAGACGCTGTCGCCGGAAAACAAAAGTGAACCTGCTAAATTTAAAATCTCTTGCGCCATCACATCAGGATGGGCGGCTTTTTGTAAGCTGCCCAAAACCGTATCACTAGGATTTAAATCTTCGCTTACGTGTTGGGCATAGTAGGAAAGACTGACTTGATACCCAAGCCGGACTTCTCCGCGCAATAGCGGCAATCGTCCCGCCAGAGACTTCAAAAGGGTCGATTTACCGACACCATTGAAACCCACAACGCCCAGATGGTCGCCACGTTCCAAGCGCAGGTGGCACGAACTTATAATTTGTTTTTCTTCATAGCCTAAATCGGCATCAAGTAAATTTAAAGTTTCCTTGCCTGTGTGAATCGGTGTGGGGATTTTAATTTTTGCCTTAACAGGCAAATCTTTAATTTCAATTTTTTCCATTTTATCTAGCATTTTCATTCGACTTTGTGCTTGTCGCGCTTTGGTTGCCTTGGCACCAAAGCGATCCACAAAGTCTTGAACGCTTTTTCGTTTTGCATCTTGGTTGGCCGCTTGGGCTTCTAAAATAGTGCGAAGCTGCGCTTTTTGTTCAAAATAGTCGTCGATGTGACCAGGAAATTTTGTAATATCTGGCGATTCGACTTCTAGGGTGTGCTCGGTCGTCCGTTTTAAAAATTCTCGATCATGGGAAATTAACAAAAAAGCTCGTTTGTATCCCTGAAGAAATTTTTCTAAGGTTAAAATACTTTCAAGATCCAAAAAATTTGTGGGTTCATCCAGAAGCATCAGATTGGGTTCCCGCCCGATTAGCTGCAGAAGTTTCATCCGCATTCTGTAGCCGCCACTTAGTTCTTGAAAGGTCCGCTCAAAATGAAAATCGGAAAGACCTAAATCAAGGCCCAGTTTTTTAAGTTCCCAAATTGGCGTGATACACGATTGTTCCAAATACTCTTCTGCCGAAATCGATCCTGGTTCTTTTGCTTCTTGCTCTAAATAGCCAATACTTAATTTTTGGGCTTTGATAAGCTCACCGGAATCCAATGATTCTAGGCCCGCTAAGATTTTAAATAAGGTTGTTTTGCCAGCCCCATTAGGGCCGATGACTCCGACGTGGTCACCTTCGTTAATCGAAAAGCGTGCGTCTTTAAACAAAACTTTGGCTCCGTACTGCTTAGTGCCGCCGTGAAGTTGTAGTAAATTCATATCGAACCTGCTGAATAGTGGCTTTGATGCCGGCTATAACCCAGGAATTTCACAATGGCCTTCCCAATAGGATAGGTAATTGATAGATAGGCAAGAATCGAGGTTAGCTTTGGAATCGTCAACATTTTCATCACTTCCACTTTTTAGCGAGATTTTGTCCGTTGTGCAAGAGCTTGGTTTTTCTAATATGACGCCAATTCAGGCACAAGCTATACCTGTTTTACTCGAAGGACACGATTTGATCGGTCGTTCGAAAACGGGCAGTGGAAAAACCGCCGCCTTTGCCATCCCCATTTTGCAAAAACTAGAGCTTAAGCACCGCACGGTTCAAGCACTTGTCGTATGCCCAACACGTGAGCTTTCCACCCAAGTGGGTAAAGAAATCAGAAAATTTGGTCGTAAATTTCCAGAACTTCAAGTGGCCGTGGTTTATGGAGGGGTGCCAATTCGGGAACAGGCACACGCATTAGAAACTGGATCTCAAGTTGTAGTGGGCACTCCGGGCCGATTGCTAGACCTTGTATCAAAACGAATTTTATTTTTAGGCGATGTAAAAATATTTATTCTGGATGAAGCTGACAAAATGCTAGAAATGGGATTTGAAGACGATATGGCAGCCTTGATGAATATATTACCTACTTTGAGGCAAACGGCTTTATTTTCAGCGACGTTTCCTGAAAGATTGAAAGAAATTAGTCGGCATTTTCAAATCCAGCCAAAAGAAATTGTAGTTGAAGAAACGACTAACTCCCTCGCGCTGATCGAACAATTTGCCTACGACTATGATGATGATCTAGAAAAACAAAACGTATTAATGCGCGTTTTACAACAGCATCCAAAAAATTCGGTGCTTATTTTTTGTAATCAAAAATCTACAGTCGATGAATTGCTTCAAAAATTTACTGATCAAGGGGTTCCTTGCGGGGCTTTGCATGGCGATATTGAACAGCGGGATCGGGACCGAATTATTTCACTTTTTAGAAATAATTCCTACCGAATTTTGATTGCTACCGATGTGGCAGCTCGAGGACTGGACATCGATCATCTAGAACTTGTTGTGAATTATGATTTTCCGCTTCAGACGGAATCCTATATTCATCGCATTGGTCGCACGGGCCGAGCTGGCAAAGTCGGCTCTGCTGTTTTGTTGACTAAGCCAATCGAGTCGATGAAAATTCGTGAATTGGAACAAGCCTCAGGTTCTAAAATGCAACGTCCTAAACTGGGTTTTAAAAATCAACACAGTATCGGCGCCAGTCACAGCGCCGCTATTATGCAAACGTTGTCTATTTCTGGTGGTCGCAAAGATAAATTAAGACCCGGCGATATTTTAGGCGCTCTGACAAATCCTGCAATGGGATTAACGGCTGCCGACGTTGGTAAAATCGAAATATTGGAACATCAATCTTTGGTTGCGATTTCTGCTCATCATGCCTCGTCGGTCCTGCAAAAGCTGCGAGAGAGCAAAATTAAAGGCCACAAGTTTCAGATTAAAATAGTTGGCTAGTGCCTAGAAAAGCTTATCCTCCCAAAGGAGGCTTACAAATTTATCAATCGGCAAAATGTCAATATTTGTTTTAGTCAACTGCTGAGAACCCAGATAAATTCCGAAAGCTTTAACTAGTTGGATTGGACGTTCTTCTTTAATTTTATTTATCACCTTTTCAAATTCGGTCTTCCATGTTTTTGAATACTTAACTTCGATAGCCACATATTTTGCAGGGGAAGAATGAGATTTCTTTTTAGTCTCAATGATAAAGTCCAAATCGCCATAAGATGAAACACTATAGTAGAAAATATCATAGCGTTTTTTTCTGATTTCGAAATAAACTTTTAGTTCATTCAAGATTATACTTTCAAAATAGTATCCCCTTCGTTCGGGAAATTCATTAATATCCTGAATCCCCTCGGCAGCTCTGGCAACTCCACAATCGAAATAGTAAAAACGAGGATGTTGAGTTTCTTTTGCCATTAAGCCCAGTGGATAGGGGTCAATTCTTTGACCAATTAGGGTGTCTTCTAAAATTTGAAACCAAGATTTAATAGTATCACCAGATTTGCCAATTTCCCGAGATAGGTTTTCATAGTTGAGAATTTGCCCGTGATATTGTCCGGCGAGCTGAATGAATTGGGAAAATTCTTTCAAATTTCTAGTTAAGCCCTCTAGGAATATCTCTTCTTTTAAGTAAGTTTCGACATAGGTGAATAAAAATTCGTTTATATCACTGATACCAGCCGTCGAAACGGCTTTTGGTAGGCACCCACTTGCCAAAAGACTCGCAATTGTGCGTTCGCCCTTTATTTCATGCAATGAAAGCGGGAACATTTTTTTAGATAACGCCCGTCCGGCAAGAAGGTTTGCGCCTCCTTTTTTAAGTTTTCTGGCGCTCGAGCCAGTTAGATAGAAAATATATCCGTAGTCTTCAATAAGCCGGTGAACTTCATCGAGTAGCTCGGGAAGTTTTTGAACTTCATCTATTAAAATCGATTGCCCTCGCTTTAGATGCTTGATCAAGTCTTCAATGGCACTTGGGTTCAGTGACAGTTGTCGGTAAGTGGATTGTTTCAAAAGATCAATCACTAGATCAGGTCCTGCCTCTTGTTTGATAAAGGTGCTTTTGCCAGTGGCCCTTGGGCCAAGCAAGAATATCGACGATCGCGGTTTTTCATAAATTCGGGTAAATTTCATAGATTTCTCCGTCTGTCTATTATCCTAGTAAAACTCGGAAAATGGAAGCAAATATCCTAGTAACGTAAGGATATTTGCTTTTGATAACGAGTGAGGGATATGCTGGGTAAAATGCGCCAATTTGAGACAGTTCTTCCATGCCCTAGAGCCAGTTCATGAATCAAACTTTAGTTTTTACAAATATTTTAGTTTTTTTGACACTATTCCGATAAATCAAATATGGGACAATTACCACGTTACTTGATAATTGCTATGGTATTAGTGGCCACAGGATGCTTTATGGATTCTAGGATCACGAAGCTAAATCCAGCCAGTGAATCAAGCACGACTCCGGGTACGGCGCCGAAATTAATCGCTTCTACGGAAATAGTTTCTGGGGCATCGCCCAAATCAAATTCCGTCAATCTTGGTTATAGTAAAAATTCGACAGTAGGAAGTTCGTCTTCAAATCTATACAGGACATCTCAAAATAGGGGATATCGTTTATACCTTACTGCTCAGGGGCAGATATTGTCTGGTGAGGTAAAGCAGTGACTTCAAAATATAGTTTTGCTTTCTTTGTGCTAAGTCTAGTTTGGCAAGCCTATGCTGTTGTGACCTCAGGAATTTCATATCATGGTCGCTTGCTGAAATCCGATGGGACGGCTGTTGCGTCTTCGGCCGTTCAGCTTCAAGTTCAAATTCGCTCAAACGGTAATGAGAACTGTTTGCTATATTCTGAAATTCAAACCAAAGATTTATCGACAACCGATGGATTATTTTCGCTCACATTAAATGACGGCAGTGGTATTCGAAATGACTCAAGCGGCTTAACTATGCCGCAAGTTCTGGCTAATCAAGGAACTAAAACGTTGCCTGGTGGAGCCTGTTCCGTTGGAACGACCTACACTCCGACAAGCGCAGATGGGCGTCGGATGGTTATTTACTTCAATGATGGATCGTTTACTGGCTGGGAGCCATTTCCCGAAGAGGCCATCAACTTTGTGCCATTGGCAATTGAATCCCAGCAAATTGCTGGTTACAAGGCGACAAATTTAATTCGTGGACCAGTTACCTCGTCGGTTGCTGAATTGACCGCTCCTCAGTTAGCAGAGTTTTTAAATATCGTAAATGGTACAAGTGCTCAGTATGTAGGTTTATCGTCGAGCTCATCTGTATCGATTCCTAGTTATACAACCGCTTCGCCGCCAAGTACGCCAGTGGCAGGAAGTTTCTGGTATGACTCAACGGCAAAGCAATTAAAGTTCTATGATGGCACTTCAACAAATACAGTTGGAAACACCTCAGCGTTGCCGGCAACAGCTATCACGTCTGGGACAATAGCGACGGCACGTTTGGGATCCGGAACTGCCAATAGCACAACGTATTTACGAGGCGATAATACATGGGCTACACCGCCAGCCAGTCAGTGGACGACGTCCGGCAGTGATGTATACTATTCAGCTGGAAACGTTGGCATTGGGACGACGACTCCGGCAGCCAAACTAGATGTGAATGGAAACATAAATTCGAACCTCGGAACTATAAATTCAAACATGCGCATGACGGTCAACTATAATGGGATGAACAATTCACTCGTTACGGCATCTTCATCGATAGGCGAAGTTGCAAGCATTTGGACGAATTCTGGAAATGGTGAATTGAGACTAACTAATTCATCGGCCGTTCAAACGGCGAAGATCAGTGCTAGCGGAAATAGTTTTTTTAACGGCGGTAATGTTGGTATTGGGATAATAAGCCCCGCCAGTAGTAATATTCTTGAAACCTATAGCGGTACAACATTTGGAGCTGGAAATATTCAGTTTACTAAGGAAAATCAATTGCTGCTTACCATGAGCTCCTATGGAGGCGCAGTAGGTGGAGACCCAAATATCATGTTAACTTCGTCGCGGGGGACAAAATCTGTTCCAACCTTTGTTCAAAACGGAGACTCTCTTGGTACGATTTACTTTCAAGGACAAACAAGCAATGCTGGCGCAACAATTTCTTCAGTCGCGGTGGGTAACCACAGTTCCACTGCGGCGGGCGGAAAACTGACTTTTTATACGACTCCATCAGGTTTAAATACCAATAATCCCAGGATGACGATCTCAGATAGTGGAAACGTCGGGATCGGTAACCCGACCCCAGGAGAAAAACTCGATGTAACCGGTAATATTCGCGCGTCGGGACAGTTGTCGACAGGATCGCAAACAATTGTCAGTGGAACAACGGCGATCAACTGGAACAATGGCAACGCGATTTCAACTGACTACAATTGCGCTTCAAATTTAGCTTTCGCGAATCTTCGCGATGGAGGCACTTACACATTGGTAGTTACCGATGCCGGTACGACCCAATGTAGTTTCAGCACAACGACTACGGGCACTGATGCTGCAACCGTAACCTATCGTTTTAACCCCGCAAACGTAGCTCGTAATAGTTCGAAGCACACCGTGTATACTTTAATGAGGGTCGGAACAGTTGTATACGTTTCTTGGAACTCGGGATTTTAATGAAATTAATTATTGCGTTGTATTTTGTTTTTTTGCCTCCACCTTGCAGCTTTGCTGGAGGGACAATACCGTTTGGATTTTTTCCGAAAAAAAAAGTGACCACAAACCCCATGCTTTCTTGGGGTGGTGGTGGTGGAATCTTTCCTGGGGGGCACGAAGTGGCCACCTTAACTAATACGGGCACCGGTTCTAGCGGAACAATTACGGTCAGCTTAAATATAGTGAGTGGATCATTTAGTATCTACAGTTTAGGACTTGGAGATACGTGTTCAGGCGCGGTTTTGGCACCTGGTGGAAGCTGCGTTGTGGATGTCGAAGACGATTCCGGCGGCACCGGCGGCACTGTGAATCTGAATGCTACCGATGGCACCTTCACAGCAACACCTGACGCAAACTTTTTTGACTGCCCAGCCTGTTAAAATTTAGGAACAATCGGTTCTTTTTCGTATTTATCTGAGACAGATATTCATTTAAAGAAAAGAATTAGATTCCCGAAACGAAGTACATGGGAATGTTAGATCGTTACAAAAAAAAAGGTGGCTTCGTTCAACTCTTGAATTTGCTTGAGACGTCTTCAAAGACAAAGCAAGATCAATTTTTAGCACTCATTTCACAAGAAAGTCAGCTTTGGGAAGTCGAGCTTAAAAAACGACTTTTGTCTGTGGATAAAATTGTGGAATGGCCCCGTGACACTTTGAATGAAATTATCACTAGAATTCAGCCACTTACTTTAGCGGTTGCTTTGCGCCATTTTGATCAACCTAAAAAAGAAGAAATCACCTCAGTGCTTACTCAAAGTGACAAACGAAAAATTTTAAATTTAGTGGATGAAACAAATCCTAACCCGGCTGAAATTGCAACGTGTTTGCATAAAATTGTAATTGAAACCAGAGCTTTAGTACAACAAGGGGTTATTAAACTTGAAAAATTCAATCCTGATTTGATCGTGCCCGAAAATATCGAAGAATTGATAAATCAAAAACAGCACGGGCAAGTGACCGAGCTTGACTCAAAAGAGGTTCAAGCAGCAGAAATAGCTACAGACTCGGGTGACGAAGATGAAGTCAAACTGGATTTCAGTGGAGCGTCGCGAAACCATGGACCATCAAGTGACAAGCTTGATTCCCTAAAAGATGAAAATGACTTTTTAAAACGCAAAGTGAATCAGCTGACCCATGACATGGCTACAATGCGATCAGAAAATGCAGTCCTAAGGGGCAAGCTCGATCAAATTAAAAAAATAGCCTAATCCTAAAATATACGTTATACCG
Source organism: Pseudobdellovibrionaceae bacterium (assembly GCA_043757515.1). GTDB lineage: Bacteria > Bdellovibrionota > Bdellovibrionia > Bdellovibrionales > Bdellovibrionaceae > UBA2316. The sequence goes on from JAYVPD010000086.1 coordinate 19,953, forward strand.
TTGACATGATCCGCGGGCTTTTTCTGCTGCTTTTTAGCCTCACCTGTTTGGCTAAAATCGAAACAGACCTAACTATTAAACGAATTGAAGACGAAAAAACGTTTGTAGTAATTACGTACAATGAAAAATTAAAAATCGGTGATCGGTTTAGCGTTCATTCAGAAAAGACAAACGAAATAATTGGCTTGGCGGAATTGATAAATTCCAATTTAACGACCTCCGGTTACACTGAAAACTTTTTTATTTTGCTTAGGGTAATTAATGATCAAATAATTTTTCCAGGTCACTATTTACGCCCATTGATTTTAGTCACTGAAAATTCAAATTATAAAGGCAGCACTCAGTTGATGATTCGCTCTACCGGTGAAAATGTATCGAGTCTCTACAAACCACTTTTTACTCAAGGATTTTTAATAGGTGATACAGCGTCCACTTTGGATCGCGATGAATTTCTCATCAGCTATTTAGGACAAGTTTATTATGGTATTTATCCTAGGTTTACCGTTGGGACAACAGCACCTGTCAATGCGGCCGGAGGATTAAACTTTTTTGCTAAGTTTAGGTTTCACTCAACGAACGAAAATACCTTATCAACCCAATTTTCTTTTACTCGTGTACCTGGATCTACGCAAAGTAATGTCAATGTGACCTTTCTTTGGGATTCCTATTCCAATGCTACAATGATTACTCATAACTTTTTGAGCTTGGCGGTTTTAGCCTACGATCGTGCAGAAGAAACGACGGCTATTAAATCATTTGGTTCCAGTTCGATTCAAACGGGCTACGAATTTATTTTAAGGGATTGGGATCGAATTTTGGTGGGGCCAAACTATAATTTCGAGAAAAAAACTATTGGTGGTTATCTTTCTTACGTCCGTATTTGGGATCGTATAAATATGCATTTGAGTCTAAATACCATCGACATTAGAAGTGATCGATGGTCTTACAGTGAAGGCTATTTTTTGTTTTTGGATCTATACTGGCGATATTAAAATTATTCAGGGCAGGTATACGAACTTGTCGTTACATGGGTGCCGACCGGCAGTTTTTTATTAAATTTAATTACATTTCCAATAATTTGATGTGTGATCGTCGAATCAGACGTAGAAACATTGATCGTTAAATTAGTTGGATTGGAACATTTCAATGCATAGCTATCAACAATAGGGCCGACCACGTTGTCAAAAATCGATTTAACTTGTATGGCGTAATCTTCGTATTTAGCACAGATATCACCTAAAACCATATCAACGGCTGGTAATCCTTTTTGTGCTCGCTCTGTATTCATTATGGATTTGGCCTCTTTTCGAGCATTGTTGTATTCGGTACCATAACTGCCGTGTACAAGGCCAGACATCTGAGCATTTTGAATTGGCAAGCAATACGCATCGGCAACTATGATTGGATGGATACCAAAGTTTTTGCTAGGAAACGTCGATCGTATTAACTGCGCCAAAGCTTTACCTGTGTCCATTGCATCGAGTCCGTAAGTACTTGGATCGGTCAGGTACAATTGACTGCGTTCATCTTCATCTGCAAGAAAAATAATGTGAAAGTCAGCGTCGTCTCGAAGAAAACCATCAGGATTATTTTTAGTTACTAACTGAGCTGCATAAATACCACGTTCGTCGCCGGACGGGCAGTTATTATAATATTCGGCTGCATAAGCATTGTCGTCCACAGATTTTCCAGAACTAATCCAACTGTTCATAAAGGATTCACAGCTCAGGGTTTCTTTGCGTTCAATCGCTGTTTTAAAAATACTAATTTTTGTGTTCACGTCGCCATCATCTTTGGATAAAAATTTCTTTCCGTTTGACAGGGCAATTAATTTCCCATCTTGAAGAGCGCCGTTGCCATTGATAGCACGAGCTGCATTTTGAGCTGTTGAAATGTCTGTCGTCGTGAACGCGATCCTATAATTCACATTTTTGCTTTCTAGGTTTTGTATAAATAAACTAAACTGCGAAGCCATTTGCTTTTGTTCAAAGGACATCGAAGCTGAATTGTCGTTCACAATTAATACGTCTACCTTACCACCATCCACTATATTATCCTGTGCGGGGTAGGTAGCTTGACCGTTCTGAACCACGCAGGTGCCATCTTTTTGGCAATCTAAAGTCTGAGAAAATTTAACGCCATTACACGCACCTAAAAAATAGGAACAGAAAGCAAATAGAACTATAGGTTTGATTGAATAGCGCATTTAGACTCCTATAAAGGTCTATAACAAATCCAATACCATAAATTAGAAGGCTCTAGAGCCAATCATTTGGATTTGAATGCGCGAGTAACAATTTCAGTAACTTCTTTGTTGGAAAATAATACAGGTAAAGGGGGCGTCTCATTTTGAGACGCCGACCAGTAGGACGGTATCACCACTCGAGGAGGCATCGACGTTTCATATTACTGAATACATAGCACATTAAGAATGAAGGCCGTTGATTCGGCGATCCCGATGTCATTAATAAAATAGGTTGTCGAGGTTGACGTTATGTAAAATTTTGAAATCGACGAGGCCGATTTCGCAAGGATACCTGTTGTCGTAAAACCAGTTCTCGTTTTTACCCTAAGGACAGAACCTAAATCTGAATCTAAAACAGAAACTGTCGGTCTGATTAGCGCTGGGCTCCCTGCCACCACTGAGGGTACGGAAGCTCGTCCAACGAGGTGGTTTTTTTGCGTTACACGAAACGTCAAGGGTCTCTATTGGACTTGTCGTCCCAATACCGACGTTGCCATCGATTCTAAAATTGTTTTAATACTTCTAGGACAACATCATATCGATAATCATCCCCAACGCAGGTGGCTGGGTTTCTTTGAAGTTCAACCCGAATGTCGAATGAAGAGTCCGCGTGGTAAAATGTGTAGGTACCACCGCTAATGCCACCCAAACTGCCAGAGAGTGTTGTGGCGATCGTGCCCACGTTATAGGTTCCAGGTTCGCTAGAAAAATAGTATCTGGCGATCATATTGCATCCCGATCCACTACTTGCGATCGTGAGATTTTTTCCAAATACCGTCATACGGTAGAGTCCAGTAGGAGCACTCGCAATCAATGTGTTGCTTTGCGTGCCGTTGAGCGAACTTAAGCCCGAGTAGCGATTGATGACGTTTAGGGTAGGAACAGAGGTCCATTGAAGCTGGCCGCTACCATCATTCACAGCGGTCTGGTTGGCAGTCCCCGCACTGGCTGGAAGTTTAATCGTATGGCTAGTTACTATGGCCGGAGTATTTAGCTCCACATAACCAGAAGTAGAGCCGCGCAAGCGAATGGATCCGTTTACATCAAGAGCAGATCCGGGCGCCGTCGTCCCAATACCAACGTTGCCGCCGGTGAAGACTGCCGAGAAATTAGAACTTGCCCCTGTTGGACTAGCTACTCGAAGACCATAGGCAACGATCGCGCCGTTCGTATCGCTGCTGCCAATGTCGAGACCAACAGCATTCGAATTCGTCGTGCCTACGACTCGGCTGGGAGGGCCTGCGATTTTCAGTGTCGAGACTGACGTGTTAGTAGTTCCAAAGTTTGTCGCAGTCAGAGTAGGCGGCATCAGGACGTTGGCATTTATCTCGGAAGCAGTTCCAAAACCGGCTGTGACATTGTCGGTGATGGTCGCACTCGCAATGTTTAAAAATGTTCCAGAGCTACTTGGCGCTATCGATTTGTTTCCGCCGAGACTCAACAAGCTAACCGGCGTTGTTGTTCCGATACCAACGTTACCGCCGGTGAAGTATGAATCTCCAGCACCAACCAATTTAGTTTTGAGTGTTGCACCGGTTATGTCGTACAAGTTGACAACACCACCTACGCCCCCCGATGCCGATCTAAGTTCTAAAACTGTATTACCTGAAGCTTTTCCAGTTAAATAAAAATTATTCTGGCCTGGGCCATTAGCATAATATTGTTGTGCGTTTACTTGGCCCGTTCCGACGTCTAATGCCGAAATGGGACTTGTCGTCCCCACACCGACATTACCGTTTTTCAAAATCATCATCGCGGTTGATCTGCTTGCCCCGCCTGCGGTGCCGTTTCCAACGGAAAACAATGGATCAGAGGCAACCCATGAGCCTGCCGTTTCTGTTCCCACTGGTAAATTAAAACTTCCAATTGTAGTTTGGTTATAGGACTCGGCTGTGGTGGATTTTCCGAGTGCGATTGAATAATCTCCACTTGCAATAGAACTTGCTCCAATTGCCGTTGCTCCAAGCCCTGTAGCTGAGGAAGAATATCCCAAGGCAGTGGACGATGCTCCGCTTGCCAGTGTTCCATTGCCAAGAGCGGTGGAAACCGAACCGGTCGCTTTACTATCCGCTCCCATGGCAGTCGAATAACTTCCTAAATTAGCACTGTCCCAATTGGAGGCGGAAACGTAACCGGCGCGAAAGGCCGCTTTTTTGGGATACCATATAAGGCGTGAGCCGACTCCGGCCGCTGTCAAATTATTCCCAGAGGCAAAAGTCCCACTGGCAACAATGCCGCCATCGTTTACAAGTGTCAGTTTCATATCAGGCGTTGCCGTACCAATTGCGACATTACCATTCGAAAAAGAAATATCACTTCCCGAAGTAGTCCACTGACTTGACGGTGGTGTGGCCCAAGTGTTGTCGCCGCGAAGAAATGTTGTATTATTGGCCGTTCCAGATCCCAATCGAGCCGTTGCAATAGTGCCAGTCGTGATGGAGGCGGCTGGCAATGCTGATGTATTGCCAACGGTGTTTGTTGAAGTCCCATCATAAAATTTTAATTGTTTAGAAGTAGAATCAAACCAGAAACTCCCAGCAACGGGTGTAGTTGGAGGTGATGCAGTCGTGTAACTTGGTATCGATACTGAAGCCGTGGCAGACGAATTAATATACTGCGTGCTTATTCCATTTACGATATTTAAAAACTCAGTAAGTTGAGGTGCCGTAAGTTCAGTGATCGAAGAGCTGGCTGGCCCACGAAGTAAATTAGTCGCCTTGTAGCCAGCAATCTGCTGTGATTCAATAGCCAGAGGAACATAGTTAATGGCTTCATCCGGAAAGGGTTCCCAGCCAGAAAACGATCCATCATTAAAATAAACTTTTAATCGTCGACCATCAGTACTTGCCGGAGTGTAAGTGGTTCCAACCGCACAAGCCCCGCCGGGTAACGTTTTAGAGCCCTGGTTAGCGAGAACTTGCGGTACGGTAAGGCCACTAGAATCATTCCTGACTCCGGAACCATCGTTCAAAGTCAGTGAAAATAATCCATCTGTCGTAGACAAATCTTTGGTTTGAATTTCAGAGTAGAGTAGGCAGTTTTCGTTACCGCTCGAGCGAATTTGAACCTGCAGTTGAACAGCTGATGAAACGACAGAAGACCCGTCGGATTTTAAAAGGCGGCCATGGTAGGAAATACCGGAATTGATTGCGGTCTGGCTATGTGAAACAACGCCAAACAAAAGCACAAAAAAGATTGTTTTTGCAAATTGAGACATCATGGTTATCTATCGGAATTTTACAAAAAAACTGGACCGATTTTAAATCAAAAATAGATTTGATTCATAGTATTTGTTTCAATTTGAAATGATTTCTCAAATTAAGAAATCATTGACCAAAGAATCCCATTGCGAAGCCCGACTCTGGGAACAAAAAGTCTATGGGCCTCACACTGGCGCAATATCATTTTAACTGTATAAATTGCAGGCAATATTACATCCGCGCGATCGGGCCTTAAATTTAAGTCATCAATACGATCTTTTATAGAAAGATGAGATAGTTTATCATAGATTTCAACCAGCTCGGTCAGAGTAATAAATGTATTTGATGATTTCTTCAGCAAATCCCATTTCAATCGAGCCATACACTCCAAATTTCCACCAGTACCTATCGCAAAATCAATATTATGTTGGAATTTGTGTTTATCAATAAAATCGAAAACTGGTCTGATAAAATCACCGATTACGACTTTCAAATTTGCTTCATTGAGTTTACGTTTGATCAATTGATCTAAAACACGAACTGTGCCCATCGGAAACGATTCTGTATGTAGCATTTTCGAATTTTCAGAAAGGGTTACTTCCACACTGCCGCCGCCAATATCAATCAAAACACAGCGTTTATTCTTAAGTTCCACTTCGCGGCTGACGGCTTGGTAAATTAATCGCGCTTCTTCAACGCCATCGATCACTTCGACTTTTATTCCACTTTTGCGAGATACCTTATCGATAAATTCGTGTTTATTGCTGGCTTCACGTAACGCGCTAGTGGCGACGCAGCGGCAATGTTGAACCCGATATTTTTGATTGATATTTCGAAAATGTTCAAAGGTTTCAACGGACTCGTTCAAGGTTTGCTGGGAAATCGGTTTATCAAGAAATACTTCTTTTCCCAGTCGGATGGGCGAGCGAATTTTCTTAATTTCTTTTAAAATCTGAGTTTTGGTTGAGGAGTCATAGTGCACTTCTGAAATTATCATTCGAATTCCATTTGAACCGATATCGATCGCAGAAATGATTTGCCCCATGTTTGACAGTATTGACCAATTAGTGTTCGATGTAAAGACTTCAAGGAGTCGATTTTCATGCGAAATTTCATTTCGATTGCATTCATTGTTCTGATTCCCTACCTAGTAAGGGCCGAAGGTTGGCAAACGGAAGGTGAAATTGATCTTCTTGCAAAAGTGGGTTCAAAGCCAACCTCAGAGCGTGGGCAAGTGAGCTTTTCGGTCCCATCGTTAAAATTGTCTGCTGATTATCAAATGGACCCCAATGCTTCAGTCTATTTTCAAGGACAACTGGCTGATACCCGAAGCAAGGATTCCAAAAAACAACAGTTCGATCTTGTCCGCGCTTTCTATGAATGGGGATCCGATGATGAAACCTGGGTTGTTCGCTATGGCCTAATTAAAAGCACGTATTTAGACACGAACGAAAATCTGCTAGATTACGATTTAGTTCCCGAATTTAAAGCCTTTGCCAATCGTTATAACTATTTGCCCGATGCCGATATTGGATTAGAGATTCATTATGTGGTCAGTTCCTATCTGGATTTTTCACTCGGAGTCTTTAATGGCGAAGAAAATACTCAAAAAGAAGCGGGACCAGAAAAGGACATTTACCTCACTGTTGTCTACGATGATTCCAGTTTTCACTTTTCAGCTTTGAGCATTCGCGGCGCCTATGACGAATATGAAAAGCCGTTCAATGTAAAAGAACGAGATTTGGCGCGGATCGTATGGAAGACGTCTTTTGTAGATATTGGCTTTGAAGCCTTAAAATCCAAAGAACTAAGCAACGCAACGGTTGCCTATAAGCGAGCTGAATCTTGGGATGGCAGCGCGTACCCCGAGATCGTCGTTTTAGGGCAAGGGCTTTCTGGATGGCTTTTGTTGAAAGTCGACTCAGAAATGCAGTTTTTGCTTAGAAAAGACTATTTAGATCCTTATACCGATGTGAAACAAGACGAAATAGAATCGATAAATGCGGTCATGATTTTAAAAGACAACCTGCGTTCGCTCTTAGTCGGTTACACCAAAACAGAATACAAAGAGCTGCATTCAAAACAGTCGCCCGAGCGGGAATATGCTTTTATTGGATTACGTCAGATTTTTTAACGTCCCAGCAATTTGAACTCTAGATTTTTCCTCAAAGTATGTTAGATTTTTGTTAGGGCCGATAGCCTGAAGGTTAGCCGGTTTACAAAATCGATTAATTTCGATAATTAAAACATATGGAGTACTTTTTGGAACGAGCGTTAGATACTCAAATCGATGAAGCCAAACGATTGATATTAATTATGGCCGGCAGCGTAGAACTTGCCTTATTCGAAGCAACTGAAGCGCTTTTAAATAGAAATCCAAGCAAGTTAAAAAACATTCATCAGATTGAAAATAGAATTAATGAAGACCAGGTTAAGATTGATGAATGCTGCTTGAATATTTTAGCAAAGCAAAGCCCAGTGGCCAAAGATTTAAGAATCATTTTGTCGATTTTAAAAATAAATACGGATTTAGAACGCATGGGCGATCAGTGTACAAATATCGCCTACACCACTCAGGATTACTTGGCTCGCAAAGAACTAAAGCAAGTCAGTATGATTTCTGACATGAGCGAATTTGTTCGAAGTATGGTAAAAAAATCCCTAGATTGTTTTGTACGCGGGGATGCGGTCGCCGCCAAAGCTATCATGGTAATGGACGATGAAGTCGATTCCTTAAAAAATAAAGTTTTTCGAGATCTTTGTGAACATATGAAAAAAAATCCAGACGATGTCGATGCGAGTCTTGATTTGATTCTGATTGCACGCAACTTTGAAAGGTTAGGTGACCATGCAACCAACATCGCAGAAGACGTCATATTCGCCTACACGGGCAGCGATATCCGACATGGTGGTAAATCTGGATCCTAGTATTTTAGTCGTAGAAGATGAAACAGAAATTCGCGAATTGATCGCGCTTCATTTGCTGCGCCAAGGGTATAAAGTCACTGAATGTGACAATGTGTCCGATGCCATCGAGCAATTGGAAAAGAAAAAATTTGATTTGATTTTGCTTGATTGGATGCTGCCAGGCCTTAGCGGCGTCGATTTATTAGGGTACCTTAAGGATAAAAACATTGAAAGTCGTGTGCTGATGGTAACAGCTAAAACAGAACCAGCTGATATCGTACTGGGTTTAGAAAGCGGAGCGGACGATTACCTGACCAAGCCCTTTGATCCCGCTATTTTGCTTGCCCGGGTTAGGGCCGTTATTCGTCGCGTTCCAAAGAAAGAAAATGTGGAAACACCAGATGAAATGCAGATTGGACCACTATTCATAAATTTTAATACTTACGAGGTCCTTTTACTGAATGAAAAATTGCATTTAACACCCAGTGAATTTAAGTTATTGGGGATAATGATTCAGAATCAGGGACGAGTGTTGACACGCGACCAGCTTATTGAAAATATCCAGGGCGAAGGCGTCAATGTTATTGGCAGGACAATTGACACTCATGTTTTTGGACTAAGAAAAAAATTGGGAATTTGGGGAGATCGCATTGAAACAATTAGAGGCGTGGGTTACCGAGTTAAAACGGAGCCTAATTAGTTTTACTTTTCTCTATTTTCCGTGGCGCG
>JAYVPD010000087.1:0-29030 GCA_043757515.1 Pseudobdellovibrionaceae bacterium
CATGCAAGGTGGAAATAACAACGGTGGACCCGGCGGAAACAATGGACCTGGTAACAACATGCAAGGTGGAAACAATAACGGTGGACCTGGCGGAAACAATGGACCTGGTAACAACATGCAAGGTGGAAATAACAACGGTGGACCCGGCGGAAACAATGGACCTGGAAACAACATGCAAGGTGGAAATGGCAAACCTGTTGATTGCGGCAAAGCGACTGAAAAAGCTAAATCTGCTGCAGACAAATGTTTAAAAGTAGCTAGTCAACCTAAGCGTAAAGCTTGCTTTGATAAAATCGGTGACAAGCTTCAGAAAAAAGGCGCTATGGAATCATGTGGCGACGCTTTAGAAAAGCTTAAACAAGAAATCTTAAAGCAGGAATCAGCTAGTTATCCTAACGATCCCCCATCTATTAACTAATAAATGTGGACTAGTTAAAACTAAAAAGGAGCGAGTTGTTCGCTCCTTTTTTTTTAAGAACTGGCCCCGCAGCCTGCGTCTTGTGGCATTCGTTACCTTATAAAATTGGGATCTTGAATTTGCCTAATTATAGATAATTGTTCAAATACGATGCCTCAAATGCCTAAGAAGATTCGGTTGATCCGCAAAATCGGATTATTTGACTAAGAAGCTTGGATTTTTCTACAGAACCTCAGATCGCGAATTCGGGCAGCGCTGCTATTGCATGGCGTGTTATTGATATTTTTCAGCAAATACCTTTGCTGCGTGTTTCAATCAAAAACCTAACAATATTGACTCGCCGGTAGCCTGCATTTAGCTAAAATATGTCTTTTTCACTATCGAATTTGCAAGGCGATTAATCTGCCTCCAGCCGCAGGCTAATGGGCCAGTTCTAAAATCCTATACAGGATTGGTGTCAGTGAAATCAAACAAAGAGCTTGAAAAAAGTGTGATAGCTGAACAAATTGTAGCTACATACACAAGTCCCGCCCATGACAGCCACGAGAATTCTTCGCCTTGGTTATTTCTAAAAACATAAAATGAGAGAAGCATCAACCCAATAAAAAATGCAGAATCTAGAGCTACCAACCATTTTTGTTTAAAGCGAATTTGTTCGATTGGACTTGCCTGATTACTTGCGGCGGGATTATTCAATTTAGCTGCTGGGGTTGCACTGGCAGCCGAGGCCGGCAAATCTTCTAAATAATATCCGATAGTAGAAAACGCACGCAACGTATCCAGAGCTTCTGCTTTAAACTGCCGCCCGTACTCGACCAATTCATCATGCAACTGCGATCGAATCACTTGCACACCGAGTGACATTTTAACATCTTCAGTTAGTGAACTTTGAACTTTTAGGAAAAATTCGTCCCAATTGTTTATCGGCAGTGCCATGTGTTCAAAACCAAATGTGAGCGACGTTGGCTGCCCTAAAAAAAGAATCGATGCGGCTCCCGAGTATTTTAAAATCTCTTGCACAAGTGTTTCAGCAGAAAACCCTGTCAGCGATCCGCCCACTATGATGATGGGATGATTGTTTTCTTTAAAATCAGCTAAGGCTCTCGGGCCGTCTGTTTGAAACTCAAACTCTAAATGGGTCTGCGAATACCTTGATGTTAGTTTAGCGGCCACTTCCTGCGCGATATTTTTATCAAAGAGTGAAACTAAAACTTTTATTGTTTTACTCACGTTTTGGAACTCCCCATCGCTGCCAATTTTTTATTTGATTCTGACAATCGTTTACTTAATATTTTAAATACATCTACACTTCGATGCGGTTCAGAATAAAGCAATTTCATAAAATCAGAGCGATCAAAGGACAAACAAATACAATCCGTCTTAGCAACTAGGCTTGCTGTCCTTGCATCTGCGGTTATCATTGCGACTTCACCAATTAGATTCCCTTTTTCAATACTTCGAATGGATTTTAAGCCGTTAGGAGTCTTAATAATGACATCGACCGAGCCGTCTAAAAGAATATGGGCATTGGCACCACGTTCACCTTCTACAACGATAACCTCACCGGCTTCAAACAGAGTCCCGTAAAAGACGCCTTGAAATCGCATGATTTCTTTGTCTATAACATCTTGGATTAATCGTTCATGAAAAGCAGCAACGTCCATCAGCAGCGGACTAAGTTCATTTTGATTTACTGTGACGGCTTCTGAAATTTGGCTAAATCCCATTTCAACTAACTGGACTACTATATTTTTAGGAGCCAGAAAAAAAGCTTTTTGGACGGAACGCGCCGACAATAAAAGCATGGTCATCTGAAAAAGCTGTCGCAAAGAACCGGTGCGATTTTTACACAACTCATTTAAACACAGATGATCTAAAATATAACAAGATTCCGTCAACGTAGGATTGATTTCATCTAATCGGACCCATTGATTCTGCAATTTGTCTTTAGCCGAATAGCCAGCCGCACGGATAGAAGCCGTGCAAATCCCATTGGAATAGCCACCAATATGAAGAGTATTTGGCAATATATCTAAGGGATCCAAATACCTTTCTGTATAAGCCAATTGCGAGGCGACTTTGGCCCCCGAGCCTAACAAACAACGATATCGAAGATGCAAAATATCATTTAGTTCGTCGGTAGATTTCGCTAATCTAAATACTGATGACACGGCTATGACTCCTGTTATGATCGTATCAGAAGGGAAAATAAATCCAATGAATCATCACACTTTGATCCGACTTTGGTTTGTAACTAGCCTTATTTCAGGAATAGCCGTGGCCGCCGTAAAACTTGATCCTTTGGTGACCGTAATTCAAGGTGGCCTCAGCAATGCTTACTCAATAAAAACTCAGCTGATCAGGGAACAACAAGCGGACCTAAAATCGACGTCGTCTAAATTTGCCTTTTTACCAACCGTCAATTTATCGGCTAGCCGATCGATGTCTCAGGCGGAATCATTGGCAACAGGCGAAAAAGCCAGCGCCACGTCCCATTCTTCGGCTTTAGGGGTCTCTGCTTCGTGGAATCTTTGGGATAACTATCAGACTATTCGCGATTATCAATCCGCTCAACAAGCCTTAGATATCGAACATATTTCAACCGATCGTGAAAAAGAACGCTACGCTTTGGCGGTTATTGAAACGTACTTTGACCTTCAATTGCTTTTAGATAGAAAAGAAATTTTAAATGGACAGTTAGAACAAGCCAAGTGGACCAAAGGTGAAAGCGATGCGCTTGTACAAGTCGGATCAAAAACGCGCCTAGATGCCATGGATACTGAAATTGAAGTCGCCAATGCCGAACGAGACATTTTTGAATTGAGCACACAAATCACGTCGGCCGAGCGGAATATCAAACTTCTACTCAATACGGATTCGTTGGTAAATTTGCCGCGCATTAATATGCTCGAATACAATCCATTTTTTATGTCTGGATTTTCTGACAAACTTGCCAAATCTAAAGTTCCAGATGATAAATTGACCTATTCAAATTTGGATCTTTTAGTTTCCACAAAACAACTAGACAAAAGCTTAAATGAATTCTCGCAGACAAAATTGAATCTATGGCCAAAAACATCACTTAGATTAGCCCACGATATAAACCTAGATCGCTACACTCAGGATAGCCCGCCAGATGGAATACGTAACTATTTTCAATCCACCACTTTGAGTTTTGAATTCACTTGGATCATGTGGGATTGGTTCACGCAATCACGATCCACTGAATCCAGTCGACTGGATTTGGATAACTCGCGCCTCCAGCTTAAACAATCAGTTGAAAAAGCCCGGGCCGATCTTGGAAGTTTAATCGAGCAATATGAAATCAACGAAAAAAGCATCGAAAGTTCTAAATTGATCGTCGAAAAAGCTAATAAACAACTAAGCTATTCACGAGAAATGTACAAACTGGGTCGAATAAATATTTTAAATTTGCAGCAATCTAATTCACGGCTTTTTGATTCAAAAGTAGCCTTGGCCAATCGTCTAAGAACACGATTTTCAACGGCGGCTCGGGTGCTGAACACGCTTGGTGTTAGCATTATCCCTAACACTAAGACGCAGTAAATTTTTGCTCGATTTGATCACAAAAATCATAAGCAAAAGGAAGAACTACCAGGGTCACTATTGTGGAAAATAGCATTCCAAAAATGATTACAATTCCTAAACTCGAATAGGGAATGCCCATCATTTTCGCTTTGCCCAAAGCGACCGGCAGGACACCAATAATCTGAATCATCGTAGTCATAAAAACGGCCGATGCCCGTTTGGTTAATCCATTAATGATTGCTTCTTTTTTACTAAATCCCTGGCTGCGAAGATCCAGAATGAGATCCATAAATATAATGGCGTTGTTGACGCCAGAGCCAACTAAAATAACCAGAGCTAAGCGAGCCATTACATCTAAACTCATTCCGAATAACTTGAGGCCAAGGACCCCAAATATTAACGCAATTGGAGCTGTGAAAATAATGGCAAAAGGTAAAATGGCCGAATTTAGAGTCGCACCCAAAGTCAGATAGATTAGAAAAAGCGAAAGCGCTACGATAAAATACGTCTTTGATTGCATCTCTTCGATCCGTGCCGCCGAATCATTTTTTGGGGGACCATACCCAGGCGGCAGAATGTGTTCAGCAATCACGGCCTTAACGCTTTTATTTGCTGTTTGATAATCGCTGTCTAAAGTATGAGGATCGAAAATTACCCGAAGCCTGGCGTTGTTCAATCCTTCTGCACGTGAAACACTGACTGGCACTGGCAACGAGCGAAACTCGCCAAGCTCGCCAGCTGGAATCTTTTTATCATTAACTAAAATTCCAATGCTTTTAAAATGATCAAGAGACAATACTTCATCCGGATCCAACTGAAACAATACGCTTAAAATATCTTCATGATCAAATACCGGCGATAGGGATTGCGAAAAACTTAAACTTGAAACTTGCGATGCTATCGCCGACGTAGTCAATCCCATTCGAGTCAGTTTTTCATCATTTACACTTAAGAGTAACTTCTTTCCTCCCGATATTTCAGCGTCTGATAGAACATCTATCACACCTGAGATTTTTGTTAATTTTTTCTTAAGTTCTGAAATATTGGACAAAATCACAGATGAGCGAGGACCCGACATAATATAGTCATATTGCCTGGTTGCAGAGCTCATTCCGGCCGCTATCCAGCCAACGGCCACCATACACCCGACTTGATGCGGATCGTTTTCCTGAATAAATTTCGCCATTAGGACGTCAATTTCAGCCAAAGTGCGGTCCTTATCGTCGGACGGTACGGGAAAAACGACGATCGACGCAGACTCAAAATTTGTATTTTGTTCGGATACGATAAACTTGATCCGCTTTTCCTTTGTCGCCAAATTTAGAACTTTCTTTTCGACAGTGTTAAAAAACTGTCCTCGTTCCATTTTTGTGGTATCCGCTGCGAATTTGAAATTTATCTGTGTAAAGGGGTCTCGTGGGCTTTCCAAGTCAGTGGCTTCTATATCCCGGATCCAATTGAAAGATATCACAGTTAGTATCAAGACAAGAGCAGCACCTTGTCTGCGAAATCGATAAAGCTGCCCAAGAGCCAGCGCAAAATAAGATAGTTTTGGTTCAGTCCGTGATTTTGGAGCGCTATATTTATTTTGGTTCTTTCTAAACTTTTCAGAAAATAAATAACATAGTGGTAACACTATCAACGACACAAATAGCGACGCCACTAGCGACGCCATGATTGGCAATTGAAACGCTTTTAGCAAATCAGTGAAAGAATCACCGCCTTCCAAAAAAGCGACCGGCAAAAAAATTATCACATTGGTTAAGCTCGATAGTATCAGCGCCACTGACGAATGCGAAGCCGCTTTTGCAGCCGCTTCGCGGGCAGGCAAATCACGAAAATCACCCAACTTTTGCACTACCAAAATGGCGTTATCCACCACCATCCCAATTCCTAAAATCAAACCAGAAAGTGTCAGAATATTCAAAGATGAATTATTTAAATACATTATCAATACTGTGTATATAAGTGACATTGGAATCGTCACACAAATAAGTGCCGTTTGGCGAAGCTTACGGATAAAAACAAAGACAACAAGAAACGTCGTCAGAATAGCTTGCCAAAGATTTTCGAACACATCAGAAATCGCCAGCTCGAGATCCGAAATTTTATCTAGCACATTTTCAGATTGAATAGTTTTAAAAAGTGAATTTGATTCTTTAAGCGCACTTAGTTTTTCTGAAATATCCCGTCTAAGGTCGAATAGATTTGCGGTTTCTTTCGCGAAAATTTCAATAAAAAATGCTGGGGCACCGTTGGTTCGATTGATAGAATCAGTATTGTTTTTCCTAACCTCGTCTGTGAGCGAACTCAATGTAACTACGGATTTGGTGCCCACATTTTTTTTACGAACATCGCTTAATGTTTTTGATTCAGAAAGAAACAGAACGTTTTTTCTATTGGCTTGCTTGCCTTCCGCTAGCAAACCTAAGTTTTCACGAATTGGAGCAAAATTCAGTTTGGCCGAAAAATCTGAAGGACTGATTCCACGCTCGGCCAGAATTTTTTTTGTCGTTTTAAATATTACCGCGGGCTCGGTGGTGTTTGAAAATTCAATTTTGGACACGCCAGAAATGGATTCCAATGTCTGCTTCAACTGTTCGTTGATTTGCTTTTGCTTATCAAGCAGTTCTTCGTTTGAAGCAAAACTAATCTTCAGAATAGACGAGGCATCGGGATTTAGCCGGGTGATCGCAAGGCTTCGCGTGGATATGAGACCTTGTGTCTCAATACCTTGAATATTTTCAGTGATTATCTGTGAAGTTAGGTCCAAATTAGTTTTTGGCTTAAATGTCAACGAAAAGGAAACCCCTCGGGCATCTGTCTGGGAATTCATTTTTAGTAAACGCGGTACCGTTTTTAAAATCCCTTCCGCGGGAAGACTCAATGTTTTTGCCACCGATTCTGGATCTACTGGCTCTTTGGCATCCAATCGAATATACAAAAAGCTCGGTGTATTTTCTTTGGGCATTACCTCGATAGAAATTTTATTTAGACTTGATAGGGAGTAACTGGTTACGAGGGCGGCCAAAATCGATAACGTAAATACTTTTTTAGAAATAATACTCTCAAGCCACTTTTGCATGGGGCTCTTTAGTTAGGGCAATATATATTGGTGGCACTACAAGAATAGTTAGTAAAACAGAACTGACTAGGCCACCTACCAGCGTCACCGCCAATGGCCTTTGCATAGCCGATCCTTCCGTGCCCGAGGCAAATGCCATAGGAAGATGACCAAATACATTTGCAGCAGTGGTAACCAAGATTGGCTTCAATCGTTTAATTGTAGCAATCCGAATGGCCTCGGCCCGCGACACGTGCTCTTCAAGAAAAATCTGATTTGCGAAATCAACCATAACAATACTGGTGTTGACGCTGGCGCCTACCAAAACGATAAATCCAACGAATACCAAGGCCGATACGTTCAATTGCCATATCCACAAAAATAGAGAGACGCCTACTACGCATAAAGGAACGGCTACTAAAATAATAATCGGCTGTTTAAAGCTTTCAAATTGGCTAGCCAAAATTAGGAAAATTAAAAAGATAGATAAACTGATAGTCCACAGAAGATCCTGTTGGTTTTTAACACGACTCCTCGCTTGGCCAGACAGCTCCCAATGAAGATCCTTGAAGTCTCGTTTAAGCAGTAGGCTTAATCTATTCGCTGCTTCGCCTAAATCGATTTTTTTAGGAGTTGCTACTATGCGGGCCACCCGTTTTCTATCACTATGTTCGATCAGACCCGTGCGATTTTGCTCGTGAGGATTTGAAATCTGTGACAAAAATAGTTTTTTATCATTTTCAATATCCGTTGAAAATTGCTTAATTTTTTCAACAGAATTTAAATAGGAATCGGGCATTCGAACTTGAATCATATGCTCAGACCCATTAATATTTAGGGTCCCTGCCATCTGGGCATTCAGTATTGCTTTTATTGGACCTGAAAAGCTAGAGGCATCTACGCCGTAAAGACTCATCTTGTTTTTATCAAGTTCAATTACTATTTCTTGGACATCTGATTTCAAGGATGTCTCCACTTCCGCAAGCCAATCTTGATGGGCCAATACATCGGCAACTTTATTGGTTTTGGATTTTAGCGCCTCCAGGCTTTCTTCAAAAATTTCAACGACAATGGGAGGTTCATCGTTAACCAGAGTTTTCTTGATTCTAGAAAAACGTAAATCTGCAAACTGATGCAAGATTGAATTTACTTCTTGAATTGAATCAACAACGGAGGCGTTAGTTTCAAACGTAACTTTACCTAAATTACTAGCCTCTTCACCAATTTGGGAAGCCGTTCGAATTATGATTTTTGATTGTTTACTTTTCAAGGCAATTTGATCGGCAATGCCATTCAAAACCGAAACGGGGCTGCCGCTGGGCATTTCAAGCCGGTAGTTAAACTGGTTCATGGTTTCATCAGGAAATACTTCTGATCCAAGGCTAAAAAACAAGAAGGCCCCAAGAGCCGTTATTCCGGCCGATGATAAGAGAACTTTTCTGGTATTATTAATTGTCCAGGGAATCAGCTGATTTATTTTACTTTCAATAGTAAACAAAAAAACACGAGTTAGTTTAAGAAGTGGCTCGACAAGAAGGCTCCGCAGATTAAGGAGTACTGGAACAAATAATCGCATTGATTCGTTACCGATTACTTTCCAGGTGTGATGCACACTTCCCAACGCCCAAAGAGGATACTGCAACTGTCTGAGAATCCAAATACGCCAATCAATGACTGCTGTAGAAAATATGCGTTTCGGCTTTCCCAAATTTTTCTTTTTCGCAGGCCCGTCGGATTTCGTTTTCTCTAATGCACATAACATCGGAATCACTGTCAAAGCCACAATGAGTGATGAAAAAACAGAATAGCAAATGGTAATCGCCAAATCTCGAAATAGCATTCCAAGCCATCCCTGCATCATGGTAAGTGGGCCAAAAACAGCGATACTAGAAAAGGTCGAACCGGCAATCGCAGAACCGACGCGTTTGGCGCCCAAATAGGCTGCTGTAAAGCTGTCTTTTGAATGCATTTTAACTTCATCGATAGCATCCAGAACAACTGTCGAGTTATCAACCAGCATTCCCACGCCAAGCGCTAGGCCCGCCAGCGACATTAAGTTAAAGGTGATTCCCGTTAGAAACATCAAAATGAGAGTAATAAACAGAGAAAGCGGAATTGCGGTGACCACAATAAAGCTGGACCAAGCCGACTGCAGCATCAAATATATTATCACGGCCGCCAAAATTCCGCCAGTGACAACAGAGTGAACAACATTATCCACACTGGCCTCTACGCCTTTTCCTGTGTCTGCCATAACTTGAAATTTTAAAATGTCCTCATGGCTAAGAGAATAATCAGAAATTATTTTTCTCACTTTTTTAGAAACTTCGACCGCATTGGCTTCGGCTTCTTTGTGCACGCGCAAAATAAGGCCCGCTGTATTTCCAATTTTGATTTGCAAAGGAGAATCTAAAGTCGTCGCCGTTACTGTCGCCACATCTTCAATACGCAAAAATTTGTCTTTCTCTTTTTTGACGATAATTTTTCCGATATCATCCGGAGTTTCGATTAATTTGCCAATTTTTACAGATGATTTTTTCCCATTCTCGAGAACTTCGCCGGCCGAGCTTTGTTTGCTTTTCAAAAGGATCATATCAGAAACTATGTTTGGAAAAACTCCGTAGGGAGCACTTCGAATTGGATTCAGTTCTATATCTAAAATTCGCTTTGGCGATCCCGACACTTCGGCCAGTGCAATTCCTTCGACTCTTTCAATTTGCAACAACAAGGTGTCTTCTAGATACTCTTGAGCTTTCAATAGATCGCCACTAACCGGACTGACAATCACCGTAAAAAGTGGTTCATTATTGGGTTGAATTCGAAGTATTCGAGTTCGCGTTCCATCTGCCATGCCCGCGGAATCAATTCGATCCTTTAGCAAGTTAATGCTTTCTACTTGGTCTATTTTAGTGCTTAGATTTACTAAAATCTTTGAAATTTCACGTTGAGAACTACTCGACACACTTAAAATTCCGGGTACAGTAGAAATATTTCTTTCTATAGGCGTGGTTACAGATTCTTCCATTTCTTCAGGCGTCGCGCCCCGAAGTTCAGAAATTATTTGGACTTGAGTTGTTTTAATTTCTGGTAACATTTGCACCGGAATGCGTGTGATTGAAATATACCCTAGCGCCATAATGCCCAAGCAAAACATAAATACGGCAACCGGCCTTTTAATACTAAATTCAATCATTCTTTTAGTATGAGGCCGATGACTTCGGTTGTTGAGTTATTGTTGTTTGATTTCGACTTTGGAACCGTCAGAAATTAAAGTCAGGCCTTTGGTTATGATCTGTGCGTTTTCTTCGAGGCCTTCGGTTATTTCAACCAATCCATCTTCACTTAAGCCCAGTTTTACTTCCATTTTTTGGACACTGCGATTGGTATCTGCAGCCCCTTCGGTCGCTTGATTGTCTGCTTCTTTTTCTGAGGCTAGGCTTCTTGATGGTTCTTTGTCATCTTTCAGGACATAGACAAAACTCCGTTTCCCTTCACTAACAATTGCGTTTGCAGGAACCGTGACAGCGTCTTGAGTTTCTTCCGTTACTAGACTCACTTGCGTGTATTGCCCGACATTCCACCCTTGTGGAGCATTTGGAATTTCAACTTCGATAGAAACGGTACCAGATTTGGGGTCTACCATGGGGGCCAGCGATTTTACAATCCCAACCGTCGACTGATTTTCACGCTCTAATCTGGCTTTGTCACCGACCGAAAGCTTAGTAGCTGTATTAGCAGGAACTGACAACAAAACTCTGAGCGATGAATTGTCGATAATTTTAACTTGGTTATTATTACTTGTATCAATGTAATCACCTGGTTTGAAATCATTTTCAGCCACAACTCCCGCAATAGGTGAAATCAAATTACTATTCGCATCCAAGGCTGATAGTTGCGCTCGAATTTGCTGAGCACGAAATTCAATGGATTTTGTTTTAAAATCGTTGTTTGATAGAAAGTTTCTTTTTGCAAGCGCAAGAGTCACCTTGTAATCAATGTTTTTAAGTTCCAGATCTAATTTATCAAGCTCGGCCCTTAATCGCTGGGGTTCTGAATCAAAACTCAAAATCGGTTGCCCCGAAAGAACCTTAGTTCCAATGGGAGCCAAAATTTTTCCAACTTTCACATTGGGAGGGAGTTTTAAATTAACTTCTTTGGCTGGTAATAAATAAGCCCAGATACTAAAAATTTTTTGAATGTTATGATTTTTGGCGGTCTCAACAGAAACAACAGGTAGATTTTTTACGTCTTGATTTTTGGCTGCCTCACTGCCGGCACCGATTTTTTTAATCGCAAGCAGGCAACAACCGATTATTCCAAACCCAATCAATAATAATATTGATACCCTTTTTTTGTTCTTCACACCTACAACATCGGCGGATGTGTTGCGAGACTCAAGTTCTGTAGTTTAATTTTAATGTTCATTTTGACGACACGTTTAAATAAGCAGAGTCACTTTGGCTGACTTTTACAAAAATCTCCATCTCATTATGAGACTTCAAAAGTTAAACACCTAAAGACAAAAAAAGGCACAAGCTGCTTAAGAACTCGCCATTTTAAATCTGTTTGTAATAGACAGGCGTAATTTTGGACTCTCTTCTGCTAATAACTATTTAAGTGGTGCTTGACCCAAACTAGAACCTTACGGAGCATTTTGTGAAAAAAGACGTTATTAAATCAGGGCTAATTAGCCTAACCGCGATTTTTTTTATAAGCTTGCAGGTAAACGGCACAGAACAAGAGTCCTATTGTTCTGAACCCGCTGTCAAATTGATGAATCAAGATCAACAGGAAATCGAATCAGCATATAATTGCCAGGGCGACACATCGTCATGTGACATTCCACATTTAAAGCTTTTAGGTCGATTGTTCAGAGGCCCTCTGAAGGGGGAAATTAAAAGCCACGTTGAAGAATTGCTATTAAAAATACTGAACCAATACAAAGCTAACGTTGAATCTAATCTGAGTTTTATGCGTACTTTACAAGCGTGTTTCGACATGCCTTTAGATCAACGAACGGAAGCGTGTCGCAAAAGCATTGCCCAAAGTTATTTGAGTCTTTCAGACGCTCTTACTATGGGACGCATGCACCTTTCGCAAATTATTCCATCAATCTACTATTCAGCCCAATCGATTCCACCGACTAGCCCTCCGAATCCCTACCTGATGGAAGGTCCCCGCGTTTTTTCCCCGCAACAGTCGAGTCATTTTTTATCCAAAAAGCAAGATGGCGATAAAAACGATCGAGAGTTATGGCGCAAAGAATGGCAAAAAGGAATGGCCGTAATAAATGCCGAAGTCGAACGCGAGGTAAATGAAGTATTAGCCATCGAACGAAGCCAGCATGTTAATCGCTCAACACCAAAAGAAGTTTTAGCGCAATCGTTGCAATATCGAAAAGCGCTTCTATTGTCTCGACATCATTGGCTTGCGATGACGAAAGAAATGTATGAACGCACACCAATTTTAATGTATCTACCCCATCCCCACGCTGAGGTAACTGGAATAGGTGGACTTGGCTTGGGATGGACTGATTCAGAAATTTTTACAGCCATTGGAAAAGTAATAGCGAACGCTGAAAAAGAGAAATCCCGAGTTGAAGCGGACATCCATAGAAAGGAATTAGTTTTCCGTCGATGGGATGGCGAAAGTGCCTTTCGACATTTTGTAAATAGCCAAAGAATGTGGATGGAATATATTGGCTTTGATCCAGTCGTAAAATCGGTAATTTCAAAGCAAGAAAATCATGCCTACTGCCAGCTTGCGGACGGAATTCGCAGATTGTATCACGAACGCCATGTACAAAATGAAGCCAGTCTTGGAATACTTTTTACCGCAACGGGTGCCTTTGCTGGCCTAACTGCCGCAGGTCTCGAGGCTGCCGGAGTGCTCGACGTATCTGAAGCCTCGGCGATGGCCCTTCGGATGGCTAATATTGCAAGTATCACTTATGGCGCGACTGTATTTAGCGCAAACTTTGCCGAATATTATAAAACCCGCGGCCAAATTTTATCTTTAACAGGACTTGGCGGTGATCAAGAGTTTCCCATAGCCGATTTAGCAGCACTACAAGAGCGCCAAATGGAGATTTTATTAAGCGGCGGAATTGCCATACACGGCATGGTAAAAACCGGCTTAACTGCGTACACAGTGGCTAAGGCCTGTATGTTTGGCCCCCAATTTTTTCGCCAATCATTTTCTGCATTAGAAACTGTTTTAGCCGCTCAAACAACTGGACCCGTTGACGCTTTTATAAAAGCAACCGTAATTAGCGCCGCCTCGGCAGAGGGTGTTAAGTTTACTGAACTGCAACGAGAAAACTTAATGCAGATGATGAGACAAAAATAACAGGACGAGGAAGAAATATATGAAAAAAATTTCATTTTGATATTGGATTTAGTTTTTCTCGAAACGCGGGTACAGACGAGAATGTCTTATTGCAATTGTTAGAGCGTCTTCCCGCACGAATTTTAAAGGTTGCCCCAGAACATCCATAGCATTTACCGAGGGCCCGGACGGCTAGGTGCCCCCGCCCTAGTCAGAATTTTATTCTGACCAGCCTTTTACCCAAAGAAAACTTCAACCCCCACAAAAAGAATAAAGAGCGAACCAGCTGTCATTTTATTAGACACCTGTCACCCCAAAATCTATATTACGGTTTTCAAAGCGTCCCAAACACTTGTTATTCAAGTAGAATGGCATCGCCAGTGCACTTTAAGAATGTATGACATTTTTAGAACGGAAGCTTCAAGATTTAGGCTATTTTTTTTCAACCGACATTCTGTCTTTTTCGATTCTCGTTTTTATGGGCATCTTTCTTATTAATCATTTAGCCTCGGCGGATGCATTGACCTCCACCACTGGGGTAAGTGGTGTAAAGTTAAAAACCAAAAAAGCCACCGACGACAAAGCTTCTGGTAGTTTAAGCAAGCAGATTAAATTTCAAAACAATCCTTCGGAAAAAAATTGGCAGTTAAACTTAGGCTTTAGTGCGGCCCAAAAGGCAGTGAATGATGGCACTCAAAAAGATCAAAATAATAGTGAATACGATATCTCTTTTGCTGGTTCCTATAAATTTACGGAGGACGTCAGCTTAAAAGCGTTGATGAGTTATGCAACCTACACTAAAAATGAACTACAAAATGATTTAAGTGATCTTTTGCTTAGCCTCTATTTCTGGAAATCTAAAATTAGCCCGAGTACTACTTTTAAACCGTATTTACTATCGACATTGCCCGTTTCAAAGGATTCAAGGCAGCGTCAACAAATGAACATTGGCTATGGCTTTGGCGGATCCCTTTCAAATCAATCAGGTTTGGCCTCTGGAAATTTGACTTTGGCTAGCAGTATTTCCTTTCAAAAATATTCTCATAACTATGAAACCGCTTTAAATAACACCTTAAATACTTCGTATTCATCCAATCAGCAAATAAGCACGGGCTGGGATTACAAGCAAATTGGATTTGTTTTGATGTTAAGACATATCAATTCATGGAATTATGCGGACTCTATGAAAGAGTCGTTTTTTCATTTACAAGAATTTAGCTGGAGCGCTACCAATAAGCTCTCTTTTTCCATCGGCCATTCAAATTACGGTAGTGTTCTTTCACCAAATCAAGAGGATATAGAAATTCGCCTTATTGATGACAACCGGTCTACTGTGTATGTTTCAACCAGTTATGTTCTCTAGTTCTCGCGCCAAAAGAAATTTGTCAAAATACTGGCTTGCACCAACTGATCTATAACTAAAATATTCGATTTTTCGTTGATCAATATAGTCAATTACCAAATCAAAAATACAATCTGATTTTAGTTTTTTAAAATAACTTAGACATTCGGCATAGAATTCCAATTGTTGTTTATACAATTCGTTTTGGCTAGAAGCCCCCGATTTGTAGTCTACAATTAAAACTCGACCTTCTGTTAAATAAACAAAATCGATTGAACCAGAAAATTGATAATGCCCATATTTAAACGTAAATCGATATTCCTTAAAACCACCTGCGAATAAAGAATCAAAGTCCTTTGAGAACTCCAATTTTGGATAGTAAGAAAAATCAACGATGCCTTTTTCGCGTAGGCGATGAATTCCAATTCCTCGCTGTGAAATCATAATCTGGTGCAAATCTATCTGGCGTGCACTCTTAGAGGAACTAAATGAAATAGGTCCCTGTTTTTGTGATTCTTCCAATAGTTCGTCGATTTTAGAGAAAAACGGGTTTAAAAGTAAATTCTGCGTGTTGCTTTCATTTGGCTTAACAAGGGCAGCCGGTAGGTCAACCCCAGGTACCGATTCCAACTCATTAGGCTCGATTTTTATCCACTCCATCTTAAATGAAGCGATCTCAGTTTCCGCTCTCTGTTTTAAATAAAAGTCGGAAAACCGTCGGGCCCAGGATGCTTCGGAAATCTTTGCCAACGTGAAGACTGAAATTCTTTTCTCAGCACGAGTCAATGCCACATAAAGAAGGCGCTCAAACTCCTCTGCCTCACGTTCCTTTTGAATCGCTGCCTGTTGCCAATGGATTGGACTTCGAATTTTATCGTCCTTATCCGCAGTTTTTATAAAAAGTGAAAATTCTTTTGTAGTCGTATCGACATCTAAGGAAAATCGAGCCCGTAGTTTTGGAGAACTATTCAGTCCAATTAAAACCACATGCGAAAACTGCAGTCCCTTGGATGCATGGATAGTCATCATTTGAATTTTTGCGGGCTCTATGATTGCTTGATTTTCACTTTCTTCATAGGTTTCATTTTTGTTCGGATTCAACACCATATCCATTTGAATTAAAAAAGATTCAATTCCTTTTTCAAGCTCCTCTTTTAGCCAGTAAATCAATTTCCAGATATTGGATTCTTTTTTCCCCGAGGAGTCAGACAAGGTGCTCAAAACAAAAGCGCCTTCATTTACCGCAAAAATTTGGATTGTTTCAATAATTCCAATATGGACACTTTTTTTAAAGTATTTATCTAGGCGTTGAATTGACTCTGCTATTTGGCCTTTTTTGTTTTCATATGACAAAACCAAATTTTCCCAATTTTCGAAGCCACCTAGAACACGTTTGATTTCCTCGCTATTCATACCCACCGTTGGAGTCTTAAATAAAAAAGCTAAATTGCTAATATCCTGCGGATCCATCAGAAATTTCGCAAAGAATAGTAGGTCCAAAACTTCTCGCTGCCTAAAAAATTGTCCCTGACTGTGGACGTAGTGAGGAATTCCTAAATCTTTGAACTGTTCAGCCAGACTTTCTAGGTCCCGATTAGTTCTTGATAAAACGACGATTTTTTCAAATGGGGTTTGAGGATCATTTTCAAGGATAGACTTAATTTGCAAGGCCGTGTGCTGGGCCAATAAATTTTTATCGACAATCTCGTAAACACAAACGTCGCTAGTTAAACCGAGGTTTCCTTTCACAACGCCCATTGATTTGAATTGAAAAAACTGTTTTGTAAAAAAATCGTTAATAAAACTCAAAACTCCAGAGTGTGACCTGTAATTGTTACTAAGTACTTCGACACTGCCTGAATCCGACAATTCTTTATATTTATCTTCAAATACCCGCGAATCAGACCCTCTAAAATAATATATACTTTGCTGTGGATCCCCGACAAAAAATGCTCGCGAAGTCCCTATTAAGGAATTTAACAGGGAAATCTGAATTGGGCTGGTATCTTGAAATTCATCAATCATCCAAAAATCCCATTGCAGCGAAAAATCCTTAAATAATTGAGAATTATCTGAATCGCTTTGAAAACACAAAGTTTCAATATCCGAGATAGCCAGCTCCTGCGTTTGTTTTCGATCCTCAATAGCAATCGCACAAAAGGATTCTGCTAGCTTAATAAACGAAGAATGAAGAAACTGATAATCCTTTAAAAACGGTTCGTGATAATTTTTGTCTCGAAAGTCCCTAAATGCTTTGATCGCCGCAACAAACTGAGCTTGGGCGAGCAAGACATCAAGCTCGCCCTTTTGAGGAACAGTGGGCAATCGAATAGTGTCTTCCCAGTTCAGAATATCCAAAATAAAATCCTTGCCCTCTATACTTGGAAAACCAGCGACACTTGCCGCCCAAGACTTAGAAAGCGTTGCCGATCTTAGAATTGGGACCGCTAGCTGAAAGCCTCTTTTTATTTCAAGACGCAATTTTTCTATGTACTCTGAAAAAGCCTGCTCGCTGAATGGCCGCAAATTCCCTTCCGTCAGTTTAAAAAATTGATAATTTCTGACCAACGAATACAATTCTGACAAATTATAAATTTCAAGCAGTGCCGCCGCTTCGGGAACCGAGGTTATAAGATTTCTAAATAGCTTTTGTTGTCGACGCGTAATCTCGACATCGTTGACGATCTTGAAATCTTTAGTCAAACCAAATTCAGACTGGTTTTGACTTATAAAGAGGTGCAAAACCCCATGAATAGTGGACACCAATAAATGGGACTTCGAATTTATGTATTCAAAAAAATTCGCATCATTTGTTTCAATTGCCTTTTTCAATAGTCTCTCGTTAATTTCTTGTGTCGCTTTATTTGAAAATGTCGTCAAAACTAGGCGCGGCCAGGTTTCATTCTTGCGTTTGAAACTGGAAAACAATTTATACACTTCTTCGATTAATCGTGTGGTTTTACCAGCGCCCGCACCGGCGCGGATGATGGTATTTAAAGGTGAGGGGCTCGACATGCCAGCCTCCAGTCACAGTGGCGACAAATATTTTCATCAGATGGTTTTGGGTAAAAATGCCCTTCTTTCATTTGCTCTACCATGTCTTTAAATAGAATTAAAAAATCCTCTTCTACCTTTTTCTTTTCTTCCAAGCTTCCTTGATCTTTTTTGGTATGGCCAATTTCCAAAAACCGAGCGTCGGCTAAAGAAAAACCCTTTTTCTTTTTCAGATCTGGCAATTGCCAATAGTTCAGGTATTCAACCGGTCCCGCCCAGGGCTCACCCGAATAGTTTTGAACAACCAAATTGTAAAGAAGCAATTGAAATTCCTGCTTGGATAGCCAGGCAGAAAAGGCTGAATAATTTTTTAAACTCGATTTGTAATCTACTAACCACAACTGCTTGGTAGTTTGATTTATCAGAATGCGATCAATGACTCCAGAGATTCGCACGGATGAATCTGTTCTTTCACGGCTAAACTGATGCGTCTGCCAATTGTAAAAAATCTCCCAAGCCCATTCGACTTTTACATTTTTTATTTCTGGAAACTGATTCTTAAAATTAACTTCTTGTTCAATAAATTTGACCGCATTTTCAAAATACGATTTCTTTACCAAAAGCCAAGTGGCCGGACTAAGTCCGACAGGATACACATCCGTAAAATCTACTTGCAGGCGCTCGAGGAGGGACTTCTTTAAAACCTCGTCAAAGGCCAGCGACACGAGCGGAGTAATATAGGTATCTTCCTGCGCTATAATTTTCTCAAAAATCGCGTGGTACCAACTGCCTTTTTCACGCGCATTGACATCAAAAGCTTCGCTCTCGATATTTTTCAACTTTAAAACTCGTTGAAAGTAAAACTTTTGCCTGCAATCCAAAAATGTCTGGATTGACGAGGGCGACAGAGTAATATCATTTAATGAAAATCCAGCAATACGACTAGTTTGTTCGGGTTTTAAATCCATTTTTTGAATATCAAGCTTAAATTTCTGTCCCCGTGCGTTCAGCCAATTTGAGTTGTGATCATTTACCAGCAAATCCCAATTTACTAAGCCTGGAACATCCATATCTTTTTCAATTAACTTTTGTTGAAACGCGCGATTCTGCCATTCCGGAGCAGGATTCTGAATGGATGAATCGATCGATTTATAAGGGTAAGACAAAATCGCAGTCGCTTGAACCTGGCTTAGCAATTCCTCCAATTGAAAGGACCTGACATTTAAATCAGGATGAGGCAAATAAACACCCAGTTCACTTCCCAGTTTGAAAATATCGTCTTTAGGAATGGATTCCTTAAATTGACTTTTGAAGCCACTTTCATCAAGGCCTATGACCACAACGTTCTTTAGATTGTAGAGCGAAACGTTTGACAAAAAACCAACAGACAAGCCCATTGGGCTTTGCTGGCCCAGGTTTGATTCTGACTGACCAGCTGTTTTTTCAACCTGCGCGATCCATTCTTGGAAACTCAATTCAATTGCCAGCGAAGTTGAATTATAAATTGAATTGATTATTTTCTCTTTTCGCTCTCCTAGACCAGAGCGTTCCCAAAATAGTCTAGTAAGTTTCAAGAAATCAGCAGCCTTCAATTTTTTTTCTCGAATATTTAAAATCTCTTCGACAGAAAATTCAAGATGCACTTTAAAGAAGTTTGGCACTAGCGATTGAATCAAAGACAAAAGCTGTTCTGACTGTAAAAACTGTGAATTTAGTTTTTCTTCAATTTTTCCAAAAACACCGGGCCTCTCTTTGCTGAAAAACCGTGCCAAAGAGTCTCGAACGGATGAATATTCGATTTCACTTTTGAAAAATGAAAGATCAGACAAAAGTTCACGAATGTCTTGAAATTCTAAATAATTAGTTTTTTTATTTTGTTTTATCACAATATTTTCAGCCGCTAGTTGCCACGACAGCATATCAAAATATTTGCTTATATCTGGCGCTACAATCGCCATTTCACTCAGCCTCAGACCACTGCTGGACCATTTTTTAATTTGGCCTACCGCAAATCTACACTCCGAAACTGCCGATGAAAATTTTTTAAGTTCGATTGACTTTGTATCTCGAACCGAGCTTTCACTATGCTTAGTTATGTTTTCAAATGAATCAAATCGATCATAACCTTGCAGAAGATGAGCATATTTAATATCGAATTCATGCACTATTTGAAACAAACACAGATCGTGGTTTTTAGATAGTTTTTGAAGAAGCGAAGCCTCTACTATTGAATAATCGACACTAAGATCGAAATAAAAACGTTTTACTGGCAAGTGCAGGTCCGCAAAGCTGGCGTTTTGTAAATGCGCCAAAAGCCAGTCTTCACAAATAAGATTACTATTCAGAAAGAATGATAAAAATAATTCATTTAAAAGCAAATCTGGTTTCAAACGCAAAACGCGCTCATCCGATTCACTTAACCATTCTTGAAATTTAGCTTTGTCTAAATCAGGATCTAGCAGCAGGGGGGCAAAATAGGTGATGCTGCGCAGACGACTGGCTTCATCAATAATATCTATCGCAAGTTCAGTTTTTAATTCCTGCATTTTCTGTTTTAGAAAAGCTTCGGCAAAATCCCTTGATAGTATTGTAAATTCTGGGAATACATTTTTATAAAGAGTTTCATAAAACGAGAATTTCAATTGGACACTGTTGTCGAGGAAATAGCCTTTGTCGGCCAAAATGTGCCCAGCTAAATCATCGCGCTCGCTGGATTTTGCCACCACCCAGGTTTCATTTTCGATATCACTTTTTTTAAAATATTCCCAGATCTGACTCTTGGAATTTACTTTGATTAGTTTTAACAATCTACTACCGACGTTGTTTTAGATTTCTTTTCTTTCCTTCTTTAGAATAGAAATTAAAGTTAGCGTCAACTGATAAGTTAAGACTTAAACTTATGAGCATATGATCTTCCGGAGTTTGCCCAGGATATTCGCCTTTTTCTACTTTAAATATCGCTGCATCAAAATTTAGAAAAAGAAAACTAAACCCTGCGCCATAGGTTGTGTAACCTTGGCTGGATCCCATTCTAAGATCAATAAAAGGCAATCCGATTTCGAGTCCCGTGTGCAGCTTTTTACCAATTTGAACGCCTGTATCATTGATATGGCGGTATTCGACTCCACCTGAAATATCTAGGCCTGGTAGATCTAAAACAGCGCCGACACCGGCCTGCAAATCGTCTTTAATTCTGGGCGGCGCATCGTTGCCTGTCGTTTTCGTAAATGCCGTTGAACCAACATCCTGCCACACGATCGAGAACGACGGTGACAGTGGACCAGGAATTTTGGTCATCAAAGCAATGTCACCACCGTAGCCGACCCCTTTATTTTCAAATTCATTTTTAAGCGCAGCCGAATTTCCAGCAGCAATCGTGCTGAGTCCCACTGTTTGGTAACCACCCCATCGATTAATACGCTTTATAGCAACACCCATTGAAGTTAGCGGAGCCACAGGAAAAGCACCCGCCACAATAAGCCCATAGTCGTTAAAAAAACTGAGATCCATATTAGGAAACGCTGTATTTCTTAGAATCATGGAAACTTTGCCATCATCATAGGCAGTCAGTCCAAAATTTGGCATGGTCGCAGACACTCGGGCGTTGACTCCCAACCAAATATTCTTTCCAAAAAATTTATCATAGTCAGAGGCGCCTTGAATATCAGCAGATTTTTGATACTTCGCCAGTGTTTCTGTTCCATTTAACCCAAATCCTACATTGACCATTTCAACTGAAATTCCAGTTATAAAACCAAGGGCCGCAGGATTTAAAGCCGGCGCATCGGTGTCCTTAACAAAATTTAGATACGTATTACCCATTCCAAGAGCACGGACCGGACGATTGTATTCATACAAATCGGATGCGACCGCAAAGTTTGCCTCAAAAATAAAAAGTAATCCAAAAAAATATTTCATCATAGTGTTTGAATTCTCATGGTGGACAACACAATGGAAACGTACATCCCGAACTGGGCTCAATACCTTTGTCGCTTGAACGCAGCAATGCTCGCGTAACGGTTTCATTAAAATTAGAACTAGTTGGATCAGTAATAATACACGGAGCGCCGCAGGTTGTTTTGATAGTGTCTAAATCTGTCAAAGCTGAGGACGATCCTGACAAAACGGCCGTTACGGCGGCTACGTTATCAATAATTAGCCCCATGCCTGTCATAACCTGCTTTAAATATTCATTTGAGATCAAAGTGGAATCACACGACGTAAAAGTAGCATCGGTCGTGCCATCCTGATCTTTATCAGCAGCATCACGCAAATAAGTACCGATTTTTGCCATACCTAGCACGGCCATAAATAAATTTTGCTCGGAGGTCCTTACTGAAGACGACGCGCCAAAAGTTTCGATTACCTTTTGAGCCTCATAGCATTGAGCCGGGACGACAGCAACGTTCTGAAACTTCTTCATAAAAAATAAAAACGGAGATCCCGACGACGACGACAGGGCCGAAACAAAACTTACAAAATTAAGTCCACATTTCGATGCGTAAGCGCCAGCTAAATCTTCGCGAGGGCAAATTTTAACCCCGTCCACTTTTTCACAGCGAAGGTAAAACGAAACATCGGCAGTTTGCAAAGCGACCAACTTGGTTATTGCCGTATCGTAGTCCAGACCGTTTAAAGAATTTCGAGCGTCCTGATAAATCGCTTCCGAAGTGTCTTTTTTAGCGGTCAATTGAAAAACGTTTCCACCACAGCCAGCTGCCACTAGCAACGCTAGCACTACCGACATTTTTTTTTGAATTTTCTTAAAATCGAAACGTAAATTTAGCGACATTTCGTCGATCCTCTTTCGGACTCGCCAGAGTCCCTACTTCTTCACCATAGGTTGCTACTTGAAATTGAAATCGTTCCGAGGATAACTCTAAGCCACCAGTGAAATATCGCTGATTGTAACCGGCTCGAACGAAAAACACGTCTCCAAAGTTAACTTCAAATCCAAAGTGATATAATTTTGTTTTATCTGGCTCGTCTTTGGCAGTTAAAATTCCTTTATAATCGACGGTCCATAAACTTCGAATGTTCGGTTGATGAATAACTTGAAATGAAATTCCCGCATCAACATCTTGCAAAGTAACATTGGGATGGTTCGCGGTAGCCAATCGTGTGAAGTAAGATTTATCATAAACAGTGTTCCCGACATCATGGGCTACGATACCGATCGTCGGTAGGTTTTGCCACGGTGCTGTCATAATAAGGCCCACATCGCCGCCAATACCTAGACCATGTTTTGCATAGTTATTTGCAACCAGCGTCGGGATATCGGAAGCCAGCGTTGGATCAATTGCAGACTCATCGACTTCGGTTCGACTAATAATTTTGCCTGTGAAACCTAATTTAATACGCCCATCCCAAAATCGAAAGTTGTATCCCAGCAACACGGCCATATCATCGCGATAAAATAGTGAAGCTAACTTCGTTGTAGGATCGACCATCGCCGCCAATTCATTTTTAGCAAATATTCCAATACCAAAATTCTTAGCAACAAACGAGGGAAAGACTTGGATTCTTGAATAGTAATATTCCCCCGGCGCCAATATAACTGCAGGCATAACCTGGGACACAGAAACCGGATTGGTAAAACTTTTGGCGCGATAAATATTCATGGCCGAGCTTCCAATATCAATCTCGGGATCAAAAATGGTTCCAAAAAAATCGCGCAATTTACCCAGACCTGCCGGGTTAATCAATAACGCTGTCTCGTCATTCACAGAGGCTGTCGACGTATTTCCCATTCCTAATGGCCGAATTCCATTGTAAAACTCGAAGCGCTCGCTTGCCCAAAGTGGCGAATAAAAAAGAATGATAAGCCAGATCCATTTCATTTCTATATTATAGACTAAAACCACCTAGTCCAATTAGCCCTTTTATGAAGTATAGACTTTGGCCCGTTTTAAGTATTGATCTCTTGATGACTTTGAATTCCTAACTACAATATAAATCGGAGTGAAAAATGAATACCAAAAAACCTAGACCGAATACCTATAGCTATTTTTTTGTTACCTGCGCAGGCGCCCTTTTAACGGCAACTCTTTTAGCCGGCTGCGGGTCCGCTAAAGATGTCGATAAAATCGGGGATGCCCAAAATTGCCTAAACTCGGCAACGGCAACCACGGCGATGGATTGCGTTTCCAAAGTAGATGGAATTACTACAGTCGGCGCTTACAATATAAGATGTGCAGCAGCTTTTGTGCGAGAAGGCTTTGCAAATCCCGTAAAATACACTACGGCCTTTAGCAGTTTAAATGGCAGTGGCACATCATCCTTTATGGGTCTTGTTTCATTTTCCTCGACCGCAAATATTGCGACAGATGCATCCAATGCGAGTACTACGTTTAGCGATTGTTACGCCGCTGGCGCTAAAGGAAAAACTTTGATCTCTGCTTTTGGATATTTTTCGACAACGTTACTTAAATTTTTTTCAGATTCCGCTCCAAGTTCCACAAATTGCAAAACGCCAACAAGTGGTTCCTATAATTTAACAACGTGCTTGGCAGACGTTGCCGCGAATCTTCCTAATGGACCATTGGCCCTTATTGAATTGGCTAAAGCTACAACTACATCGGCCTCTGCTGCTGCGGTCCAAACTAGCATTGGAAGTGTGATTATTTCGACCTATAATATTAGCTGCTCGGGCACGGGCGCTAATAAAGATTTATGTGCCACACTTAAGACACCAGTAACTGCAGGTGGATCTGACCCTCGTGCTGTTTTTGTGTCATTTTTCTCGTCATCAGTTAAATAGGCATCCAGTCCGAATTGACACCGGATAGCTTTCATTGAACGATAGATTAAGATGCGATTAGAAAATTTAGAAATTCAATTTCATATTCACAATTCTGCTTTAGTGCCCATGTCGTCTTTGCAAAAAGACTACTTTCAAATTCTAAAGCAGGAAAAGACGATTGCGAAAACAGTCTATTTTTATTATCAACAAGGTTGGTTGATTAACTTTTCCGAGCTTTATGCATTGATTTACAATTTGACTCAAGTGCAAGCTATTACCAATTCTGATTTTTTCGACTATTTCAAATCGTCGGTTTTAAAAACAGAGCCAGAGAAAAATAATTTACATCCTGAAGTGAAATTGAAAGATATCGATTTATCCAATGTAAAAAGCTTGCCGTTTTTTCGATCGCTAAAGCCAGATAGTTTGAATTTTATGTTAGCTAATTCAAAGTCCTACGCGGTACCCAAGAATACCTTGGTGATTCAGGAAAAAGGTATGGATCGCGATATGTATGTTTTGCTTAAAGGACAAGTTGGTATATTTAAGAAAAATACCAATGGCGAACGATTTCGGGTTGCTACGCTAATTCCCGGCTGCCTTTTTGGTGAATACGGTTTCTTTTTAAATGAACCCCGGCTAGCGGACGTAGTCGCGTCTACCGATATTCAAATTCTTAAAATAATTTTTATTCCAGAGGTGTTTGATGGTTGGATTAAAAAGGAAGTCGCAGAAAATCTAAAGCATCGCTTTTGGGTCATACACGGCATAATGAAATCACCCATATTGTCGATCTTGCCCGAAGACACGACCGACCAACTGATACATCGAGGACAGCTAAAAAGTGTGGCCGCTAACGAAATACTTTTTAAAGAACGAACTCCAGGGCACTTTTTTTATATTTTGATTCAGGGCTCGATGGCTATTCTACAGGATGGAAAAACAATCAATGTATTGTCCGCCGGTGATGCTTTCGGCGAACTATCTCTTTTTGTAAATCAGGGAATTCGCACCGCTACCACTCGCGCACAGACAGACTGCATGGTGCTAGAAATATCATCTCAAGATTTTTATTCCCTTATGGCTGAAAATTTATTCTTAGCCAAGGAAATCGAAAAATTGGCCTATTCACGATTAAAGAACGACCAAAAACGATTGAAATCCTAAAGACCGATTGGGTAGCCACCTGTTTGAAAAGTAGATTTTGTATTTTTCAACTGCGACTTATTTCCTTTTTGCTCAAGATTCCAAAAACAGGTGACGGCGCCATAATCACGAATCAAATTATCATCTGTCGTTTCCCCATTTGACTTATTCAAAACCTCGTCCTCTTTTATCCCCAAATGGGCTGACGCCACTAGCGATAAAAGCGGCGACTATTTTTTCAGCCCGTTTACCAGTGAGAGTAATGTCTACCTTCTCAGCTGCGTCGGCATTCGTTGTCAAAGCCAGGACCATAGGGAATAAATACGCTATAATTTAAATCACAAAGGACCTCTTTCTCTTTTTAATTTTCTAATTTTTTACTTAACAAGCTGAATGTGTGTGCAGGGATCCAGAACGACACGAAGAAATTCAACTAACGCGGTTTTTTGAACTTGAGTTACTTTTGCGCCATCCAATACTTCGCCTCCAACACTTCCAGAAGAAAATCGAGTCGGAAGACTATTTAGAGCTTTTTGTTGTTCACTTTTCAGAGCCTCAAATTTCTCTTTAATTCCGTCATTATTATCAATTCGAGTGCTTTGCATTAAAGTCATTATTGTTTGTTCGTCTTCTGAAAGGCTCACAACACAGTTCACTGCTTTAATCGAAACATCGAGATTTCCCTTTGAAAGCGACGTATCGACAGGCGAAGGTCCATTTGCGAAAACGGAAAAAGATGCAAAAATCGAGATTACAAGCATAGAATTTTTCATAAAAAAGACTCCCAATGATTTTTAATTTCGCTCGAGTTATAGCAAACGGTTTTATTCAAAACAATGCCCCCTGTAATTAAACTAAGTTTGTCAATTAAGTATCCAATCCATTGAGCATTTG
Source organism: Pseudobdellovibrionaceae bacterium (assembly GCA_043757515.1). Taxonomy (GTDB): domain Bacteria; phylum Bdellovibrionota; class Bdellovibrionia; order Bdellovibrionales; family Bdellovibrionaceae; genus UBA2316. The sequence goes on from JAYVPD010000087.1 coordinate 26,477, forward strand.
CGGCGATAACAGGCACTACGTTTGCCATAGCAATCTCGAGCAATCTCTGGACCCTGCTCCGCGGAATCAAAGTTCTTTGATGACTATGAGTTTTTACTTTAATACCATGGGCTCTTTTCAAGGAGTCCCTATGAGTTTATCTTACAATCACAATGAAACTTCAAAAATTGAAGGTCATCTGAATGGCCCTCTTTTTCAGAATGCTTTAAAAAATTTAGAAGAGGCTGCGTTACTTATCGACTGCGACAGAAACGTTCTTGAGCGCTTAAAAAAACCAAGAAAATGTATTACGGTTTCTGTTCCTGTGCGGATGGATGACTATTCAGTGAAAGTATTCACCGGTTACCGCGTTCAATACAATTCTACGTTGGGTCCCTATAAAGGTGGAATTCGATATCATCAAAATGTGGATCTTCCCGAAGTTGTTGGGTTAGCGTCTTTAATGACTTTCAAGAATTCTGTTTTGGGTCTGCCTTTAGGTGGAGCCAAGGGCGGCGTTTGCGTTGACCCGAATCTTTTATCACGAACAGAAAAACAAAATTTAACTCGAAGATACACTTCTGAAATTGGCTCGTTCATTGGGCCAACCAAAGATATTCCAGCTCCTGATGTGGGCACAGATCCGCAAACAATGGCTTGGATGATGGATACCTATTCTCAAGAATACGGCGGCTTTTCGCAGCCAGGCGTTGTAACAGGGAAACCAGTTGAAATCGGCGGGTCACTTGGTCGAAATCATGCGACTGGATTGGGCGTAATCTACGTAACTGAAAAAGCATTTGATTATTGTAAAATCGCATTTCAAGGCGCCACGATTGCTATTCAGGGTTTTGGTAACGTGGGTTCTTTTGCTGCACTGTTTGCGTTTCAACGAGGCGCTAAAATTATTGCCGTCAGCGATGTCAGCGGTGGAATTCACAATGGCGATGGAATCCATATTCCTGAACTTTTAGAATATTTAAAAACCCATAAAACCGTTAAAGATTTTCCTAAAACACAACCAATTTCAAATGAAGACCTTTTGGAGCTTAAGTGTGATGCGCTTCTTCCGTGTGCTTTGGAAGGCCAAATCGATTTGCACAATGCTGAAAAAATTAAAGCTAAAGTTGTTGTCGAAGGTGCCAATGGGCCGATTTCAAATCCGGCGACCAAGATCCTTTCAAAACGCGGAATCTTTATCGCTCCCGATGTAGTCGCCAACGGCGGTGGTGTGATAGTATCCTATTTTGAATGGGTTCAAGATATTATGTCATTCTTTTGGGATGAATCTGAAGTCGATGCAAGATTGAAAACCATTATTACAAAGGCATTTGATACCGTTGTGAAATTTAAAATGGAAAAAGAATGTGACATGAGAAGTGCGGCTATGGCTGTTTCCATCAAGCGTCTAGAAAAAGCAATGCTTCTTCGAGGTCTGTATCCTAGATAGTGCCTTTGAGACTATGCTTGATAAATGGAAGCCTTGGTTTTGGTTGCCGCCAACACTTGGGCACGATTGGCTTCCATTGTTTTTAAAAATGACCGTTTTTCTAAATGAAAAATCAAAAAGTGGAACGGACTCGACGAATACGTGGGCTTCGCGTGAATGGCGTCATCTTTATTTCCGAAATCCTATAGGAACTGCAGGCGGACTAGATAAAACTGGATTGTCCATAGAGCCATGGTGGCATCTGGGTGCTGGTTTTTTGGAAATAGGTACGGTGACGCCGTATCCTCAAAATTCAAATCCAGGCAAAATCATGGATCGGTTTTTAGACACCCAAGGTCTTTGGAACAAAATGGGATTTCCAAGTCCAGGATCTAAATCTGTTTTTTTTGAAATAGAAAAATCGTTCGCTGAGAGGCAAACTCCTATATTTTTAAATATTGGTAAAAATAGAACAACGACCAATGCCGCTGCCCACGAAGATTATTTATTTCTTATGCGCACAATGAATAGTGTTTGCGATGCGTTTGTCGTCAATATTTCAAGCCCTAATACTGTTGGGCTTCGTCAGCTTTTTACTAAAGAACTTTTTGATCCTTTAATGGAAAAGCTGGGGGATGAATCCAGACGACTGAATCGCCCTTTGCTTTTAAAAATTAGCCCCGACGAAACCGATGAACACCTTGAAATGATCGTAAAGTCTAGTTTCAATCAAGGCATCGATGGCTATGTAATTTCTAATACCACTATCCAAAGACCATCGCCCTCTCCTTATCCTGCAGATGGGGGCCTCTCTGGAAAACCGGTGGCCCATCTTTCAATGGATTCACTAAAACTCGTAGTTAAACTCCTTGGCCCTCACCGAAACAATAAATTAATTATAAACACGGGCGGCATAAGCACCGGAGTCGATCTGAAAGAACGATTGGCAATGGGCGCCGATTTATGCCAGCTCTATAGCTCTTTAATTTTCCGAGGCCCATTTATCTTTAAAAAAATAGCCAGAGAGTATTTCGTCTAGTAGACTTTAAAGTGATGAAACGTACAAAGATCAAAAAAATCAACTGGATACCCGTTGTTGCTGGTTTTTTAAAAAAAGATCAAAAGATTTTAGTGGGTCAACGCCCT
>JAYVPD010000088.1:0-7855 GCA_043757515.1 Pseudobdellovibrionaceae bacterium
AAACTTGAGCCATTTTAGTAGAAAATGGGTCCAATTTGTTCTAGATTGAGACAGATGAGAGCGGACAAATACCTGCCCCTAGCCTTAGCTCTAAGCTTGTTTTTTCACTTATTTTTAGTGGGCTTCGTTTGGTTTGTTCCCAGAGATTTCTTGAACTATTTTACCTCGCCTTTTGTAAGCCAAGTCCCGGTTGAAAAGCCGACGCTGATCGAAGTCGTCCTCAATCAAAAAAAAGACACGCAACAAATAGTTAGGCAGGCCAATCCTCCAGCCAGCCAGATCGACGATGAGTCTAAGGAAATCGCGCGATTCCTATCTGAAAAAAAACAACGCGTATTTTTAGAAACTAAAGCAAAAGAAATAGGCCAAACTCAAAATCGCCAGCAAATGCCGAAATATCAAAAGGAACTTCTTCAGGAAAAAATCAAAGAACAACTCAAAGAGCTGGCGAAAATCGAAGACGGCGATATCGTAACCCGCCCTAAACAGCAAAAAAATAGCGACTATAAACCGATGGATTTGTTTCCAAAAGATCAGTATATGAATTCAACTCTTGGCGAAGTTCTGCCCGACAACATGTCTGTTGGTGACTTTACAGCTTTGAATACAAATCAATATCAGTTTTATACTTTTTATGCCCGAGTCGAAGATTTAGTCCGTTTTCGCTGGGAAGGTTATATAAGAAGCGCTTTGGACTTTTTTGATCGCCGTCGAGTCATCAAATCAGTTTCACAAAAAACTTGGATTACACAGATTGAATTTCTAATTGATCCCCAAGGGCATCTACGAAAAGCCATTTTGTTAAAAGAATCCGGAATCACACAGTTTGATCAATCATCCGTAAAAGCATTTGAAGATGCCAAAGTCTTCCCCAACCCACCAAAAGAAATGATCCAAGACGATGGGTTTATCCACTTACGCTATTCATTTCACGTCTATTTCAATCCTGCTGTTTTGGCACATTAGTATTTGATGCAGGAACATAGAATCTACCGTGTTCTGGGCCTCTTTGTTTTTCTAGTGGCGGATTGAAGTTTTCATTGGGTAAAAGGGAGTTCTAATTGAAATCCGGCTCGGCGCCCCCGCCCGAGGCAGGATTTCAATTAGAATCCCAAATCCTCAGAAAACCCCCGGAATGAAGAAGGGCATACTATGGGCAATACAAAAAATTTATTTACAGCTGGAAACTTCAGTGACTGAAAAATTAAGCGCCACTCGTTCGCTGGAAACGATAAAGTGAGCTTTTCGAGAGGCATCGTATTTCAAATCTCTTGGATCAAAACCATGATCACCTTGTCCATCTGCGGGCGTAAAGTTAGATTCTTGTAACAGCATCTGCCCAGCTCCCATATTCAGAAATAGGTGCGAAGCATCTTTTAAAAATTGTTTAGCAAAGTTAGTTTGGCGAAATACATTTATTTGCAATCCTTTATTGGCCCCACGAAGCTTTTGCAATTCTACTATTTGATCCATATTTACATTAACTGGCAAACTAGCACCACGTATTTCTAGTGCATCTCCTTTTTTGGAAACGGATTGTTTACTAATCGCGATCGCATTGTAGGCAAAAAAACTATGACTTTTATTTGATGGTAAACCGACTTGAATTTTCAAACTCTGAAGTCCCTGCAAATCTTCCATTGGAACTATAGAATCCAGATTCAAAAGATACCCACAGGCATGGGATTGTGATGCAAAAGCGATTGATAGTAAGCAAACAATTAAAAATGAAACCTTTGACATTTTAAACTCCTATTAAATAGCGTCGCTCATATCTACAAGAAAACGGCAAGGGCCCATAGTGTTTCTTATAAGTCTGTATAAACTTCACCCTTACACGTTAAAAATGGCGATAAAACCCAATAGGACGTACTTATGATTCTCAAGCAAAACTAAAGTCTTTGGATCCAAGTCCGTGTTAAGGCCTAGACCTTCAGGAATTTAAAGACCCATGCCCCAAAAACCACTATAATTAGGGTATGCAAATACTCATTTTTATACTGCTAATCAGTGTCCAGTCGTTTGCGTTTTTAACAGAATTTTCAGTTTCTTACGCGCAAAAAAAGACTTACTTCAATTCAGATAACTTTAATAACACAGAATCTACGACAGCTTCGTCGTCTTTCTATTTTATGGAAAAGCTGGCAGTTGAACTAAGCTATACAGACGCGTCAGTATTGCGCGAAGAAACAATTTTTAACGGCACTGGTTATCAGCAACAAACTTCTTTGCAAAAAATTGTAATTTATGGCTCGGATTTGATAGTAATGCTTGCTGATCGAAAGGCTTTGTTTCAGCCGTACATAAAAGGTGGAGTCGCTCAAATTAAAAAAACATTAACAACAAAAAATGCAGACGTTTTTGTTTACTCTACAGACCCCATCAACTCGCTTTCACCAAGTTACGGAGCCGGAATTAAAATCCAACTTTCTGAAGCCTTTGGTTTGAAGTTTAGTTACGATGCGTGGCGAACCGATTCAAAAGATAGCGCCGGAAATAAATCGACCGTTGAAGACAGTTCCGTGCGAGCTGGAATCACATGGATTCTTTAAAGATCACCCTTATTTTAATTTCAGTTTTGTCAATTTGCAGCTGTCAATTGGGATACCTTACCAAAAGTGCGTACAATCAGCTGAGTCTTTTAAATCAACGAGTACCCATTGAAGAGGCCTTAGCTGACCCTGCTATTTCCAATGAAGAGAAGGCGAAATTAAAACTTTCGCAAGATGTTCGTTTATTTTCAGAAAACACTCTGAAGCTAAACGTGAAAAAAAACTACTCTACCTTTGTTAAACTAGATAGGCCCTATGTCAGCTATGTTGTCAGCGCTTCCCCCAAGTGGACTCTTGAAACTTATTATTGGAGTTTTCCTATCGTTGGCAAAGTCCCCTACAAAGGCTATTTTTCTGAAGAAGACGCCAAAGACGAAGGCGAATCTTTAAAAGCAGAAAACTTGGATGTTTATATTCGCGGGGTTTCAGCCTATTCAACGCTTGGTTGGTTTAAGGATCCGTTACTGTCAAGTATGCTTCGGTACAAAGATCATGATCTTGTAAACACTATTATTCACGAATCCGTCCATGCCACTCTATTTATAAAAAGTGAAGCCGACTTCAACGAACGTTTGGCTACCTTTCTAGGAAATAAGGGAATGGAAATCTATTACCAGCAAAAAGAAGGCGATGCCTCAGAAACTCTTAAGCAAGCAAAAAAAGAAAATGCTGATGAAAAGCTTTTCTCTTCATTTATAACAGCAGAAATAAAAGATATGGAAAAATGGTATCAGAACCAAACGGGCCAAAAAGAAGACCTCAGACGTGCACGCCTCAACGAAATCAAAGCTCATTTTGTAGAAAAAGTAAAACCGCTCCTATCTACTGATAATTATTTGAAATTCGATTCTATTGATCTAAATAACGCTCGAATAATTGTTTATAAAACTTACCTGCAGGACATGAGCGATCTAGAAGAACTTTACCAATTGAATGATAGCAGTTTTGTAAAATTTTTTGAAACCGTTAAACGGCTTGAAAAACAGGAAAAGCCTTCTCAGGGAGTTAAGGATCTTATTGCGGAAATGTCAGCCGCCAAGAAAAATAAAGGAACCCAATGAAAAACCTCTTAATATTACTACTATTTTTTTCAAGTTTAGCTTGGGGCCGACTACAAAAGCCAGAAGAAGCTAGTCATCGATTTTCCCAAATTAGTCAGTACTATCGAATCGACAAGCGAGGGCAGTATAAAAGCGTAAGTGAATTCGAAGTAGAAATATTAAATGAAACTGGTCGAAAAGAATTTGGTTTTTATAAGTTTAATTACGCACCTCACTTGACAAAAATAACTCAAATTGAAGCCTATACCAAAAATGAAAATAAAATCTTCAAAGTCGAAAAAGATTTTATTGAAGACAAGCCGATTGCTTCCAGTAAAGATGGATTTGACAATGACAATCAAATATCCGTGGCCTTTCCAAACGTTCAAGTAGGTTCAATTTTGTATTTTAAGGTGCACTATGAAACGCATACTCTTTCGCTAGACGATTTTTTTAGCACGATCGAATATTTTGGTTGGAGGGAAAACTCAATCAAGCAAAATATCTATTTTGAAAGCGAAAAAGAACTTTTCTTCAACGTCAGTGACCCACTGGATTCGTTAGCAATAGAATCAAAAAAGGAAAATAATATCTATTTTTTAAACATCAGTCAGAAAAAGCCAATATTTTTAAATCCGATCGAAGAAAAAGATGCTTATTTGACTAGGCGATCAGTTCCCCATGTCGAAATTTCTACAGAAAAAGAATGGTCTAAAAAGCTGCTTAAGCCAATGATCGACAACTATGAAAAAATCTTGTCTGAACCACTGCCTGCTCCGTTCGAAACTATCTATCATCAATCTAAAAATATTAAAGACGATACGAAAAAATTTGAATTTATTATGGATCAGCTTCAATCCCAAATTCGCTATCTAGGCGATTGGCGCACTGTTAAAGGCGCGTTAGTGCCTAGACCCTTGTCCGAAATTTCAAAAAGTGGTTATGGTGACTGCAAAGACTATTCAGCGTCCCTAGCGGCTATTCTTCGCCGCAACGGATATAAAAGCTATGTAGCGTTTGTCTATCGCGGCGAAACCAATCAAGTAGAAAAGACTAAATTGCCATCTTTAAAAGTTTCCAATCACGCCATTACCTACGTTGAAGTCAACGGTCAGGCTCGCTGGTTAGATGCAACTAATAATATGGTTTACACTGCAGAACCATTGCCTGATATTGCGGGAAGGCCGGCTTTAGTTTTAGATCCCGAGTTTCCAATTGAAAAAGATATTCCTGGAAATCAATTTAAAAAGAGCACCTCTTTAATTCAAATCGAATACTCGGACATTAAAAAACCCAATATTAAAGTAAAATCAAAACTCAAGTTTTCAGGCATACCGGCCAGCGAATGGGCAGGCGATCAGTTGCGTTCCTCAGAAGAGGCCCTTCAATTTAGATTACTTGAATGGACCTCAAGTAATGTCAAAGCAATCAAAGGTGCCAAATTTCAACCCTTTTCGCTTATGTCACGTATTACAAAAGATTTGGAGTTTAACTATGAGTTTCAAGAATTAAATCCCTTTTATACATCAAATCAAGGCCTAGGATTTGTACTCTGGGAAAATTCGTCGCTTGCGCAAATTGCTGAAAAACTGGAAATGCGTTCGACTGACTTGGGTTTAAACTACCCTCGAATATCTGAATATTCGATTTCATTCAAAAATACGACCAGCCAGGATGTCTCTAAATTGAATTGCAGCCTTAAATCAGAATGGATTGAGTTTGATAGACGGGTTACTCATAAATCCAATGTCATACATATTGACGATAGAACGACCGTGATAAAGCCTAGAATCCTTAAAGAAGACTTTGATTCAAAAGCGATGGTCGACCTGACGGATAAAATTAGAAAATGTATGTTCCATAAATTGTTAATCCTAAGGTAAATTTTTCCGACTTGATTCTAGCCAATGTTATAAAACACGGGTTCCCTGTATAAGTAATTCCAGGTTGGAGTTACGATGAAATATCAGTTTATTCTGTCAATTTTAGTTATCATTTTGTCGATTCAAATACCAAGTGCCTACGCCCAATCGAACAGTCAGATTATTAGCGATATTGTTTCAAAGATAACAGGCGACGACGATGGAAGATTGTTCGTACTGTCGAAAACGGGTCCTATACTTTATTTGCGGTACACCAATCCTAATTTTGATTCAATTTTAGCGACCTTAAGCAACAGCCAGGCATTTAGTTCAGCAGCGAAAATTACAACCGATTCGCAATTTAATATTATCAAAGCGGAATAGCGAAAGGAATTCGAGTGATAAAAATTTTTTGCTTTATTCTTTTTCTTATGGTTCGCTCGAGCTTTGGGCAGACGGCCAACGAAGTAAGAGACTATTTTCAGCAAGCGTCCACTGCCAGCTATTTTTTGCGATCAATCTACCAATCCAGAAATTTTGAACCCTTGTTTGGAAAATCCGGTCAGTGGCAGTTAAGCTCAACTGATTTGGAATCCATTGGAACGGGATTGAGATCTCACGGTTTAAACCCAGGCGATTATAATTTTCATTCTATCACTGAGGTACTTAAAAAAAATAAAACATCCACTTTAAAACTAGAACTATTTGTAAGTGATTTAATTTTGAAATCCTTAGTTCACGTTGCGGTTGGAAGGATAGACCCAAGAAAAGCTTCAGCAGACATAAAATATGCTCCGAGAGAGTTCATGCTTTGGTCGGCCTTTTCAAGCCTAACACCGGCCCAAATTCCAATGGCCTTAGATCAATTGGCTCCTAAAAATAAGCTTTATCAGGGACTACGTCGAGTTTTAGCCAAACTAAATGACTGGGATACTAAAAAACTATGGAAGCCAACTCCGTTGCCCGAAGGGACTATTACTAATGGCCACTCTCACCCCAGTGTATCGCTAGTAAAAGAAAAGCTAAATCTTCTGGGCTACAATTTGGTCAACACTAGTTCGCTCTACGATACCCCTTTTGATACGGCCCTAAAATCGATACAGGCAGATTTGTCGATTCCATTTGAAACTGGATTGGCCAAAAATTCAAAAGTGTGGCGCATTTTAAACATGGACCTAAAAAGCCGAATTCATGAAACAGAATTGCAACTTGAAAAAACACGTTGGCTTCCCAATGAACTGGAATCTCGGTATGCCCTTGCCAATTTAGCGAGTCAAATTTTTACTGTGAATGATTCTGATCTAAACCAAACAGCTCCAGTCATCGAATTCAAACTTTTAGGGGGCGCTGCTAATCGCAAGTCTCCTTCTATGGAAGATAAAATTACGTCAGTTACCTTAAATCCCTCCTGGAAAGTCTCTATGGACTCCTTTTTTAATGAAAAACTACCTCTAATAAAAAAAGATTCAAACTTTTTCAAAAAGAATGCCTACAAAATTATTAATATCCGATCAGATTTGGAAGTGGACCCTAAATCTGTTAGTTGGAACCTCATAAATCGCAGCACAATAGATTTTCAACTGATTCAAAATCCCGGGACAACCAATGCTTTAGGTGTAGCCAAATTTAACATGACAAATAAGTACTCGATCTATTTAAGTGATTCAAATGACCACACTGGCTTTAAAAGTAATTACCGTTTGTCAGGCTCAAGCACTGTTCGCTTAGAAAAGCCGCTTGAACTAGCCGAATATTTACTGGCCAATACAGAATGGAATAGACCTCGGCTAGAGGGTGCTATTGCTAAACCTGGACAGAAACTAGAGTCTGAAACTAGAATACCTGTTACCCAGCCATTGAGCGTCTATATATTAAGTCTAACAGTTCAAGAAACTGGAACCAAAATTCGATTCTTTGAAGATTTGTATGGGCACAATAGTTCCCTTTCGAAAAAGCTTCAGCAGCACTGATCAAAAAGTATTCGGTTCATTTTGGCTCTGTCAAAATCTAAAACAAAATTAGTGGTTATCGTGATTTGGCATAAATTAAATTTATGCCAAAATGTTCAAATCGAATATAAATTATTTGATCACAAGCACAGGTCTAGTATCCAAAGCTTTCCTTATAACTCAGAGCCAATGTGGCTTCAAAAAGATTGGCCTTTCCGTTGCTTAGTAACTAAGCAGAGAGACGGTTTTTAAAAAGCCTATTATCCGGCTCTCAAGGCCACTGGGCATAGGATTCATAAGGTGTTTGAATCTGGTGTTTAGGGGCTGAAAAGTAAAAGGAAATTTTTTACTCAAAAAAAAATAGAAAAAAATTAACCTACTTACCAAGTCGAGGGTCTAATATATGGGCAAAGATTTAATAATCTTAACTGACAATGAACTTGTACAGGAGA
>JAYVPD010000089.1:0-7840 GCA_043757515.1 Pseudobdellovibrionaceae bacterium
AAAGATCAAAAAAATCAACTGGATACCCGTTGTTGCTGGTTTTTTAAAAAAAGATCAAAAGATTTTAGTGGGTCAACGCCCTGAAAATCATTCTTTGGCGGGCCTGTGGGAATTTCCTGGTGGAAAAATAGAAATCGGCGAAACTCCAGAACAAGCCCTTAAACGTGAGCTTGATGAAGAATTGGGTATCGAAGCACAAGTGGGCACATTAAAATTGGCGTGCACTCATTCCTATGGGGATGTCGGGATTATAATATTGTTTTACGAAATCAATTTCTGGAAGGGTGAACCCAAAGCAAAACATCATTTAATGTTAGAATGGATTTACCCTCAAGAATTAAAACTTAGACCTATTCCCGAAGCCAATAAGAAAATATTGAACGATATCTACAAAGCCCTTGGGACGTGAGGTCGCGCCTATGTCAAAAATTCTTTTTGTCACGCAACGGTTGACCACAAATAGCCTAAATCAAATCGAAATCATCAAACGCTCGGGGCACGAATTTACTATTGTTACATCGCAATCTGAAAAAATTAGCAACCTGGCCCACTCTGATATTTTGTACTTTTTTTCGAAATGGAATCTAATTGAGCTCGTTAAGTTTTTACCATCGTTTATGATTATAAATCCCGATATCGTGCATGTTTTTGTCGATTCAAAAGCATCGGTACGCACAGCTGATTTTTTTGCGGCCTTGTCACAAATCTTTAATAAAATTTTCTCACTTCAATTTTTCTTATCCGAAGACTCGTTTTTAAAAATTCCAAAAGCCAAAAAATTGGTTTATTTGGCAGATGTCGTAACGGGTCCTCATCGGACATTTTTGTATCACTTGCGCGGTATGCATGCGAAAAATAAATATCAAATCAAAGGCGTAATTCCGCCTGTCCTTCATCTTTCGGATAAGTCCGCAGCACCCTTACCTGCGTCCTCAATAAAAAATGAATTCCTTAATTACAATTTATTAGTACCACTAAAAAGAGATGGCTATGACGAAGCGGTCATTGTAGCTTTGGCCAAGCGTTTTCCGTTGGTATTGGCTTTAGAAAAAGAATCCTGGTCCGCCGCCGATATTAAAAAACTAAATCATGTATTGAGCCAAAACAACTGCTGTCCGTGGCGAATTTGGCCGCTCGAAACGCTAAAAAATTTGAAACTCGTTCCTGATTCCAAATTGTCGTTTTGGATGGCCGGGTTAGATTTTGAACTTGATGAATGTATTCGGTTTTTTGAATTCACATTAAATAGAAAAATGAGAATTGTGATGGATCAGACACAATCTCGATTTTATCCAGATCTTTGGGAAAATAATCCCATGGCCTCAATAGCCAATAAATTAGATATCCAGAACTACATTAGCCAATTTAAGCTCAATACAGAGTCTGGCGACAATTGGATGGAACATCTAAATACGGCCTCTTTAGTAGACGTCAGTGTTAACGAATTCAACCGACTTATTTCGAAAGCGACAAATACTCAGAATGAAAAAACCATCTAAAGATATTAATGTCTGTTTAATTAGCCGTCGATTCCAAATTTTGAGTCGTGCTACCGACATGGGCTATATCTGGTCCATCGCTACCGGGCTAGTGGAACGTGGCTTTCGCGTCACGGTTATTTCCTATTCAAGTCCTATCAACAAATACGAAATTGAACGCGAAGGCGTGAAAGCCTATTTTCTAAATGATCAGGGATCCCCTTTTATTCGAAGTTCTTTTAAAGAGTCCGTTTATCAGAAATTTGTGGAACTCCATAAAATCAAACCTTTCGATATAGTCCACAGCCTAGATTCGTCTGGATTATTGATTGCGAAAAATCGAAAAGCGCTCAAAGTAAAGTTTGCCTTTGATGTCGAGGCCACTCAAATATCTCAAATTTTTTCAATCATAGGAATGAGCCAGGAATCTGTACGGGGCGTTTTGACTACCTTTGCGGCTTTTTTGTACAAGTTTCTGACTACTTATTTGGGAAAAGACCGAGAAATACTTAAAAACGCTGACAGTGTTTTTGTAAATCACCCTCAGCAAAGAGTTATGTTAGAGCGCTATTATCTGTATCCAGACTTTCATATTTATTCTTTGCCCTATGGTGTAGAAATCGGCGATTTAGATTTACGCGAAAAACCTATCGAACTTAAAAAGTCCTTGGGACTACCCGAGATCTCGCAAATCGCGATGACCTTATCTGATATGACTGAAATGGACGAAATAATTAATATACTTATTTCTTTTGAAAAAGTCGCCCTTAAGAAACCCAATGCCCATCTGATCATTGTGGGCAAGGGGCCTTTGATGAATCAGATTGAGCTTGAAATATTGAATCGAGTGCTAGGCAGCCGAGTGATTCTTTCCGGCGCCCTTAAGTCGCAGGACCTTTTCGACTATATTTCTCTATGTGATATTTTCGTAAACCTAAGCTCCCGAACGACAGGACTTGAGCCTGCCCAAATCGAAGCTATGTCCCAAAAGAAGCTAATTATCGGATCTGAAGTTAGCCCTTTGTCGAATATTATTGAAGATGGCATGGATGGATTTCTTATTCGACCGGCTGATACGGAATCGCTGGCCAATTTAATTATCGAAATTTTTTCTGGGTCATTGCCTATTGATGAAATGGGTGAAAAAGCAAGGCAAAAAGTCCTAGAAATGTTTGATCGTAAAAAAATGATCTCAGGAATCTATAACGCCTACTTGAAAATCTTAGGCATGAGTCCAAATTAGTCTGTAATGCAGTAAGTCCATTTAGAAAAGTCTTTCCCATCACAAAAAAGTTTATATAATCGAGTAGTTAGCGCCATTCCAAAGGAACCCCAATGCCACTGACTAAATCAGACTTAATAAATAAAATTTCAGAAAAAGCAGGAATTACGCGAGTGAAAGCGGAAACTGTTGTAAACACTATTTTCGATACCATGATCGAATCTCTTCTGCGAGATGACAGGATCGAAATTCGAGGCTTTGGATCTTTTGTGAACAGACAATACTCTGCTTACAAAGCCAGAAACCCTCGCACTCGACAAATCATCGAAGTAAACCAAAAGAAAATACCTTTTTTCAAAGTCGGTAAAGAACTGAAAGAAGATATAAATGAACCCGCAAAGAAATAATTTAAATTAAATCATACCTAAAATTTCGGTATAAAATTTAATGGCTCGCTGATTGTCATGCACACTATAATAATCGTCTTGAACACCGATAATCATTGGTCGCCTTTTTTCTGTTAACTCAGTTTTTTAATTAAATCTTCGGTGATTTTTGAAATTTCGCCGACGCCTGATGTCCGGTGATATTTTGGAGCCTTGGCATCCCCGCTGTTGGCCCATTTTTCATAGTATTCAACCAACGGTTTTGTTTGTTGATGGTAAATGTCCAGGCGCTTTTTAACGGTTTCTTCCCGGTCGTCCTCACGCTGCACAAGCGCTTCACTCGTGACATCGTCTTTGCCTGCCACCTTCGGAGGATTGTATTCTAAGTGATACGTTCGACCAGAGGCTAAATGGACACGACGGCCGCTCATACGTTTTACAATTTCTGCATCTGGCACAGTGATTTCTACTACGTGATCGATTTTAATTCCGGCATTTTTAATTGCTTCTGCTTGAGGCAATGTTCTGGGAAAGCCATCAAACAGAAATCCATTTTTACATTCTGACGATGCGATTTTCTTTTTAACTATTTCGATTATGATATCGTCTGAGACCAAAGCACCTGAATCCACAATGGCTTTCAGTTTCATACCCAAGTCACTTTGCGCTTTGATTTCAGCGCGCAATATCTCGCCTGTTGAAATTTGTGGGATATTGAATCTATCTTTTAAAACTTGAGCCTGTGTCCCTTTGCCCGCGCCGGGAGGACCTAACAATATAATTTTCACTTTTTACCTGCGATTTTCAATAGGTTAAACAAGTCTCTGACCTAATTACTTTTTTATCGAAGAGTCAAGAATCTCGTCTTTAAATATCGGACGACGCGGAACATATTTAAGAAAATTTTAGGACATCAGAAGCTTTCAATTTGCAGTCAGTCCTGTTTTTTTTTCACTATCCAGGTGCTCCAAATCGTTAAAAAGCACTTCCCTTTAGGTATAGTAATTGTAATGTGTTGGCTTGGGTGGGTGGATACATGGGGTTACGAAAATATATATTTTTCATGTTCATTTATTTGACAAGTTGTTTGTCCCAAAGCGGATCAAAAACAGAAGCGGATTCAAAAGCAGGCTTCGTTTCAAATTACTATTGCGAAGAGTTCAGCATCACGCCGCCAGCCGGGCGCAACTGGCGAGATTTAGTTCTAGCTGACTTAGATAAATCGAAATTTCCATTATTTTTTGATCCGCCAGCGCAAAGCGACTTACTCAAATATTGTCCAAATTTCCCAAACCTAACAGACGACGAAAAGAAAATTATCTGGCTTAGAGTTGTTGATGGCATGGTTTATTTTGAAAGCTCATGCGAAACAGGTGCTTCCGGAGCCGGTCCAAACGGGACTGCTTATGGCTTGCTACAGCTTCATCTAGGACGCGAGCAAGATTACGCCCGCGAATGCCGCAAAAACGATTCTAAAAATAGCAGTCGTTCCGTATCGTGCGGTTTGGCCATGGTGCACGAACAATTGGGCGAAAATAGTAAGCTATTTTTCGAAGGATCTTACTGGGAAGTTTTACGTCCTAGAGGCCATTCCCAGCGAGCCAAACAAATTGCGAGTCACATTTGGTATTACCCACTTTGCCAACCTCAACCTGAAATTCCAGGAAAAGCACCGAAACCATCTGTAAATAAAATTCCGTTGTCTTCCAACCAATAAGATTTAAACTCCCCCCGGCCGAACGCTGAGGGGCCTGTTCTTAAGTATCACCATCGAGGTCATTGGCTATTTCATTTTGAGGAATGGATTTTGAGCCACAGGCAGGATCTTTTTTGTCATAGTATTTGTAATTCTGTTCACAGGGATCATAAATTTCACGAGCCCATGCCTCATCTACCCAAAGGTCCCGAATAAAATAACGTTTTGCCGGCATAATTTGCTCAAAATGGCCAAATAGTGGAGTCAACATTTCAAGGGCGATTTCTTTTGTTTTGCCCATATAAAGCATTTCATAAATAGCTGACGCCTCACCCGTCCTATCAACGCCTGCCATACAATGAACGAGCATGGGTTTTTGCGCAGTTTCAAACGTGTCTAGTAATTTAATTAAATCTTTGCGATGAGGCAGCCGCTTCGCACTCATACCAATATTCACCAATTTAACACCATATTGATTGGCAGCCGCCAATTCTTGATCATACCAGCGGCTTCCCACCGATTCACCCCGTAAATTAATGATCGTTTTAATTCCATTTTCATTTACGTACCTTTCAATATCGGCAGCCGATGGCTGAGGACTACGATACAATCGCCCAGGATCGACTTCATAAAACCGGCAAGATGAAAGCAACAAAGGCAAAGCTAAAAGCAAAAGACACTTTTTCATAAAATCCCTTTATGTAACTTAGATTCGCGCTCACAATTATCCCTGAGCGCCCTACTGCTCATTCTAGGAATGCCGCTGCCTTTAGAGCAAATCAATTCAGATTCCCCTGACTAGTTGAGTCCAAACCATTTAGTGTTTTTGATTTCTGTTTCTTGAAACAGGGCCATAAAAAGGCGATCCAGCCCAACCGCAATCCCTGCCGTCGGAGGCAAACCGTGGCGCAAAGCTTTTAAAAATTCTTCGTCAATGGGCAGAGGGTCTAAGCCATTTGATTGTTTCTTCTTGTTGTCTTCAATAAACCGTTGCTCTTGTATGGCAGGATCGTTGAGCTCATAAAATGCATTTCCTAATTCTAAATCCTGCCAATACACCTCAAAGCGTTGAGCCCAGCCAGCTCTGTCAATTTTTGCCAAAGCAGCCGCATAAGGCGGGTAGTCGCCTAAAAATACAACAGCGTCTGGATTAATTTGAGTTTCTACGAGTTCTAAGTTTACCAGGGTAAATAAATCATCCAAGCTCATGGATTCAGTGAAGTAGATTTTTTTGTGTCGCAACCATTCTTTAAGTTCACTTGCGGTGGTTCCCGCAGTAAAACTAAATCCATGTCTGTCTTTAAGAATTTTTTGAATCGTGGTGAATTCGAATTTTGGTTTTTTAACCTTTATCCGTAGCTCTTTTATTAAATACAGAATCAGGTTCTTAACATCCTGACAAATATCATCCAACGTTGCAAAGGGACGATACCATTCGATCATCCAAAATTCTGGCTGATGTTTTTGCGAGTGTTCATTGTTTCGAAAAACTTTAGTAATCTCATAAACCGGCAAAAGAGTCTGAGATACGATTTTTTTTAAATGAAGTTCTGGACTCGTAATTAAAAATTTATTTTGAAATGAGCGGCCATTTTTATAATCAGTTTTAAAAACATCAATCGTAGGTTCGGGCCCTGGATTGGATACCAATGTAGGCGTATTGACCGCCAAGAAATCGCGAGCCGTAAAAAATACTGAAACGGTTTGAATAAACTGATTCCACTCGGTCTGCCGCCTTATTTTTTGAGATAAATCGTTTTCTTCCCAGTGATCTGACAAAAGATACGGAGCCAGGAGGACACAGTCGCCGTTTTTCTTAATTCCAATAATATCACCCGGAACAAGAATGCTCTTCCAATCGATTACCTTGGAAATCGATTTATACGGGATTTTCATTTGTGTCTGCAGCCGCCCATTCTGAGAAATTACCAAACTCAGCTTTTGAATGGCCTTCACCCGTCCTCTTAGCTTCAGCCCGTCTGCAGCTGGGTAGGGGGCCCATTGGTCCTTTAGGAAAGCATCTCTGGAAAGTGATTTGAACTGATCCGTCGGTTTACTCATTGATTTCATTTTGTACCTAGAAAATGGGTGCATGCAATCTTTGATTACGCAGTGTTTTACCTAAATTCAATTAGCCTTGGAAGTTAATTTAGACTAGGTTACCAAGCATCTGCCAAATGAGCTTTTAATTTAGGAGATCCCGTGTCGCATAGTACTAGAATTAAAAACCTCATTTCCAAATTTAAAAATGAAGTCGAATTTCTAGGAGTGAAATCCGTGGTTGAAAAAACGACTCAGATATCGGTGCGCAACGAACTGGCCGAGGCCCTTTCAACGCAAATAGATTCTGGCGTTCGTATTGAAGTGATGTTTAACCAGCACATTGGGTACGCGTCGACAACCGATACCTCTGACGACGGTTTACTGCGCGCATTCCAATTAGCCAAATCCCAAACAAAACACATGAGCGCAACCAAAGCGTATCCGTTTTCACACACTATTCGCCCCAAAGCTCTTGGGCAGTATCGATCACAAATTCAAAAGCCCCTGGATACCTTGTCATTAAGCCAAATGCAAAAAGTGCTGCAAGATTGCACGCAAGCGATGGCTGTGTCGCCGCTTATTTTTTATCGAGCCGCCAATGCATCGATAGTAGAAACGGAAGAAATTAAGTGGGATTCCTTGGGATCTGAATTTTCACAACACTTTTCAATCGTAAATTTGGATCTTATGGCGCGGGCACAAGATCAAAATGATATTCAGACTCGTTCACATAATTTGTGTCTACAAATCGGTGCTGAAGTTTTTTTGCGAAATCTACTTTATCCTTTGGCCGATCAAATTGCTAAGGAAGTATTGGAACTAATAAAAGCCCCGAATTGCCCTAAGGGCCCCTTGGATTTAATTATTTCCCCAGATCAAATGGCCCTTCAGATTCATGAAACAGTAGGCCACCCGCTAGAAATCGATCGCATACTGGGTGACGAGCGAAACTACGCCGGTTGGTCTTTTGTCACGATGGCTGATTTTGGGCATTTAGATTATGGCAGTAGTAAAA
>JAYVPD010000090.1:0-7795 GCA_043757515.1 Pseudobdellovibrionaceae bacterium
GTTTATAAACTTAGGGTGGAAATCTTTGGCAATTTTTTGAATCATATTTTTTTTCAAAAAATACATATGATGCATGACACTTGAATT
The DNA here is from genome assembly GCA_043757515.1 of Pseudobdellovibrionaceae bacterium. GTDB lineage: Bacteria > Bdellovibrionota > Bdellovibrionia > Bdellovibrionales > Bdellovibrionaceae > UBA2316. The sequence continues at coordinate 88 of JAYVPD010000090.1, forward strand.
TTTTACATAAACATAGAGCTTTTTCTGATAATACCCAACAGGTTCCGAATTATCTGCGATTCCAGCACCCATCAGTTCTGCCCAGCGCGACCACAATTTCCATCTTAAAAAATGCTCAGACAAAGGGCTCTTGCCATCTTCAAACAAGCTCTGTAGAACCTGACTGCTAGCTTTGAATTTGCTTTTAAAATCGATTTCATCCATATTTCCCGACGAGGTTATAAAGAATTTATGACGGCTTCAAGTAAAAAAGAAATTTATGTGGTAGGTGGCGGTTTAGCTGGCTCAGAATGCGCTCTGCAATTAGCTGACCGAGGATATTTCGTTCACTTATACGAAATGAAACCTGTTCAATTTTCACCGGCTCACAAATCCCCCACGTTGGCAGAGATCGTGTGTTCGAATTCGTTTGGATCTCAGTCTGAAGGCAGCGCCCCACATCAGTTAAAGTGGGAAGCCGAGATGTTAAACTCCCATATTTTACGAGCTGCAAAACTGAATGCGGTTCCGGCCGGGCAAGCACTGAGTGTTGACCGTGAACGGTTTTCTAGTGAGGTAGATTCGATCGTAAAGGCCAACCCTAATATCAAAATTCATTATGAAGTGGTTACCAGCTTAGACCAATTGCCAAGGCCCCTCGTTATCGCGACCGGGCCCCTGACAGCACCTGGTTTAGCACAATCAATGCAAGATCATTTTGGAGGTAATTTTTTATATTTTTTTGATGCTATCGCGCCCATCATTGATGTGGATTCAATCAATATGGACATTTGCTGGAAAGCCGATCGCTACGCTAAAGGCACCGACGATTATATCAATTGCCCATTTAACAAAGAACAATACTGGAATTTCGTTCGAGAAATCGAAGCCGCTAAAAAAGTCGAACCAAAAGATTTTGAAAAAGCAGCCTTCTTTGAAGGGTGTATGCCAATCGAAGAAATGGTTTCACGAGGATTGCAGACTCCCCGCTTTGGTCCCATGAAGCCAGTAGGCTTGCCAAACCCCAAAACTCAGAGGGATGAGTACGGGATTGTTCAACTGCGCCAAGATAATAAAGAAGGCACTGCTTTTAATATGGTTGGGTTTCAAACACGCATGACTTATTCTGAACAGATCCGGGTCTTTAGAACTATACCAGGGTTAGAAAACGCAGAGTTTTTAAAACTAGGCAGTATCCATCGCAATTTATACATCAATTCGCCTTCGTTGTTAAATAAGGATTTATCTAGCCGCAAAGATCCTTTACTATTTTTTGCGGGTCAAATTACCGGCGTCGAAGGGTATTTTGAGTCTACCTGCACTGGGATCTTAGTTGCGCGTTTCTTAAATGATAAATTGAATGGGCGCGAAACAGTCTATCCGCCAAGGGCCTCAGCAATGGGATCTATAATGGAAGCCATTACGGATGAAACGCGAGCAAAACATTTTCAGCCGACCAATATTAATTTTGGGCTCTTGCCGCCTATCGAAGGAATGAAAGATAAACGATTAAAGAAAGATATGCAGATTCAGAACGCTCGAAAGGCCTTTTCTGACTGGCAGAATCCAAGTTTAACCGAAGAGCGACTCAAAAAGAGTCACAATTCAGAATCTCTATTTTTAGAAACTTAATCTTGAACTAAAAAAATTTAAAAAAACGGTAATGCTTTACTTTCGTCTACCGATAACCTCAACATGCGGGTTAAAAAGTTTACGGCCATTAGTTTTATCCTCTTTGTCGCCTCCCATTTGGCATTAATCCCCATACTTTCTTTTTTTGGTTTGAACGTCTGTCCGGTATTAAAAGAACATGGGTTTTTGTTTGGGTGCCAAGTATCAACTCAATTTGCCTTTAGTGTTGTAGTGATTCAATCTTTGGTACTATTGGGACTTTCCTTTTCAGTAAAAAAATGGCCACGCGCGCTTTTACGAAAACCCTTGATTGCACACTCGATTCCGGTTTTGTTTCTCGCTATTCATTTTCTGAATTTCTATTTTAACGCCTCAGTCTATGATCTTCAACTGGGTGAAATTTCGCCTAACGCACCGTCAGTGAAGATGTTTTTATGGATTTGCATGTCGATGATTCTGGTAACAAGCTGGCAGTGGATTGAAACTGAAGTTTTATTTCTAACGCGTAAACAGGTGATTAAAGAATCTCAAGGAGATCAAAATCTTTTTGTTCTTTGGCTGACAGAGCAGAAAAACAAGATTATTCCAGTCGCGGGAATTATTTTATTTTTTGGAAGCTATTTTTCGTTGATGTTTATCCGCCAAGTGTCTTGGGAAAACCCACAACAGATTTTGGCAGAACAAAGAGAAAAATTCTTATACCTCACCGGCGTAGTGATACTGTGGCAAATGTTGATTTACTATTTTGATTTCTATAAGAATTTAATTTTAGCAAAAGAAGTCGCGATTCACCTTAAATGTATTCAAGCTCAAAATTTTAAATATCGATCAAACACTCAAAATGCTGGATTTTTTTCGGTTGTTTTCAATTTGCTAAACCGACTTTCAGACACCTTAACTAAAAAAGGACGCCTGCTTAAGGGGTTTTCATCATTTGTATCAGATTCTGTAGCGCAAGATGTTTTAGCAAACGAAGAGCATTCCTATTCTGGTGACTCTAAACGCGTGGCCATCATGATGGCTGATATCAGGGATTTCACAAGTTTGTCGTCGCAATTGAAACCTCAAGAAGTGGTAGATCTTCTTAATATTTATTTTTCTGATATGATCGAAGTGTTTGTCGAAAACGGGATTGTGGTCGATAAATTTATGGGCGATGGCATCCTGGCCTATGTGGTCGAAGAAGGTTCACCCGTCATATATGAAAACATGCTTAAAACGGCCTTTGATATGCACCTCAAGCTGACTCAAACCAATTTGAAATTGAAAAACAGGAAACTACCAAAGATTCAATTGGGCATTGGCCTTCACGAAGGCACGGTCATTTTAGGATCCATTGGATCCAAGGATAAGCTTCAGTACACTATTATTGGTGACCCAGTTAATGTGACGGCTCGGTTAGAAGGCCTCTGCAAAGAGCAGCAAGTGGGTCTGATCGTGAGTTCCCATTTCCTTGCAAAGGTAAATCCTAAACATCGATCCAAGTTTACTAATTTAGGCGGTCAGAAAATACGCGGAATTGATTTACCGATGGAAGTTCACGGCGCAATTGCCTACGAAGTAAAAAAATATCTGTCGGCGGCCTAATCATTATTTTAACTAACACCAAAAAAAACGCCGCATTTTTAAGTGCGGCGCCCAAGAATTTTTAATCTTTAATTATAACTACTTACTTAACAGATTTCTTTGTGATTTAAGAACCATCGGAGCAGCTTGAGTCATATAGCTCTCTGGATTTTGCAACCGCTTTTCATCAATTTTTCCAACAAAGAATGTTGTAATCGAGCCCGTGCTAGTCAACGTCTCTTTCAAGGAGGTGTAGGACTCTTTACCTCGAACTAACATATGGAATGGATTAACAATTCCTGAGTAAATATCTACTACCGAATTTGTCTTATCCACTCGAGTGTAATCGATTAAGTAATAGTACTCTGTTCGAGCCGCATCTTTTGCTGGCAAACAAAAATATCTAGAAAATGAACCGGCTACTTTTTTAGCTATAACCATACATTTGGTTACTTTAGCATTCATGGTAATGGCGATAGGAAGTGATGTTAGTTCTTTCACTTTCGTTATTTTACCATCGTTTGTGTCTGTTTGCCGTTTTTCAGTTTTGTAAGAACCATACATTTTTCCACCCAAGCTTGCTTTTACGTCCAAACCTGCGCTGAAACCGGTTGCCCATTTTGCGATTTTATTAACAGCCCATTGCCACCACAAAGTACTTGTCGGACTCCATCCAACACTAACGTTGCCTTCAACCGCTGCATCAACAGTTTTTCCGTTTCCGTGATCTACAACATCACTGACTTCAAATGTTGAAGTCATATTCAAAGTTTCAACATCCATTACTGATGGCGTTGATCCCACATTAGGATCTACCGAATCAACAATTTCAGAAACTGAAGCTTCTAATACGGCTGCCGGATTGACCAAACAACTTTGGTATTCTGGGTCGTCAACCGCTTTGATTTTAGCTTGATAGTATGCAGAACAAATCGCTCTTTTTTCATCAAAATTCAAAGCCGCTTGGGTATCGCCCATGTTTTCTACAACTTTTCGTAAATCAATCAGCTTTTCCACAGCAGGCAAACTAGGTGCCTCTTTAACTGTGTATTTAACAAATGGATTTCCGACCAATTCTAAACCAGCTTTTCCTAGCGATTCAGCAATAGGAGCTTTAAACCCAAGAGCATCCTGCTGCAATTTTACGTAGGAATCGTAAAGAGCTTGAGTTGAAAAGGTATTAGGTACTAATTTTATAGCCAAATCTTTATTTGCAACAAGGCCATTAGCAAATCCTTCGAAATTTTGTTCTGTAAATCGCGCAGGAGTGTCCAAAGACATCGCCGTGAACAAGAAATTCACCCGATTGGTAATTGAAGTCACATTGCTAAAATTTAATACTATTGGAACCGTGATTAAACCGGCATCACCGCGTGGCGATGCTGAGAATTCAGTGGCCCCCAATACGTCATCTAGTTGCGGATTAGTGATATCGGCGTTTTCTTTAACTACTAACAGGTAGAATTTAAAATCTCCCTTTTTTATAATATCGCCGGCAAGGCCATCTAGACTCTGCTTCAACAATGAAATACTAAATCGAGTGTAGTACTTATACGGAAACACAAGATTTAAATTTTGATCTAACTTAAGATTGTAAAAATCAACACCTTTAGATTCTAAATTTAATGTTTCAATTTCTGTTTGACGCGCAATTCGGCTTAAAGATTTTGTCTGCAATCGAGACGCAATTTTAACATAAATTACGTTGCTTGTTCCTTTTGTTGGTTCAGCTTCGCTGACAGCAAACTGTTGTAATTTAAAAGTTACTGAACTCGCTGAAGATGCGGTCGTATCAGTGTAAGTCCCATTTCTGATAATTCCAGAAACGTCATCTTTGATCGGGTTCACTGTAAACATGAATTGATCAGAACCTGAATGAGATTCCTTGGCTGAAAGACTTCGATTCATAATTACGTTTTTAACATCGTCATCTGGATCAAATTCGATCAGCTCTTGCCATTGAACGCATCCACGATAATCTGTTTTCTTTTCCATAGCTACATCGCCAGCGACTACATCAAAGCGCAAGTTACTGAGTGAGTTTGTTTGGGCGTTGTCTTTCATACACGCTTCTAGAGACAATAATTTCTTATTGTACTTGCCTTGATTATTAGGCTCGCCGACGGCGACAAAGCCGACTTTATTTAAGGTATCTACGTAGAAGGTAGCGTTGTTTGCGCCTTTAACTGCGGGCGTATTGTTCTCATTACAAGAAACAACCAGAGCAGCGCTTAGAAATAAACCCAATGCGCTTTTTACATTTTTCAATGCCTTGCTGTTGTTATTAGAAAATATCATAATTAACCTCCACCCCTAAATTATAAATTTCTCGATCAAATAAAAACGGACTATCAACGATTTCATTCGCTTTTGTGTAATTACCAAAAAAAGTAAGCTTTTGTTTTATTAACTCTAAGCTAAGACCCGCTACGTAACCTTTACGATTGTTATAACGATTTGCTAATATAGTGTATCCTGCAGGCGTAGTGTCCGCCTCGACATTAAAAACGGTTACTGACGGCTTGACTGCCGTATTTCCAAAAGTCATTTTTAATTCAAACCGCCCCATGCGGCCCTCGTTCGTGTCAGCAAAGCCCCGCTCATTTTTAATGTAAAGCGCTTTGAGAGTCGATTTTAATCGAGATGTCCAATCTGTCTCAATAACTCCGGCCGTTTCACTTCCTGCAAAACCAATAACGTAGTTTAAATTGTCAGTTGTTCCGGCTACAGAATCAGGAGAGTTTCCAGATATTAATGCTGTCGCCGCCTCACTCTTTGGCAGATTGCCAAATTTAAACTGAGTTCGAGCTGCCTTAAATGTTGTTGCCAACGGGTTAACTTTTAATTCCCCTATCACCGATCCTGCTAAATAGAATGGGTTGCGCTCTTCCTGGACCAGTCCCTTTGTAACCCCAACCGAGGGTACAATTTCATCGCCCTGGAGCGTGAATTTAAATATTTCGCCCGAGGTCGCCAATTCAATTTTTTGCTCAGCGCCCAAACTTGAATTCGGAGTCATTGTTGTAAACAAAGGATTGATTTGATAACCAATTACACCTGCAGTTAAAGATACAGGCTTCCAAGGCTTAAGAACTATATTTGCATGATCTAGAACAACGCCGTTAGAACCAGCACCCTCGTCAGATAGGTAGTTTTGGCCAGCACCCGAACCAAAATATCCGAATAATCCAAATCCAAAACCCAACCAATCTGTATAGTCCGTGTCAGCATTGGCTTCAACAAAAGCCCATCCAACATTTGATTTTAGATTTTTATCGGTAACACTACGACCAACTGTTGTGATTTTGATACCACCAGTGAATTTTTTGTCGGTAGTCGGCTGATCGGTTTTAACTGTCGTGGTCGATTGATTGGGAACTGTAACAGTCGAAGTTTCGGCCCACAGTAACTGAGAAACAAATATTACAGGTAATACAAAACAGTGCTTCAAATTTCTCAAACGCCAAAAAGATCCATTTATAGACATAGAATCTCCCCCTAGGGTAGTTTGATAACCCAAGTTTTTTCTTTTATCTATGAAAATCAGTCTCTTAATTGAAATCAACTATCTAGTGAATTTCAAAATGAAATATTTATTGAAAACGAAAAGAAATTGGTCAGTAATATTTTCATCGAAAAACCCAATGGCTGGCTTCTATAAATGGTCGTTTGGTTAGGTATAACGAACGGCCACACCTCAACAGGATAGCCTCAATTGTTTTTTAAATTCACTTTTAAATCGACCGTTTAGTTACAACTCTTTGGACGCTTCTTTGGTCGATTCCACTCGAGGCACGAAGTGTTCGCGACAGCGGGCTTCATAGGATTCGGTGGCTCCCACTTCGATCTGTGAATCTCCGCCGGCAATTTTTTGAGTTCGACAGGCCGGTGCCCCGCAGGTCATACACACGGCATGCTGTTTAGAAACGTTTTCTGCGATCGCCATTAATGTGGGCATCGGTTCAAAGGCCTGACCTTTCCAATCTGTATCCAATCCGGCCACTATGACTCGCAAGCCTCGATCTGCCAAATCTTGAACGACATTGACTATTCGAGCATCAAAAAATTGGCCTTCGTCAATTCCGACAACCCGAGTTTTAGGACTCAAATGATTCCATATCTCTTCGATATCGTTCAAAGGAATAGCATCGATTGTATTTTGATTGTGGGAAGTCACTTCTTTGATTCTATAACGGTTATCTATCACTGGTTTAAAAACCTGAACTTTTAATTTGGCATATTCCGCCCGCCGAACACGGCGAATGAGCTCTTCGGTTTTACCGCTAAACATGGAACCGACAACGACCTCGATCCAGCCCCTGGTTTGAAAATACGAAAATTCTGACATTTTGAACCCCTCGAAAACCTCGAATTATTTATTAAAATCCCTTTGATTTCATGTAAAATTTTTTGACGCAAACACTAAGCGCCGTCTTTATCGTACTTGAGCAAATTATTAACATCTTGCTGCTTGAACACGGCACTCCCGTAGGATAGCAAGCCTCTCTATGCCTTTTTTTCGAACACTTTT
>JAYVPD010000091.1:0-74534 GCA_043757515.1 Pseudobdellovibrionaceae bacterium
GGCTACCGACTAGAGGCATTAGCCTTTGATTGGTACCTCAATTTGGAGTTCAAAAGAACTTCCAAAACACTAACGAGGAGCCGTCTATGAATGAACAAACCCCTCGGCATTAACAAAACCAAAATCAGCAAAGCTCTGTTAAGTGGAGTCCAAGAAACTGGGCCGTACCGCCCGGTCAGAAAAGCATAGAAAAACCTTTTTCCACTCTAGCTTTTTAATATCACTGAGCTAGAATTCCGTTTAGGCGCTTCGTGTAGGCAGACTTCAAACACGATTTATCGTCACCGCATTTATCGCGCTTTTTGATCCAGGCTTTTTGATTTGCCTTCTGCGATGAAGACATTTTCTTATAGGCCTCTGCTAGTTTGACGTCTAAATCTGCAAGTTCTGGATCTAGACAAAGAGATTGTTCAACGGTGCTCATATCGACGAGTTTAGACAATGGCTCTGAAGAATAAGTCTCGGCACACTTAAAGCTGGGCTCTGCCAGACGTTGAAAACTTCCAATCATCGATTCTTCACTGCAGCCGCCGGTCGTGACTTTGCAATCCGAAGAATTCACCTGCAAAGTATCAGAGTTCAAAATCTCGGCGGAAAAAGAACATTTAAATCGATCATCTGTTTTCATTCGATCAACATTTATCTGTCCTTTTGCTTTTGCAGTTATTTGGATTTGGGCGAATCCATCACCCCAGCTGCAGGCCATATGAGGCGTTGGCAAATATTCGTATTCTTCATAGGTTACTTTACAAGGGGATTTTTCACAAAAATTATCAATTTGATATGCATAAAAGCCACCGCCCGCCTTACGTACAAAGATTCCCAAAAGAGTTCTATCAATAAATTCGGTCGCTGATGAGAAATGACCGGACAAACAGACAAATAAAAAGCTGGTCACTGCTGTCGAAATTAATTTTCGGAAACTAGACATAGTTCATTTTAATTCCAGCTTTTCTAAATTGTAAAGTACATTGTCGGAGGCCCCGAAATCCCGAAAAGAGTTCGTCATTTCACTGTTGAGGCTTACTGACGATAGTTCAATTAATACCGCAAGATTTATAGTCAACAGGGAGTACCGCGTTTTTTCCCAGGCGGCACAATAAGTTTTTCATCCTGTTCGCGTCTGCGGCACCTTTCAGCATGTTCTTTTGCTAAATCGGGCTTACTTAGAAATTCTTGAAATACTTCTGGATCAATTTCGTAGTATTCTTCATATTCAACTACCCCATTGAAAACTGAAATCGATAAGTACTTTTTTCCAGTATCCATATCAGTACCTAATGAGTATCGCTCTACTTTAGAAAAAAATTTGTCGACAAAACGCATAGATTCAATGGTACCTAGTTTAATATCTGATGGCCAGGAATCATGCCAAAGTGATGTTTATGTTGCCATGAGTGCGTCAGGAATGGCCGGAAAAACATCATCGTTTGGCCAGGGACGAGGCTTTATTCGAGAAATCATGATTCTGTCGATAGTCCTGCCAAGATGTGTAATATCCAAGTCTCGGACCTTGTGGATGGAAAACGGGTGCTTGGACCAAAACGACAAATTTTGGAAGTTCAAAACGCAATTAAAGTATACGACGGAATATCAAATTTGAAATGGAACTCAGAAAAGATTTTCTAAAGGCTCATAAACAGCTGATGTCTGATCTTGTTGAAAAACCAGGGAGGTATCGGACCGATGAAGTTGGCATTTTTAAAGGTGGCGCGGTTACCCTGAGGAGCAGAAAGAGAAGCTTCGTAAGATCAAAGCAACCCTGAATCCGTTTGAACTACAGGCCAAGCTTCAAGAAAAACTGGCCTATTTCCATAAACTCAATGATGCCTATAATGAAAGAATGAAAAGCGAGATCTCATGACTATAACCCCATCAAAAAACCGACTCATTTTGAGTCATTTGGGTAACATGTTTAACCTGAGCAACACGCAACTGTCAGAGAATTTTCCACCAGGTTCAATATGCAAAATCTTTCCCTGACGTAGTATAATAAAATCATTAAGTTACGGATGAACTCGTTGCTGCAGTTCCGATAGCACTCTAAACAAATCAAGTGATTTAGTGCGCGAAGAATCTGAAAGTGTGTTCAGCATATTTGAAGGTCTACTTGCATTGTGATACCAAAGCTCCCCTTCTTCATCAGCAATCGGTGCCATGTTTTCTTCAGGCTCCAGTCCGATTTTTTTATACATTCGAATCCCTTCGCGTGAATTATAGCTAACCAGCATCTGGCCATCGTTTACAAAGTCAGGACTGATTTCCATCGGAAAGGTTGAAGTCATTAGCCGAGTGAGCATTTCTAAACTCACTATTCCATTGTCGCCCAGGTTTTTTAAAACCCCGAATTTTACAGGTTCTAAAAGTGCCCCCATATAGAATTCGACTTTCTTTGTGAGATCTATTTCATAGCCATTTAAACGCAAATAATTATCTTTCGATAAAATCAAAGAAAATTCGTCGCTTTTTTTCATCAATTGGGTATCAAGGACTCGCGGACGAACAATTGGAAAACCTTCGCTTTCAACAGGGGTAATCGGAACGTGGGCATTCCAAATCGCAGGAGGCGGAATTTTTCCGTCTTCGGAAATGTTGCCCGCGTGATACATATCGTAGGCCGTTCCAAAAGGTCCCATTAATTCGACAAACTGCTGGCGTTTCTTGCAAAAGAATCGAACAATTCCGTAGGCAGCCTTCGTGACTCCGATGGCACCGATTGGGTAAAGCTCTTCATCAAAAAGTCGAAAACTTTTGGCGTCGGAATTTGGTTTCTTGGGATCCACTAAGAACGAATAGCGAGTGTTGTTTCTAGTTTTGTATCCGTTTTCGCGAAAAGTATTGATTTTACTTTGGCCCCACCCGCGACGTTCTTTATATAAAGCGATAACAAAATCAAGAATGGGATCAAGAATTTTTTTTTGTGCATCCAGCGCTTCCTGATTGAGCGATTTCACTATTTCATTTCGATGCTGGTCACCAATATCAACCCCTTGCAAAGACAATATTTTATCTAAAAGTTTTTCCTTGCCCCATAAGTGATACGGTAAATCTGTGCGCAGCAGCCGGTAGACATCGGCATGATAAGCTGGATCTACCAGACTCAATACCCGGGCCGTGTAGCCAGGAGTGTATTGAGTTTTAATCGGCACGACGTCGTATACAATCAGAAACTTTGAAGCCAAGGCAAAGCGTTGTAGACGAACCGCTCGAGTAGGTGATTCATACAAATCATTTGGATTTGGTATTGGAATATATTTTTCTGAAATCAAAGATCCTCGTTCAGGATAATTTAAAATCCCCGACACTTGAATTTCTGGGTATTCGAGAGGGGTCGAGAGTGAAACTCTGGACGTTCTATTTTTATTTTTGGCGACCGCCGACGGAACTTCACTATCAGCAGTTTTAACAGGAAATATTTTTAACATTGCCGGGTCAATTCCCAGTTCACGGGGCCCAGGCGGTTGGTAAAACGGGACATAGTGGGGATCAATGGGGTGCCCCTCATTATCGATGGGTGCGCGAACCTGAAAGGGAAAGCTCAACTGAAACGTCCCGCCCGATTCGTTTTCTCGTTTTAAATGAAACGTTCCGTTTTGAACACTCAGAATTTCGTTCGGACCAAAAATTTCGCCGGTTCTAAAGGGCGTCGCGCTCATCGAATAGTCGTAAAACAGAATCATCGCTCTTGGATTTAATAAACTTCGGGCTGGCGCACTTACGGGGGTAGTAATTGGACTTGAACGGCGATTGAAAGCAAAATCGTAAATACGGCCCGTTTGGGGACTAGCGACCCAATGAATCAGTCCCGAGCCCTTAATTTGAGAGTTGTAAAACTGAGCACACATAAGACGAGAGAGGGCCGAATCTGCCTTCGCAAAAGTACTCATCAGAATTACACTGGCAATTCCATAAAAAGCACTTAAAATCCAATAAAAAAATCGGCCATTGGAAAGCAATTTGAACTCACTCGATCGAGGTTGATCACTTAATCCTTGCCAAGAACATACCAGCTAAAACACTGAAATTTTAGCCTGCGTAAGGAGGGATTGTATAAAATAAAGACGAAAGACTTTCTTGCGCAATCTAAAGAAAACTAGGCTGACTTTACTAGAGTTAAAATCGTCTTAAGAAGTAACTGTTTTTCGCTGTTCCAGGCCTCTGTCATACTGTTTTCTGAGGCACGTGATACAATACCGCCAGTTATCAGTATCTGGGCGCTTCGGGCGATTGCCATACAGTCATTGGGCTTTAGTTCAAATTCGCCACGATAAATTCCGCCTTCCAGAATGGCGGCGATACGCTGGGTTCCCATATCTACGAGTCCCCGATTGAAATTCGCGAGTGAGTTGTTCAAACTGCACGTGTGATAAAAAAGTAACCATACGCAGACGTCTTTAGGAAATACATCTTGCCAGGACAGAGCAGAAAAAACATAAGCCTCTAGTCTTTTAAGATTGGTATTTTCCTTGGAAATTTCGTCCACAACGTAGCTTTGATAGCGATAACGGATAAGGCCGGAACAAAACGTAAACAAGGCAGTTGAAGTCGGAAAATATTTATAGATCAGTGGCCGCTTGATTTTACATTTCTTGGCAACCAGGTCATAACTAAACCCCTCTTGTCCGTGGCAGTAGAGCAACGATATAGCCGCTTCGGCAATTTGAACCTGTCTACGCACGCCTTTTTTTGAGCTCTCTATCAACGATTCAAAATCCAGTTTTGCAAAAATTTCATGTTCCATATTAATAAGTGTATTCAATACTTTAATTAAAATAAATTACATAATGTAAATTTATATTGAATTAGGACGCGGTGCGATGTAAAAATACTAAAAGCCATTTTATCCAGATTTTTTAGGCCTTTTGAAGCGGTTGAGTCAGTTTAATTTTTTAGAAAGGTGACAAAAAGTAAATATTTTTGAAATTTACCCTATGTCTCAGGAGATGATCGAGCATGACATTTCAAGATATTACCGACTTCAAAAATAAAATCCAACACGATCTTGGCGTCGAGCAAACCAATTGGGACACGCTGCCTCGACTCTATGAAAAGGCGACCTTTCAGACCCATCAAAATATTATCGGTGTAGTTCAACCACGGACTACAAATCAAGTCAGCGAGTGCCTGCGCCTTTGCCAGCAGCACGGCATAGCAGTGTATCCAGTCAGTGGTGGTAAAAATTGGGGCTACGGCTCGCGCGTTCCGTGCGTATCCCAAAGCCTAATTCTGGATCTATCGTTGATGAACAAGATAAAGGACTATAGCGAAAACGACGCTTACGTGACTCTTGAACCCGGGGTCACCCAGTCTCAACTTTTACAGTTCCTAAAAGATAAAGGAGATAAACTTTGGATGGATGTAACAACCTCTTCTGATTTTAGCAGCGTCGTTGGAAATTACCTAGAGCGTGGGCACGGTGTATCTCCGATTGCTGATCACGTGAGCGGCTTTTGCAATTTGGAAGTTGTGCTTCCCACCGGTGAAATTATCAAAACTGGTTTTGGATCTTTTGGCAACAACGCGATCGCCCCTTTGGATCGATGGGGTCTTGGCCCTTCTTTGGATGGTCTTTTCAGTCAATCCAATCTGGGCGTAGTGACTTCGATGACTGTTTGGCTCTACCCAAAACCGGACTGCGTAGAAAGCATTTTTTTTAATATGGATTCTAGCGAACAACTCACAGGGGCAGTCAACGGATTAAGGCCCCTTAAATTAGGAAAGCTCATTGGCTCGGGGCCGTCGATTGTGAATCACGTCAGACTTTTCACATCGACGCATTCTTATTTAGATATTAAAGATAAATTGACCTCTGATCCTTTGGAACTTGCACTTTTATATGCCAGCAGGGCTGCTGGGATACCCTTATGGTCAGCCTCGGTCGGTCTTTTTGGACAGCGCAAAGTGGTAACGGCACAACGCAATCACGTCATGGACGTTTTAAGCCGTAGCGTTTCACAGATTAATCTACTTAAACAAGATTCTTTCCAAACACAACCAGCCTCACTCGTTGAGCGTTACTGGCGGCGGGCTTTCTTAAGTATGAATGGAAAATCGGGACCTTTTACAAAACGTCCGTACTGGAAAAAAACAAATGCCGATTTCAAACCCACCGCGGATTTAGATCAAGATCGCGTCGGATTTTTCTGGTTTCCTGTTACACTTCCTTTTCATGCAAGCGACATTTTGCGTGTAACCGACATCGTATCCAAAATCATTTATAATTATAATTTTGAACCCGATCTTTGTTTTTCTGCGATCCGCGAGCGATCGCTACAAGCCTACATGTCCTTTGTATTTGATCGAAATAATCCAGTCGAAGAAAAAGAAGCCAGCCTTTGCAATCACGAAATAATAAATGCTTTAGCTAAAGCGGGATACATTCCCCATCGACTAGGCATTGAAACGATGAACCTGGCTTGGGAATTAGAACAGTCAGGATCCTATGGTTTGAAGAAACAAATTAAAAATCTTGTAGATCCAAAAAACATTTTAGCCAGGGGGAGGTATCTTGACTGATATAGTTCCCATTTTTAAAAATGAAGTGCAGGACCTTATTAACTGGCAAAGTAAGGATCTCAAGCGACTGTGGGAGACTACAAACCACCTTCTCTATGCTCAAGGTTTTCAGTTTACTATAGAGGAATTTACTTTAATTTCGGATAAAATGATGAGTTCTGCATGGACCCATTACAGCCCTCGTCGAAAGAAAACGCAAAACAATCAAACAGTAATTGAGGCATTGTATGGTGAACAAAAAGTGTACTTGCACCACGAGTTTGCCTATGTACCATTCCGGCCCGACATAATCTTTTTTTTCTGCCAAGCTCCAGCTGCAATCGGAGGAGAAACGACAGTTTGTGAAAAAAGTAAATTTTTCGCATCCCTGTCTAAACGTCTTCAAGAGAAGCTATTTTCTCAAGCCATTCAATTTCAGCATCGTTGGCCCACAGATTTCTTGGTGTCGCACTTAATTGCTGACTCGATTGAAACTGCTTTGAAAAAAGCCAGACTTTATCCGGGAATCACAATTAAAGAGGCTAATGACAATTTTGTCGAATTTAACTTTGTCACTCAAGGATACAGCGCCAATGCTGACCAAGTATTTGCCCTAAGTGTGGAACATATTGGTGACGAAAACCCAATGGCAAAAAGTATCATGACAGCTCGTTTTCAAGACGGTAGCATCATCGAACCTTGGATGATTGGAGAATTTAAGCAGTCCGAATTACTTAACAACCAGAAAATTAAATGGAAAGCCGGTGAATTCGTTGTTCTTGATAACAATCGCTATCTTCATGGGCGAGAGGCTTTTTCGGGTCCAAGGCAGTTATTTACCCGGTTTGGCAATTCTATATGACAGCAGCCAGTTTTCTAACTGTAGAGCTGCATCCAAAACTAGATCGTAGCCCTAACGATCCTTTGGACTATACTTTAGGAGATTTGTTTCTAAATTCGGCCGTTAAAAATTTGGATTCTGATTTTTTAGTTGTTTCTGGTGAAAAGACAAAAACCTATCGTGAGGCTATGTCTGAAATTACAAATTGGATTGAGCTCTTTCAAAAACAGGGGCTTCAAAAAGGCGATCGAATTTTTTGCTATTTAGAACATCCCAAGGATATGCTGGTCTTTTTTTTAGCTAGTCAGTTTTACGGGACTATCACCGCCTGTCTATCCCCTGTTTACACGATCGACCATGCCAAGACCGTTGCCAAGCAATTGGGGTGTCGAGCTGTCTTTTCACACTTTGGCGTGGATTTTCAGGATATAGAAATCAAGCTGCATCCTTCGGATTGCAAAAAATTAATTGAGTCAAAAAATCAAAAAGAAAATTGGAAGACACTTTGTAAATTAAATTCGGCCAACTCGTCGCACGATATTTTGATGTTGCAGGCTACATCCGGTTCTACCGGAATTCCCAAGTGGGTGGTTCGATCCCACAGAGCATTGATCCATTACGGAATTCATGTAGCATTCCAGCTTAGATCAAATTCAAATAATCGACCGAACTACTTGTTACTTCTTTCCTTTGCCCATTCGTTTGCCTATCACCAGTTGACCTCTGCTTTGGCGCTGGAAGCAAAAATTTCCGCACCCAAGCTAATCGATTTACTAGCCCAACCCGATGATATTTTGCGCCTCGGAGTTTCTATAGCTGCTTTTCCCCCTAGAGTTCTAAATCATCTTTTCAAAATGGCCCAAGAAGCAAATCGATCGGATCATTTAAAAAATGTTTTCGGACGGCTACTAGAATCCGTAGTAATCGGCGGGGGAACAGGCGACGAACAAATTCTGCGATCTTTTAAAAACCAGGGAATTGAACCAATACAAATCTATTCATCGAGTGAAACGTCCATGATTTCGATAACTCCACGGGGCCAGTGGAGCCCAAGATCTTCGGGAATTTTGGCCCAGGGCGTGCAAATCCAGATTGGGGTTTGCGGGGAACTCTTTGTCAAAACTCCGGCGATCATGAAAGACTATTATTTGGATTGCGCAGCATCTGCTTTGGCATTTTCCGCGGATGGTTACTACAAAACCAACGATGTTGCTGAAATTCGCGACGGTCAGCTGTATCATTTAGGACGAAAGTCCGATGTGTTTTCAACCTTTGAAGGAACGCCCTTTTTTCCGAGCCGCATCGAGCAATTGTTGGAAGGACTTCCAATCATAACTCAGGCTATATTGATAGGCGACGCAAGACCATTTAATTTAGCTCTCATGTGTATTGAAACAGAAGCCTGCAAAACAGAATTCTCTATCGTTTCAAATGATGAATCTATTTATGAAAGTATCGAGCAAAGAATTAAACATCTAAATACTTTGCTTCAAGTTACTGAAAAAATAAGGCACTTGGTGCTTTTTCGTGGCCAATTTCCCATTCATTGTTATTCTGAAGCCATGGGATCCAAGACAAAACGCAATCGTAAATCAATCAATGACTATTTTCAAAGTATAGTCGATGTAATTTTCGCCCAAGATCACGGCAAAATTGAATTGGGACGACAGTTATTAGATTGTGGCAATGTGCTATCTCGACGAAGAGAAATCTATCTAGAGGAAAAAGCACTCTTAAGCTGCGAGACGATTCAACTATGACTTCTTTTGTGACTTCGCTATGGACGCCACGGTTAAAAATATTGGTATTCACACAAGCGTGCGCTTCCTGTTTGATTCCAGGTCTGATGTTAATTGCGGGCCTGTTTGGACCCCAAATTGCTCCAGATATAAAATTCTCGTCGTTGCCACTTTCGTTTTTGATACTTGGCTTGGCCTTGTGTGGGCCAATCGCCGCATCGACGATGAAACGGATTGGTCGCAAAAAAGCCCATCAACTTGGACTCGTTGTTTCGCTTGTCGGGATTGTACTCTGCGGTTCTGCCATTCAGGCATCGGTATTTTGGTTTTACTGTTTGGCTCATTTTATTGCGGGCGCAGGGATTTCATTCAATCAGCAAATTCGCTTTACTGCTGCTGAAGAAAATTCAGATCGAAAAGGCGAAATTCATTCGGTGATATTAGGCGCAACTTTGATTTCTGCATTCTGTGGTCCCGGGGCAGCCGTCCTAGGACGTTCACTTTTTCCAATTGAATTTGTTGGTAGTGTTTTTCTGCTCTTCATTCTATGCCTCTTGGCGTTGCTAGCGACATTCTTTCTGCCTACAATGCCTGCCGCAATAGAAGCAAAAGCCATTGGCGGAGAGTCCCTTATACCCAGAACGTTTTTGAATTTTGATAGATCTTATTTTTCTATCTTAAATACGAGTCGCTTTTGGAAAGGAACATTCACTGGGATAGTGTCGTTTGCGACGATGAGTTTGGTGATGGCGGCAACACCGATTCAAATGCACCATGTAGATCACTTTTCTCATTCTTCGACCACGCTAGCCATTCAGAGCCATATTTTTGCGATGTATTTTCCATCAGCGTTTGGTCCTTATCTTATTCGTCGCTGGCAACTTCGGAACATTATTGCATTGGGAGTCGTAGTTCTCTTGGTAAGTTTAATGACGGGGTTCTTGGGGCACGAATTTATTAACTTTTGGTTTACCATGGTTCTTCTAGGCATTGGCTGGAATTTTTTATTTCTCTGTAGCTCCACTTGGATTTCGACACAATTCACAGGTCCCGATCGTTTTTTTGTCCAGGGCACAAATGATTTTTTAGTTTTTGGCACCCAAGCTTTGGCTGGCGGCCTAGCTGGCCCGCTTGTTTTATTGCTAGGCTGGGAATGGGTTTTGTGGATTCCCATTCCTTTGTTGTTGGGGTTATTCTATCTGCATTTTAGAAAAACAGCGTAAGCCTTTTTTTTATTTTCACTGAGGAAATAGCCTTTGGAAAAACTTATTTTCTAAATTTGCTAATTACTTTTTACCTGTCTAAATTAATACAGATGAAAAATATAAATAATTATTTTACTATCGCCAAGATCAGAAACTGTTATTTGAAATATTTGGGAAATCAATCCCTAAAAATTAAAAAAGGAAATAATTTTATGAACACGTCATTTTTAAAAGTACTTGTTTTGTTTGCTCTATCCATTTCCGGACTTCAAGCTGGGGCAGTGAACCTAGAGTGTAAGCGTATCGGCAATCCAACTGTATTGTACACAATTACTGACCTGACATTCGGCGGTGTAAAATCCACTTGGGAAGGGCATGTAACTTATAATTTTTCTGGAAAACTAACGGCCTTTGAAAACGGTGTTTGGAAAACAAGTCCTCTAACCGAGTTGGGCTACGCTAGAGTGAGCGAAGGTAAATTTATGTTTAGTACGTCCCTTACCAAGTATTCAAACTCTATAACTTAATACCATTCACTTCTTTTTGAAATTAAAGGTTCTGGAACCACGGCTTCACCCATTTTGGAAAAGGCTTATATATATGCGAGCACTGCTCAAGGTCAATGGATTGGAAATGGATTGATCGGCAACTGCACTGCAAAATAAGAGTAAAAAAACTTTACTACAATTGGTAATTAACTGCAAAAAAGCTGAAGTGGTCTATGAGAAAAATTGGATTATTTTTATTAATTTCTTTATTTGTGTCTGCGACAAAAGCAAACCAAACAAAGAACGCTTGCTTGGGCTTTTACCAAAATCGCTTTAGCCATTTAATTCCAGTTGGTCTTGTCGATTTTGCGGCAATTGAACAAACTAAAAACCCCCGCCAGCCCGGCCGACTTCAAGTTGATTATTCATCAATTGATTACAAAACGCTGGACCCAAAAGACGTTAGAACAAGATGGGCTGCTAGTGAAACTATAGCTGGCCTTTTGACTGCCATCGTTGATGCCGAAAGAATATTATGGCTAAAAAATTCAAAGCAACCAGCGACCGATGCCATTCCGTATTCTTTTGGCACTTCAGATGGAAGTTTTCTCGGGCTTGAATCTTCATCAAGAAGTCTATTTTTTAGTATCGATGACCATTGGTTTTCCGCCAAACTCCCAAAAGAAATTGCTGGCGAGCCAGGGAAAGAGGATTTAAGAAAGAGCGTACATATCTCGATACTCCGAGCCCAGGCCATTCGAAAAGTCGACTCTTTGATTGGGCCGGATCCAGAATTAATAACCTTACTAGATGTTCTTTCGGTTGAAGACAAACTCACAGGAAACGGTTTCATTGTCCGGGACTTGGGACCCCTTCAAGATGGAAACCTGACCACGCCAGGATTTGCGGCAGAAAAATATTTTAAAGACTATTCAAGAAGATCTAAACCGATGACTATTTCGCAAATCAGAAAATCATTTGCAAAAAGAATGGGCCGATCCTTTGCCAAGATGCTTCTTCGGTATGGTTTAATAATGATGTCTCCTCATGACCAAAATTACCTGGTTCGATTTGACCCAAAGACAGGCGCCCCACTTGAACAAATTGGATGGCGAGATTTGTCTGATAGTCAGCACTTTTTAGCAATTATGGATGCTATCGGGCTTACTGAATTTAAAACGCAAACATTAGAAAAGGACTTCTCCCATCAACAAATGGTGAACTCGCCGTTTATGTGGAATACCTGGTTTCTTGAAAACTACGAACCAAGCGTTCGCCAAAAAATGTTATTAGAAATTTCAAATGAATATTTTCGATTTATTTATCAACAACTGAATCGAACCTATACTCGCAAGGATTTCAATGAATTTAGTCTCACAAGTTTTTTAATGTCGTCCGCTGGTCAACTCGAACTTCGTTCGTATCACGCTAGACTCAAATCTCGAAACATCAGGCTGTAGCTTGTAATGCTCCATAATTTAGATTGAGGTAATTGACGTCGTTCCAAAATGGCACGAGAAATCAAAAAAAGAAGGGGTCCAAAATGGACCCCTTCTTTAGCTCGAATGAGATTATTCGATTATTTAGTTTTATCAGATGCTTGAACGCGTAGCTCATTAAAAATGTCGAATAGAATTTGATCGTCTAAACGCTTATCCCCTTCAGAAAGATCAGCGTAATGGCGAAATTGTTGTAAAGCCAAAGTGTCGTCAACTGATAGTTGAGTTTTGAAGGCCGCAAGAATTTGAGCGGATTTTTCAATTCTTTCTGCCGAACCGATGCTGTAGAAATCAGCTACATTTAAATATTTTTTAAAAATGCCTTCCACTTTCCAAGACGCATCGTTCATCCAAATTTCGTGAATGCCTGCAGACAAGTATTGCATATCTAAAATGTTTGGTGACTGGCGATTAGTGTGAAGCCCTTTCAAATAGTCACTTACGATTTGAGCGTATTTTTTATGAACTCCATTAAGCTTTAGATTTAAGGCAGGATTCAACTCTTTAGGTGCGCGATTGATATCTTGCTCAAGTGAAAAAGATTTAACGCCGTTGGATTCCGTAGGATTTACAGTGTATCCCGACTGTTCAAACGCAGCTCTGGCCGCACCAGATAACATAGTTAATTGTTCAACTGTGCTTACGTTGAATTGTGCAAGAACGGCACTGACTCCATCCGCTGGTTTAGGTGGAACTGGTTTTGGGCGTGGTTTTAAAAGTGACGTTAACTTCGCAACTTCATTGGCTCGACCAGCGAGTACTAATTCTTTATTTTTTGCTTCTGTTTCCTTATTATCGTTGGCGATTCCATCTTGAAAACCTTTTCTCCAAGAGACATGCCCCTGATCTACTCGTAGTTTTTCAAACCCGACTAAAAATGACTCTAGCTCAGTCCCAGGTTTTTGCGAAAAGATCGCATTTGCTATCTGGCTATCAACTAAAGTTGCGTTTACAAGGTCTTGTCTAGTTAAAATGGCTTGGGCTTTAGATGATGCCTGGTAAACTTTAAGACATAAATTTTCCGCAAGCGCCTGAGTTCCTGCCATGGCTACAAGTCCAAAAAGAGCTATTTGAATCCCTACTTTTGAAGGGCTCTTGTTCCAGATCGATACGGCCTTGTTTTTAGAGTGATTACTTTTTTTGCTATATTATTAGTCATAAATCGTCCTTATTGGTTATATATTCGTTTCTATATGACTAAGCGTATCATTATTATTGTAAATATTACAATTAAATTTGTACAAAAAAACAAAAATAATAGTAAGTATTGAATGTTATTACTTATTTTTGGTATAATTTAATTGTGAAAAACGATAAAATTGATAAAAAGCCGCCTGTTTTGGCTGGCGAAGTATGGGGCGCGGATATAGTGGCAGATAACCCGATCTTCAGTTCTATTTTTAGAGTGGGCCCCACCAAGGGAGAACGAAAGAAAATGGAAATCGTGGTAGCTGCTGCCAAACTTTTTGGAGAAAAAGGTGTCGACGGAACCAGCTATGAAAATCTAAGCGAAGCAATTAATACCACGCGCTCCCACATTAATTACCATTTTAAAGATCGCACAGCCCTTATTGTAGCCGTTATTAAATTCATGATGTCCCTAGGACACGATTTTACATTTCAACGCCTGCGTGGTTCATCAGAATCCAAGAATCTGATTTCCTCTTATTTGGACGGCTACTATTATTTTTTCGTTCATAATCCTCAATTTATACCTGTCATTGTCTATTTCTACTATGAGGCGACAAGGCCCGGAGAACTTCGCGATCTTCAAACTGCAATCAGGATCCAAGGCCAACAACGCATTCAGGAACTAATCAGACAAGTACTGTTGTCTCAAAATAAACGAATACCCAAGGACATCGAAGCAATGGCCTCTCAGTGCCAAATGCTGATGATCGGTGGGTTGATCGTGAATTTAGCTACAGGCGATCCTGTCACAGAAGACAAAATAGCAGCGGCTAAAAATAACGCATTGTCGGCGATTGGCAATATTATGGGCGTGGATTTGCTTTAGAATAAAAATGGGGACAGGACGTCGCTTCTGACACTGATAAAAATGGCACCCGTAAAGAATTTATTTGCTCTAGCTGCGACCAGATATTTTCTGAATCAAGATGTTGATTCCAGTCAAAGGGTACCAGAGATTCTAAGCTCAAAGGATCTTTTGACGTGTGAGTGGCTTTTGCCATTCGCTGATCGTATTCCAAATGAACTTTGTCAGCAAACGAGGAAAACCGCGCACTCATTCGTTTTGCCTTTAAGCCACGGTAGTATTCTGGAAGTATTTCAAAAGAAAACCGCTGGTGAAAGGGAACTTTATCATCCTCGGCGTTCAAAATGACCGACAGGTTTGGATTCCACTTGATTAAGCCTTTGAAGAATGAACTGTCTACCGCATATTTCAGAAGCAACGGAACCGGCGATGGGCCATTCGCTGCCCGGGCAAGATTTTCATATTCCACTGTGCTTGCTTGAGTCTCGACGATAGTGGGCGGCAAAAACCCTTTAAAGTCTCCTAAGATCGGCGCCAGTAGTCTCTCTGGTGAGCTTTGCACAAATTTAATTGTACCAAGAATATCCTCGGGACGAATGGAATCCCCTTTTGCGACTACTAATATCAAATTTTTGTGGTCAAAATAGTCGTCCACTTTGTGCATCGATTTAGCGGCATTGGTCCATTCCATCCGGCCAAACGGGTCTGATGCTTTTTCAAATGATTTTAATATCATTAGATTCACCGGATTGCCTTCAGCATGGGAGGGATTACTCATATGCACGTTGGCCAAAAATTTATGGGTGGATCGCAAAAGGACATCAGCAAAGTGACGCTCAAAAATATCTAAATCAGTTCCTAAAGAATTGGGAGTCCATCGCTTGGGATCGATATCCAAGGCATAAATAGTATAACGCTGGCCAAAGTGATACGATGTAAAAATCCGAATAGTAATTCTCTGATCACTTCGGACAGTAATCGAGTCCTGTTTGATCGGCGGACTGACCTCGTCGGTATTCAAAGCCAAAGCAGTACCTGTCAAAAAAATCGACAGTAGTAGAGCAGTAAATGCCCTCGTAATGGTTAGACCTCTTATATATGAATTTAGCATCATAAGTAGCTCATGAAATGGATGCTACAATTACTAAGCCAATGATTTTCATGACTTTCTGGCATGAAAGTTGATCTTAGGTTATCTGTGAGAATATTCTTACTGGTTTCTTTTTATCTAGTAGTTAACATTGTCCAGGCTGGTGGCATGGCCTGCAACCAGTACTATCTTTCCCCCTCTCTAAGAGACAAAACAGACGTTAACCGCGGAATGGGATTTCAACTTTTAAGAACGGATAAGTACATAGGTAGCCTGGCTCAACGCGGAGACCGAATCATCGTCAGGCTTTCGCCAGATTTGTCAAAGCAAACTACGGAACTTATGAGCCCCGAAGGAATTGAAGCGATGGATAATTTTATGCACTCCATTGACCCCGCCCAGGTGTTAAAACATTTAGCAAACGATTTATCTGTGCCGGTTCCTAATTTAAATGATTTGATATCTGTTCACGGAGACGCCCAAATTAGAGAAATGTTCGAAGCCAGGAACAATGAGGACTGGAATAAGATTATTGAAATCTACGACACGCAAATGACTGAAGGTTGGAAGCAGGTCTCAGAAGCTAAATTACAAATGGCTTTGGCTTTAAATCGACGCAATAAAGGCCAGGATCGAGGGCGCGCCATTTTAATTAGTAATGAAGTTATTGCTATATCCAGTAATCGTAGCTTACTAAGTGAAGCCTACGGAATTTTAGCGCGCATTTATAAAGATCAATACAATCAATTGAAAACTAAAATGCCGAACAGCGCCCTCGTGAATGAACTCTTTACGTCAGCCATAACAACTTATAAAAAAGGATTTTCAGCAAATCCATTTGATTATTATCCTGGAATTGCAGCTTTAAATATGATGGTTACTCGCCCCGATAAGTATTCCGCTTCTGAAATTAAAAGCTATGCATGGCGAGTTCAGCTGGCTGTTAATACTTCGATGAATCGGTTTCGAGAGCAAGATCAATCTCCTGACTTTTGGTTACTAGCCACCGCCCTTGAACTCAATGTCTACCGCCAGGATTGGAACAGTGTTCAGGCATTGCTCCCTCAGCTGCTTGCCGCCTCCGCAGGGCCCCACACTATAAAATCACAAATTGCGACCTATACCTCTTTGAAAGCTACTTGGTCAACGCAAGCTGAAACAGATCCGTCCACTTTGGATAACTTGGACCGTTTGCTTTCGTCGTTTAAAAATGCATTACATCAACCAAATCGATATGCGCCTGCTGACGCGATATCTCCGTCTTATGTTTCAAATCTCTCCTTTCCAAATATGGAAGGCGCTTTTTCAACAAAATCATATATGCTTAAAGCCGAAATAGAAGAATCGGGAATTGCCGCTGGATTGCGTGAGGCGGCCGCCTCTGCGCCAGTGAATGTTATGACCTTTCACAAATTTTTACAGCAAAATCAATCGGCCGATAGTACCCAAAAGTCAGTCCTACTCGCCCCTACCGGACCTTATAGGTCAGTGATAAAAACAATTTCTGACCTGGTCAAAATGAGTCCTTGGTGGAATGCCTATAAAGATCTTGGGCTACCTCTAGATGCAGCTCACAGCGAACGCTTTATTGAAGGCTTATTACAATCGGGGCAAAATATTTATCTTTTGGTACCAAAGAATTTTCGCGACGTGCATCTAGCCAGTTTTACCTACGAAGAATACAAAATTATTTTGAAACACCTACCCGTCTATTCTAAGCAAATTCACTTTGTTTTTGGATTTGAAAATACGTTTCCCCTGGATTGGTCCACTCGAATTTCTGAAAGCGAAGTACGCCTCCATTATAGAGACAATGTAATGATGTATTTTACGCAAACATTTCAAAAATGGTTAAAAAAACTTGGCGATAACGTCAAGAATTACGATTTATGAAAATCAATATTTTGCCCCTGCTGTTTTTTATCGGTTTTGCGAGCGCCGCCACTACAGAAGTTGCCTTAAATATCCAGACCTTTTCAGATTTACACAGACCGGAATGGACAGCGGCACAAAAACTTAAAGAGGCCCACCCCACCTTCACCCCAGAAACGATTGCTAGAAATGTCTTTATTGGCCAAGACTATAAAAATCTTATTTCGTGGATGAAGGACGAGCTAGAATTGTATTTGGCAAATTTTGACGTTCTATTTGAAAATAAACTACGCAGAATTTTCGAACATCAGCAACAACGACGAGCGGATCTTCAAAACTATTTGAAGCCACTGCAAAAACAGCTCGAGCAAGAACCAACCAACGAGGCAATTCAAATTGAAATAGCCAGGGTAATTAACGAACATAAAGAACATGGCTTCATTGCTGAATACCAAAATGCCGATGACTTTGAAAAGCAATTTGTTGGACCAAAAGGAAAGGTCCTTAAAATGAGGCCCACAGCAATTGAAATCCAGAAGATGAACCAACCTGGGGCTAAAAAGCTCTATGTTGATACCTGGGCCGTTCCTTTTTTCAATAGGGGGACACAGTCAAAGAGTGAAGCTAAAGAAGGCGTTCAAAATGCACTTGAAATCCTTAAAACAGTGGATACATCGTCCCCTATTTCAATGCTTCGCTTTACTGAACTAGTGGCCATTTATGGCCGTCCTGAATTTAACGATATAAGACGATATAAGCTTCAACCTTTTCCATCAAAAAAAGATCGAAAGCGATTTGCTGCTGAACGCAGTGATGCTTTGATGTTTGGAGACAACTATCCGGCAGAATCCATTCTCGTATCGAACAAAATCGTGGACCTGGATCCTCTCAGTTATACATTCGGGCAACGAGAACATTTTGTGGGATTAATGTCGCACGCTAAAATGGATATCTTAGGCGATGGTCGAATTTTTACTGGAACCGCGGACTTTTTGGAACACGACTATGCTCATATTTTCTTTAGTCTTATTCTAAGAATTCCAGGCACTCCTGAAGACTGGCAATTGGTTCATAAAGAATTTGCCAGGCGTTTGGCTTCTGAGCCTAACTTAAAAATGAGACAAATGATGAGTTTAGTTTACTTTCATTTTACCCACGAAAGTGGCTATAAAGCCCTCTTACCTAAATCTGAGGGATCTCCTGTAGATCCAAAAGCCTTTGAAAATGAAATCCATATCATTAAAGAGCTCATACACACGAGATATTATTATGATTTTATTTTAAAGACCCATGAAAATTCTGACTCTTTTGAAAGTTATCTTGAGTCGGCCTTCATGGACGTTAGCCATTTTTTCAAAACGCACTTTGCCAAAATTCAAAAACAGGACTTTGGTAAACATTGCGGAATCTTTTATAGAAAATAATTAAAGGAAGAGAAATCTTCCTCATCAGATTCGCCGCATAACGGCCAACAAACTCTTTACGGCCTTAGGATTTGATAGTGAAAAGACTAAGAATCTATTTGTTTCTGCTTCCCTAGCAATAGCAAGTAAAGATATTGCAAAACCGAAACATCAGCGTGACTATAGGCTGGGAAAAAAAGTGAAGATCTCTATTTAATTGAAGGCCCTGTCACCTGGGGGGTACGATCGATACTCATATAACGAAACACTCAATACAAAAGGAAATAAAATGGCAAAAGCTAAGTCTTCGGACGATGGAATCTATAAAATAGTTGAACTGATTGGCACCAGCAAAACTTCATGGGAAGATGCCGGCAAAAAAGCAGTTGAAACAGCAGGTAAAACCTTACGAGATCTTCGAGTAGCAGAAATTGTAAAACTAGATATGAAGGTAGTTGATGGCAAAGTAGTTGCTTTTCGAACACGTGTTTTAGTTTCTTTTAAATACACTCGATAACCTTTCTCAGACAACTAATTATAGACCGTGTTTATTACAAAATAAACAGTCGCTTCGCCTGGGTTATGGGCTAGTTCACCTACCCTACCTGGGTCGTTTCAACGCCCCACCGTAAACATTCAACTTGAAAAAATTGTTCGGAAGATATTTCGTCTAACCGGAAACACCTTCTTGTTAACCGATTGAATTTCACATTGAACAAGTTTGTCAAATCTGTCTAAATAAAAAAGTGAACAATTTTATTGACGATTCATCAAACCTCATTCAAAAAAGTAACCAAGCTGGCTTCTCCCTTTTAGAAATTCTGGTGGCACTTGCTCTAATGGCTGTTGTGACTACCGGCGGATTATCTATGATGACGATTTTTTCCAAAGAAAGCAGTCGCGTGAATGTTAATAATAATTTGCAAGATATCAGACAGAGATTATTTCGGTGGCTAGAAACACCTGATTCTTGGACACAATCCATTCAAAATAATCCCGCACTTTCTTGTTTACCGCCGGTCGCTACTGGAGGACCTTGCAACAACGGTCAAACAGCCAATCCAATTATTTACGACGCCGTCGGTGTGGCGCAATTTAACACGGCAACTCAAGGTTTTGATCGAAATGGGGCAATCTGTTTTCTTGCCGCTGGCTTAACTGCATGCCCATTAAGATTTAATGTCACGACCACTATGAGTTGCGGTGTTGCCGCAACCTGTGTATCGCCTGTCGTTGTAACCACCGTTACCAACTCAATAGGTGCCGGTGCATTTGAATTTCCAATAAACACAGCACGATATAGTTTTATAGTTTATCACAATGGCGGGCAAAGTTCGACCCCAGCTTACTCCCCAACTTGCACCGACTGGCAAACTATGGCCTGGGGAACCCGCGAACAATGCCTTCAAGACGGTCGGTGGCACCGAGTTTTTCGAAATGACAGTGCAGGCGTTGTCGTCGAAGGGCTTCTTACTGATTTGGCAGCATATATAAATCAAGCCGTAGACGTGAAAGTAGTAACCGCCGGCGGCGGAAGCGAAACCTGCTCGGCATCTTATCGTGGAGGCGGTGGCACTGGCCCAATATATTGCCTTGTTGTTGCTAGATTTGCAGGCGAAGTAGCACCTTATATTTCTACCGGTTCAAGTCGATACGGTACCAACGGGCAAATAACTTGTCAAACAGTTGGCGATCCGCCCGGAGCCGGCGCTGCCTGCGCGACGGCCGACATAAGCTGGTATATCAGATACTAAAGATTTAAATCTCCTGACATCCTGCTTTAATCTTGCTTTCGCTTTGCATATCCCACTAAAACACTGGTTGTGATCAAAATTATTCTGACTTTATTATGTCTTTCTTTGAATGTACTTTCATCTACACTTTTTATCGGCAATGGTGGCGAGACCTATTTTGTCGACAAGTCCTATTTTTTGCGTGATTTAGTTGAAGCGGGTGTTCAGACGTCACCTTATTTTCATTGTTCGGGCAACACCCCTATTGACGACAAGCTTGATTTGAAAAAGCTTGAATTTTTGGGATTGGATATTAGACTTTTGTCACAGAAATTGTGTGACTTAGATTTAATATATCCGGGCTTTAGGGCTATTTTTGTCGACGCTTTAAACTTTCACTCATGGACCAGAATTGATGAACCATTGGGACTATTGCCAGATGACGGTCCGTTATTAAAATTTAAAAGTACCGAACGAAATCAGATTGCGAATCGCACTCTTTTTAATATCCGGGTACAATGGAAACTTTGGAATCAACTAAATTCGAAGAATAGACTTGCACTTATTATTCATGAAATTGTATTTTCACTTTTGAAGCCAAGTTGTACTGATACCACATGTGTTCTGGCTAAACAGACCCCAAGAAAGGCACGCGAAATTACTGGATTACTTTTTAGTCCTCAATCCTTTCAAAATTCTAAATCAAAAAGAAAATTGCAATCATTGATGTTTCTTTTTTTCAATTTAAGCTCAATAAGTGAAGCCGATTGGGGCCCTCCCAATACGATTCGAATTTCATATCCCAGGCCCGGCGAAGAAAGCCAATTGGGGGTTGAAAAACAAGAAAAGCAGTCAATTCCCGACTATTTAAATAACGTTTGTGTTGCCTATCTGGGACTAAGAGAATCTTTCAGCTCAACCCAGATAAGTTTAACTTATATTAATAGGCATAGATTTGACTTAGTTCCTTTTATATACCAAACATCATATGGAGACGAATCGGGATTATCAATTAAGCGATTTGTTTCGATGCGGTCGTCATCATTTTATGGAATCAAAGACAGACAGTCATGCCTTGTTCAACTGTCAGAAAAAATATCAGAATTTGAAAATTAGGAACTGGCCCACAAGCCTTCGACTGAAGGCGGTTAGGCCGCCTCTGGCCGAGTGACCATCTCTCACTTTCTATTGTTCCACTGATCTATTGGAAAAAGCTGAATATTAATCTTAAACACAGAATCTGATTGGCCTACGGACATTTGTTTGTTCACCTTTTTCATAAATTTCCTAATTTCGCCTCGAACTTTGTCCAATTGCTCGGAATTGCCATTGAAGACGAAAGAGGTTAAATCCCTCTGTTCCACTGACAAATTGAGGACCGCTTTCCTTGCCAAATCAAGGCTACCCAAATGAGATTTCTTAATTGACTCACTAGGAATCCCATCCGATGTTTCCCAGTCATTAGTCACAACTAAATAGTCACTTTCTGATTTTAATAGAAAGCCCCAATCAACTAGAGATGCGAGGCCCCTTTCTACGGTAGTCTCTGTCAAACCTAGCCGATCAGCTATTTCTGAATTGCTTTTAGGGCAAGACTCCAGTGCTAGTATATTCAAAATTGCAAAATAGTACCAATTTTCAACTAACAGCTGAGCTTCACGTGGTACCAAAGTGACCGTTTTCGCAATTTCTTTATTTATTTGGTCTGAAAAACGCTGAACTTGCGCTTTCTCCAAAGCTAATTTTTCAAGTATTTTTTTTCCAAGCTGGGGCGACAGACTTCTTTTACGATTGATCAAGTCAGACATAGATCCAAATCCGACACCAATTTTTTTCGAATAGGCACGCAATGAATACCTTGGATTTTTTTTCTTAATTTCCGTCAATTCGCGATTTAAAATCGACACCAATTGTTGTTTCCACATATCGAGTTCATTTCATTGATTTCCTGAAATTTCAACCACAATACTCATATCATAATGCGTATCAGAATCTTTTAGAATAGAAACGGTTTCTAATCCACACAGCAATCCTATATTGATAGATTTCAATATCCGCATGACATCGCCAAGCATCTGCGAATCCACTTTAATTGACTTATGAAACCTAAGAGGGTTCTCGTCTAAATTTCCTTTGCGTCCAACCGCAAAAAAATCCCCAAGCTTACGGCAGCGCTCAATGAAAATAATTTGTCTTTTCACCGCAATCTCTAAATTCAGATATTCGACGATTTCATTTAACAGTTTATCGGATACAACATATTTCTCATTCATGATTTTTGAAATTGTTGACGGACTAATTTGAATATCCCTGGCAAACGCCCTCAGCGAATAATTTTGATTTTTCTTTTGGCTAGTATCCAAATGCTGTTTAAGTGCATTTGCTAAGCCATTTAAAAGCAAGGGCCTATAAGACATAAATTTCCCTCTGTTATTTTCAATAATGTCTTTTACCAGAATTGTTCGCTATCTAAAATGCTTCAAGTCTTACAAAGAGTGTTCCAAAACTAGCCGGAACAGATTTTGATAGACTACTTATGGATCTTTCTTTGAATCTTTTCGATACCATGATTTGATCATTTTTTATACAGAGAAGATTGAATCAGGCGTTTAATAGCTAACCTACTTTAACATCTAAACAAAAGTGTTGAATCTATAGGAAACTGTAGTTTTCCCCTACACGAAGCTAACTCATCAAGGTTGCATTGTATCTGGAGCTGGACACAAAATTGCTTTGAATATCCGTCAAGAAGGGGTGTTAAATGTTTAATTTGAAATATGTAAAACTAACTTTATTTTTGTCTTTGGTTTTGGTTGTGTTTCCGCTTTTTCAGAATTGTTCTAATAAGATGCCTACCTTTAAAAGTTTCCAGACCGATGCCAATTTTAATAGCTCTGACAAGTCAGCCGTCACCTCTAACGCTAATTTAGGATCGCAAGCAAGCTCGGGTTCATCTTTGGATAAGCAATCCCTTAAAATAAATTTAACGGCAAGTTCTGAAGCCCAGATAGACTGTTCATCTGCAGGCGCAAAATTTACTACTGAAATATTGAATTCAGGCGTTGATGTACTAGTCTGCCTTCAAGATATTTTGGATATGCCGCCGACATCCCCACGTTTTCAAGAAAAATACCTATGTGACGACACTAAAAAATTTGGACCAGTTCCAAAAACATGGAAGTATGAATTAGGCAATCGGCGTTGGGTGATTCCAGTTGAAGTGTTAAAAAATCACTCTTTCCTTGTGCCTGGATCCTACACCTTATTTGTAAAAGACAATCAAGGAAAAATATATCAGTCTTCTGCTGCTGTGGTTAAAAAAAGTGGTTCATCAAATTGCAATGATACAAGTGGCACGCCTGGCGGTAATTCGAGCTCCTCCGGACAATGTCATTGGTCTGCTTTGGCAATTGGTGGGTCAGCATTGAATCCACCAAAATCAGCCTGTACGGAGAGTATTGCTTGGTCAAAAGCGATCGATGGGAATGGAATCGAACAAACATGTATGTGTGCAACAGTTGCGCAGCCTGCGGATCCTCCGTTGGTGTTTGGATATATAGCTGCGCCAGTATATGGACAGCGGCATATCGAGGGCTACGAATTTTTAACAGGTAATGGCGCTCACCAACCGAGCGCTGTGAATAACCGTGAATGTATTGTCGGCACTACCTACAACGGCTACACGACATGCTCTGATGAGTTGTATGGCGAAAGTCCAAATCGTTACAGAATTTGCGAGTCATGGACGCAACTATGCACTAGCACCCCAAATTGAAGTCAATTGTGTCCGCTGTATCCATAGACCGTATCTATTAAGATCCGGTCTATTTTTCAAAAATAGCGAAATTTATGTTGGATGGAATTTTTGCTTCTGAAATAGTCAGCTCATAGAATAGAAACAAACATAACAAACTTAATAGCGTGGATAAAGCAACTAAACTTTTTTTAAACAAATGATCACTCGTTTTTTAAGCACTCTAATTCCTAATTAAGGCGCAACTGTTCCGCCATACAAAGAACCCGTTGTCACAGTTGTACCGCCAACAATTAAAACACCAGAGTTTTTCGTCAATGTATTTCCATTTAATATCAATGTGTTTCCAATGTTAAATGTATAACCCGCTAAATCAACGCTTCCTGACTGCAAAGTTAAATTTTGCGAAGGTCCCGATAGCGTGGCATGGGAAGCCAAAGTCAAACTCCCTCCGCCCGTTTTATTAACTAGTACATTTCCTAGAGGCAAATTGGCGCTGGATGCTTTGGATAACGTCGCTGTGCTCGTTCCTAAAAATTGAATTTGGGACGTTCCTTTAGCTCCATAATTGCTGGCCACAACGTTTCCAAAAGCAAGCAGACTTCCAGAATTGATTTGCCCGAAGGTGTTGGTGTAGTCGCTTATAGTAAGTGTACCTAAGACTGTCATGTTGCCATTCAACGTAAAGACGGTTTGGTTTCCGCCGATCACAACATTATTATAAGAAAGGGGACCTGGTGTTATAGAAATAGCAGCACCATAAGCCGAAGAAAATGACATATTCGCAGCGCTGGCATCCACAGTTCCTGACGTATAGAGGTAGTCAAAATACATGTTTAAGTTGCCAACAAGTGAAACGGTTCCTCCGGTTGACGCAATTTCAGTTTTTAATACGGTACCGCTTGTTCCTGTAATTGTTTGATTGCCTGCTCCTACTATTTTCAGCAAAGCAGATCCTTTTTCACCGTAGTTTTGAATGGCTACATTTCCGTAGGCCAACAAAGTGCCTGAATTAATGCTCCCTGCGCCATTAGGATACTGATCCGCTAAAGTCAAATTACCAAGCACACTCATGGATCCAGAAATTATAAACGCAGCCTGATTTCCATAAAAGTAAACATCATTATAGCCAATTGATCCTGGAACAATTGTTGGAGTATCGCCATATATACTTGTGAATACAAGTGCAGAGGTGCCCGCGTTTAAAGCGCCCGAGGTGTAGGTGAAGTTTTTAAGGAACTGCAGTGTTCCTGCCAGACTTACGGTTCCGCCTGTCGAGGCAATTTCAGTTTTTAAAATATTAGCTCCGGAACTTCCAGTAAAGGTTTGATTGGCCGAGCCTGCTATCTTAAGTAAGGCATTGCCCATAGTTCCCAAATTATTTAACGTGACATTTCCATATGCCAATAAAGTCCCAGTATTTATTTCACCCGCAGCGTAGTTCAAATCACCAATGGTTAGATTTCCATTAACGGTCATCGTACCTGCTAACGCAAAATAGGATTGATTCCCAGCAAACGTAACATTGTTGTAGGCAATAGTACCAGGCGTGATCGTGACCGCATCGCCAAAAGCCGTTCTAAAATAAAGCAGTGAGGTGCCGAAGTTTACTGTTCCCGAAGTGTAGGTGTAGCTTTTGTAAAACTGCAGCGTTCCGACCAGACTAACTGTCCCGCCCGTGGAAGCGATTTCTGTTTTTAATATATTTGACCCACCTGTACCAGTAAATGTTTGGCTCCCAGTACCAACAAGCCTTAACAATCCCGATCCCATAGTTCCTAAATTATTTACGGTGACATTTCCGGACGCCAAAATAGTTCCGGTATTAATTTCACCCTGCGCATTGTTCAAATCGCCAATGACTAATGAGCCATTCACAATCATAGACCCAACTATCGAAAAATAACTTTGGTTTCCAGCAAAGGTCACATTGTTTAATGCAATACTTCCAGGAGTCAAAGTCGCAGAATTGCCAAACGATGTCCTCAAGTACAACGATCCAGCATTTGAATTGAAAGTGGGCGAATTAGAAATTGTTAAATTTTTAGAAAGGCTCACTATATTCGAAGTACTAGTAAACGATCCGCCCGAAAGTGAAAAAGATCCATCAATTGCTATTGCGGAATTTCCGCCAACAAAAGTCCCTGCAGCTTGGGAATAACCACCAGCAGCAGCCGTACCCAGGGTCAGAGACATGCCCGCGGCTTGAGTCACCGTTCCTGAAAATCCAGAATTTAAGCTTAACGAATAGGCCTGAGCCGAAACATTAATAGTCGTATTGCAGGTGTGTCCTGTGGCGGTGCAGGTATTATCGAAGACCGCCGTGTGACTTGTGGTCGTTGCGTTGTTTGGATACGTCCCAGAACCGTTGCAGACATTATTAGTAATCGCATTACACCAATTCCCAGCTACATTCCAATTTGCAGATACTTTACCAGTCCAGGTAAAAGCATCCATCACATGCATGGTTACAGTTCCAATTGCAGTTGCCCCATGATTGTCACTCAGTGTGTAGGTGAATGTTTCAACCCCAGTAAAGCCAGCAGAAGGTGAAGCGTACGTCACAGTAGAGGATGTATAAGAGACAACTCCTAGAGATGTTCCTTGAGTCACTGCTGTAATAGTAACCGTGTCGCCTGCATCTGGGTCAGAGTCAGCCACTGTTCCTCGGGTCGCGCTGTCAGAGGCCGTGACGACTTGCAAAGTGACAGCACTGGATCCACGCATGACTCGCACTGGTCCGTCGTTGTTAGCTATCGGAGATCGATTAACATAAAACGAATACATGTCATTTGTAGCCAAACGACTGGTCAGAGAATTTTTTGCTAAAACTTTTGCTTTGTAAGTCGATCCGGCAGTCAGCGAACAACTACCAAATAAATAAGTAGTGCTGGCCGTGTTTTGAGTCGCACAAACAATTCCGGTGCCTGCACTGTCATAAATGGTAACGTCATAAGAGGTGGCTCCTGCAGACGTACTCCAATTCACAGCTGGAAACAGACTGCCTACTAGAAAAGCGTCAGCGGTCAAATCCGCAGAGCCGGTGATTCCAGAAATTGCCAATGTTCCAATATCGTTATCAGTAATTGAAAGTGTATGAACGGTCATAGCGCCGAGAGCTGCATTTACCGGAGTTCCCAATGTAACTATCACTGATTCTGTAGACTCATAAATTGAGTCATCATTGACTGTTACCGTAAGGGACGCTTGAGTCGCACCTGCTGGAATCGTAATGGGACTAGCAGGGAGAACAGTGTAGTCATTTCCCGAACCAACCGTCGCCGAGCCTGAAAGCGTATAGGGTATGCTTACAGTATTTGTTGTAGCCACATCAATTTGCGCCGTAATCGTGGCCGTCCCCACATTTTCAGCTACTGTTTGTGCTGCGCTGGTAAAGGTTAAAATCGGCAAATCATTGTCCGTTATAGCGATATCCAAAAAATTCGGAGCGGCGCTCATACTGGAATTAAGCGGTTTCAAAATTATTTTCAAATTTTGAATACCGCGATAGACGCTGTCATCAATTGAAGAAACTGTGAGCTGTTTGGAATAGCTACCGGCTGGAATAGTTAAGTATGTGGGTAAAGGCTGAACCAGACTACTGTCACCTTCAAGAGAAATCTCTACTACAGTGTCGGTATCTTTTTTTTCAGATAGTAGAACACTGACAATAGCAGACGAGCCTTCTGAAATATTTAATTTTGAAATATCAAAGCTAATTGTTTTAGATAAAACAGTTTGGGCATCCAGATCTAGGGTTTTGATTTTACCATCAAATACGCAGCCTAGATTGAATCCAACAAGTAAGATTGTAAAAATATGGGCAACAAACGTTCTATATACTTTCACCTAGACCCTATCGGAAGAAATTCACAAAATCTTGATTTCAAAATGAGAAATCAAGTAGTTAGAAACACAAAAAGTCTTTTATTTAACAAAACTACTGATTTAGTCTTAATTTTGTACGGTTATTAGATTTTCAAAGAACACTATCCTTGAATTGACAACGACTTTAACACCCTTGAAAGTAAAGAAATGAAAAAATGGATACTTTTTGGAACCGTTCTTTTTGTCGCCTCTCTTATGATTTCAATTCGAGTTGGATTTTATTTTGGCTGCGCAAAAGTGATTGGCAATTGGGAGGGAACCTACATTACGGAAGATATAATGAAGTCCCATTGCTATGGCGAACGAAGTATGTGGCTAGATGATGTTGAAAGAAACTCAGATAAAAAATGACCTTCGCCACTTGATTGTCTAGGGAATTGACAGTTTCGATTCCGCCTAAGCTTTAAAAACCTAACTGTCTAAAAATCTACAGTGGAATTTTTATTAATTATAAATTAAAGTGCACCTTCCAAAGAGAAACCACTCTCTTTAAACTATAACGATCTACGAAAGGACACATTATGAAATCCCTATTAGTACTTTTACTTACAGTTATCACAGCGCAAGCGACTTTTGCGGCAGCTCCTCGCTATCAATCTTGCTACACACCGGGCAAAGATCTTACGACTCACTTTTGGGCGCAAGTTGCAGATAAAACAGTAACCGTTATGTACGCGACCACGTCGCCAATGCATTTGAACCGTGTTGCAAATGAGCCTACAGGTGCAGTTAGTAACGAACAAGTTGTTCATGTTTACAAACAAGTTGAAGCTAACGGGGCTATTACTGTAAATGGAATGACAGTAAAAGTTACTCTATCAACCTTTACTGCTCAGATTCTCAAAGTTGAACTTTTTTCAGGTGGATCTGTTTTATCATCAAAGCCAATGCAGACTTTGACTGAATGCAAAGATTCAATCTAAGTTTACGGATTGTAGTGCGCTATTTTCCCTGACTTATCTATCGTATAATAGGTCGTTACAGCATAGCTGGGGCGACCTTCTCCATAGACACTTTCCAGCGCCTCGGGTGGATCCACTATCAGCAAGCGACTCGAGGAAATAAAACTAACACCGACCAGTGCTGTAAAATCAGCTAAAGTCGCGATTCCCGATTCCAAATTTAAAATTCCTACTGCTTGGCATTCACTCCCACAACCCGGAGTGATTACTAAAAAACGATTTCCCAAAAGCACATCGTTTCCAGGCACAAACGATTTCATTGCCAGCTCAAACGCAGTTTTATATATTTTAGCTTTCTGATTCTGTGGCAAATTCCAATTAATTACAGTTACTAAATGAACCGGAGCCGCATCTGCACTTAGAGCTCGAAAAAGTGCCGAAGACGACTCGCTTGGCTGATTTTGTGCCAGAGTCGACCAGGAAATAAACATAAGACAAAAAGTGGCTTTTATAGAACCCATACAATTCTCCAATCCGATTTAAAGTTAGCTCCTGGCTTTTCCGACCTGACGCTTGAGTTTACGAAGAAAAATAGCAGGATCGGTACCACTTCAATACTTTAGCCGTAAAGACTCGCTCGCTTACAATTGGTATGATTCAAGGGCATGGTAAAATCTGTTGTTTTTCCGATCTTAATTTGCAGTGCCCTTATTTTTAGTTCCGTTTGCTTTGATGCGGAAGCTTCTAGTCACGTCGATTTTGGGGATATTCGATTGGATTCAAAATCGATGAATTCTAATAAGGCCGCAACTGGTTTTCTAGCCTATAGTTCTTTGCCTTGGCACAATGGAATTGTCCCAGTTAAATTTGATAAAAATATTAGCCGCGCTCATCAAGCTGATTTCTGGCTAGCTTGCCAAATTTGGAGCGCTGAAGCCCAGGTAATCTGTCGTTCAAAAAAAAACTCTGACAAGAATTTTCTTTTTGTCACGGACACAACTGCAGATCGCTGCTGGACAGATTTAGGCGCAGGCGATACGGGCGGAATTCGGGTATTTAATTTTGCAATGGACTGGTGCTGGGCTCAATCCGCACTGATCCATGAATTGGGACATGTGCTGGGCCTTATGCATGAACACCAGCGGCCTGATCGTGACATGTATTTGGATGTGCATCCTGAAAATGCAGGAACGTTTGCTTTTGCCTATGAAAAACTATCTGTTGGACCATTGGATAATATTGGCCCATATGACTTCTTATCTATAATGCATTACTGGGATGCCGCTTATAGCATCAATGGAAAACCTATCCTGATTCCTAAAAAGCCGTTTGAGAGTTTTGCCAAACTGATGGGCCGAACTAACCAGCTCAGTCCAGGCGATAAAAGTTTAATTAGAAAAATATACGGTTCAATCTAGTCCATTTTAGAGACTCCAATATGGTTGATTTAAAACGCAATCAGTTGAGTTTCTTGTCTTTCGTCCTATTACGATACATCCGTATGAGAATAATTTAATTTCCATTTCATCCGAATTTTATTACGGTGCGCTATTCTTGTTTATGAGAACAGTAAAGTTCTTAAACTTATTAAACGATTCAAAAAAGGAGTTCGTTATGACAAAGTTAGCTTATTTAGGTTCTATAGTTTCAATTTGTTTTGGTATGTCAGTTGCTCGCGCCCAAACTGGCGAAGCTACAACTGCACAGCCTTCTGTAAACGGCGATGCCCAAAAAATCAAGGACGATACTAAAAAGATCGAAGCTGATAAAGATAAACTAAAGGGCGACCGCAAAGAACGAAACGAAGATCAAAAACAGGTCAATAAGGATAAAAAGCAATTGGTTGACGATAAAAAATCAAATGCATCAGCAGATCAAGTGGCCGCTGACAAAAAGAAATTAGATGACGACAGAAAAGTTCGCAATGAAGCACAAAAAGACGTCAAACAAGATCGAAAAGACTTGAATAAAGATCGCAAAGAAAAACATGAAGATGTTAAGTCGGCTCGTAAAGAACGCAAAGAACGTAAAAAGAAAAATAAACAATAATAAATTTTAAGAACCTTAGTGACGGCTCTTTGCCGTCACTTTATTATTATCGTGGGTAGTGTGACCGCTCGCAGCCAAATGACCTTTTGATCGTTTTCAGATAAATCAATTAAACTTTGCCTTCAATGCCTAAATTCAATTTCAGTCAAAACTTTCTTCACCAAAATTAATTAAATAATTTATGCTGTAATTTAGAAATCAATCAGCTGTCTTAATATTTCTACCTCAAACTGAGACAGTAGGTCTCAAATCAAACCTATGCTCTCTAGAAAAAATTTCCGTCTCAAAACAGTAGGCTTGTAATTGGTTCTTCTATTGCATCTTTCTCATTTTGGGGGATTTATGAAAAATCGATTTGAATTTAAAAAATTTCTAATGAGTTCTATTTTGTTTTCTATTATGGTCACCGCGTTCCAAAACTGCGGACAATTTGCTACAGAAGATGTCTTGACCAGCGGAACAACTAAGTCGTCTTCATCGGCATCGTGGGCTTCATCGGCCACTTCGCGATCAGCCTGCCTTTCCAGCCAATGTATTAAATCTAATCTAAGTGGATCTTTAAGTGATCACTTAACAAACGTACCGGCTTCCGCGGCAACCGACATTGGCGACGGTTCAAAACTGTTCATCAGTGCATCGTTAACAGGATCCAGTTCTGAAAATGGATTACCAATTGCCGCGACGAACACAAATTTGCAGCTGAATTTTACAAGTAAAAATTCCGCGACCGATCTTGCGTATCAAATATACAACGCCGCGGGCGAACAGGTTCAGACCTATTTGAATCTGAAAAAAAATGTGAATGATATGTATTCAATTTCCTTAGCCCATATTAGCGAAGGTACCTACTCAATGTTGCTTTTTGGCCAAACGGCTGACGAAAAGTTTGTAAGAACGAATGTCTTACTTTTTAAGGTAATTGCCAATTCAAATCCGAACACACCAAATGATTTAGCCACCTGCCTGATTCCAGATAAACAGGCCTTTAGTGTTCTTGGTAACTACGGCGAAGGAATTAGCTTTACAGTCCCATTCAGAAGCACCTGCACACAATCGATCACTGGTTCGCGATTGAATATCACGAATAACACAACTGGTGTATCCGTTCGTTTAGCATCCAACAACGAAATTGCTTTTGTGGGAAAAAACTTTGAAGTTACAAATTCAGGATTCAACGATGTATTGAAAACAACTGCAATCACATCTTATGGTGAACATTCGTTGTCTCTGAATTATTCTTTCAGCAACGGCACACAAGCTAAAACAATTACTATAAATTTGAGTATTCATATTGATATGCCAGATGGTAGCGTTGAAACAACCCCAGGCAAACTTTCATGCACAATGGACGGAGTAGATCCTGCTACCTACACCGAAGCATACCAATATAAAAATGCTGATAAAACTTGGACGCCCTGTTCAATCTACAAGTGTGCGACAGATCATTATTTTGACAACAACGCTCGATGCAAAAAACTTGTGATTCCTACAACCTGCACGATCACCAATCGGCTCTTCAATTGGGGGTCCTCGGCCACACAATCTGAAAACTGCGAAGTTTCAATACCCAATCAAGAAATCGCAGCTGGTCAGTCAGCACTCGTAGAAAACTCTCGTTCTGGTTTTGTTGGAAAACAAAAAGTCGATTGTAGACTTTGGAAAACTCCTATTCAGGTTAGACAAGTAGCAGATCAACCGGCTGTCACTTTAAATCTTGATATTCCAACCTTGGATCCTATTGCTTCTATTGGATCTAATCCTTTGACGGAAACTACCTGCCGTAAAATCTCTTGGAAAAGTTGTAGCGGCAGCGAAATGCAAAGTTTCGAAGGTCAGACATATAAGTTTACTCCGGCAACCTTAGCAAACGGCGACAATGCGTTGGTTGATGGCGACTCACAAGACAATCCAATTCCTGATAAAGCACGGCGCCTTTATTCATGCACCGATGGTCGCTGGTTAAGTAAGTCTGTTCCAAGAAATTACACTTTTTCGCCTCAAATCAACATTTCTAAAACTGGCAATGGCTTTAATATTGTACTGGCCGCATTGAGCGCTGATTTTAACTATTGTTCTGTAGCGTATTATTCCTTACCAAATTACACACTCATCACAAGCTTCTCTATGACTCCGACTGGCTCATCCGGCAACGTCACAGCACCCGGCAGCGCTTCAAATACAGAGGTCAATTTGTATTGTTATGGTCAAGATGTCCAGAAGTCTATCAGTATACGATATTAGATTAAAATTATACTAGTCAAAACAGCGAGCTCACTGAGCTCGCTGTTTTTTTTGCTGGTCGCAAAATGAGAAATAATTTTAATTTTTCAAGAATACTGTCTAGATAGTGGTCACACGCCAAACCCAGAAAACACTTTTCCTTAAATAAACTGCAATAATTTAACTTAAATTTCAGTAAGATACGCCGATTATAATAATGTCTATTTCTTAGAGGTTATGATTTACAATAAAAAGAAATTGCTAGGAGGAACTATGGGACTATTTGGACGAATATTTAGAGCGACAACCGGAATTGCCCTAGCACCTCTTGTAGCCCCCATTGCCGTGGCTGCGGTTGCTGTCGCAGCTACTGTCGGTGGCGCTGTCTATATTAGAAATCACCAACACCAAAATAATTCACAACAAATGGTACAATCGAGTGATGGCGACTCCCTACCCTCGGATCAAGATTGGTGCAGGCAACATCCGAATTTAAGAAATTGTCGTGCAATGGCCGCTCAGGCCGATGGATCTGGTCAAATGGCTCAGCAAGAGGCGGCCTACCCCTCTGCGGAAAGGCCACGACCTCCCTGCCATGTTGAAACCTATGTGCAAGAAGTTCGTGATCAAGCAGACAAAACCTATACGGAGTTGTCTCGTGTGAGCTCGACAGTGAACTCGCTTCCAAATGCTGGCCGCACAAGCGCGATAACTCAAAATCGGCAGTGCCAACAAGAATTGCAAGATGCTAGAAAGCAGTATGAAAACATTCCTCAAAATGCTAGCAATGCATGCCGAAACAACTACAACGTCGAAAGTGAAAGCCTAGTCAGAAATCAAAATCTGCTAGCTGCTTATTTCAATGTCCTAACAACGAATTCGAATTGCTCGGGTGCATTGGCGGCCGTCAATGGAACACCAGATATTACTGTAGCCGCCAGCGCTCCGGTTCAAACAAACGGAGGCAATACACGACGCCGGATGATTGCTGATTGCGATGATAATTCCGATAACTGCTCGACAAGTGCAGGCAATGCGATCAGGTAATAGACAATTTAAAACAGAATTCAAAATTTAAAAACTAGATAGTTAGCGACTATTCAGTGGCCGTTTTAGGCGCCAATGCCAACTTCCTCGACACCCCACTCTGCCTTCAAAGGATGCCCTGATCATTACCCCTTTCCGGGCAAAGGTAAGCTGGCTTGACTATTGTAACTACTTTACCCATGAAGTATTTTCTAACACGAACTATTTTTTTCAGGACTGCTATTTTGATTTATGCTAGTTTAATTTTGGCTAGCAAAAGTCAAGGAAGCGGCCTCTGTTTAGGATTTTACACTAGCGGGGACATCGCCCAAATCGTGAGCCTTCAATCGGAAATTCAAAATTTACTTAAGCAATGGAACAGAGTTCCAGTAGAAAAGCGAAAAGCCGAACGTAGAGTGTCCGTTAAAATCAGTGAAAAAGTCGACGAACTTTTGAATTTGCGTGATATCAAAGCAAAAAAAGATTCAGCAATAAAACGAGCCCACGTTATTCTTCCTATCCAAGACGGATCGCCTTGGAATCGATTTGCCTTTGACGTTTATCGCACTATGAATCGACTCAAAGTTGTTTACGATCCTCTGGAATTAAAAAAAAGTAATGCGGGTGCACTTTATGTAGACACTACAAATACTCTTTATATTTCCAATGAAGTTATACTGAAGCACCCTTCGTCCAAGATTTGGCATACGAGCTTTGAATTGCACGAAACAGTTCATGCCTATGTTACGGAATTACAAAGAAGAAATCTATGGCACCCTTTATGGGCCGAACTTAGCACTGACGGAAAGCATGGAAAATTTATGGATACCTATGATACCTACATTGCCCTTGATGAAATAATGGCCTATTACAAGCAAATTTTTACTGAATTGGCCAAAGTAAACGCTTCCAGCGAAACTCAAGAAATGCTTGAATTTCTTATTCCCATAGCAAAAAAAATGACCGAAGTTGTTTTTAAAAACATACAAAAATTCATCGTTGCCGAGCCTGAAAGTACAGAAGTTCTGTATCGCGATGGGGCCACTCGAGTGATACTTAGGTCAAACGGTCTTGAGCTTTCCTTGTTAGTCAGCTTTAAAAAGGACATTAAAAAGGAAGACGCGTTACAATTGGCCAAAGAACAAATTCAAGAAATTGCCGACCGAGTGGATACACTTCGGAATC
The DNA here is from genome assembly GCA_043757515.1 of Pseudobdellovibrionaceae bacterium. Classification (GTDB taxonomy): domain Bacteria; phylum Bdellovibrionota; class Bdellovibrionia; order Bdellovibrionales; family Bdellovibrionaceae; genus UBA2316. Next base: position 35,386 of record JAYVPD010000091.1, read on the forward strand.
TCTATCTAACTGTAGGACGCGAACTTCCTTTGAAAAACCATAGTTTGATTCGCGAACTCATGTCTAGTAAGCGGGATCTCATTTCTTTTATTGTCATTCCTAGATAGTTATTCAACATCTTTTTGACTAGACCTCATAGTACAAAGTAGGCATGATAGAAAAAAGGGAACATTTTGGGGATAAAAAACAAAATTCTACTGTCGAAATCTGGTTTTTCAATTATTGAAGTATTAGTCGCGATCGCTTTATTAAGCGTTGTATCGTTAGCATTACTTGCTGTCATGGATTCAACCAATAAAAATCAAAAACGGGCCATGAATCGTGATAATTTGCTCAATTTGACCAATCAAATACGATCGACTTTCACGGATACGACACTGTGCCGCCAAGCTTTTATTTTCAACATCGGCAACTCTACGAATTTTCCAGCAGCGCCGACCGTAAACACTAGCTATGCTTTGAATCGAGTGACTGCTTTTGGACGGAATTTGGTTTTAACAAATGCTCCGATTCCAACAACAACGGATGTATCGACGCCGGCCACTAGCGCTGCGACGGGATTACGATTGCAACTTGCACTATCTTCAGCTTCCGCAACGCCAGGGTTTACCAATTGGGATGCATCCCTTGTTATTCCTTTGGTTGCAATAAACCAGTCAGCCATGCGTGATCTTACTGTTACCTTTTTAATAACAACGAATAATTTAACGCCGACTGTGATCGCGAGTTGCAATGCGATGGCCAGTGGCACTACTGAGCAATCTGTTTGTGAAAATATTATGGGCGGCATTTATAATATCGGGCAAACGCCCTCTTGCCGATTACAACAAACGCTGGTGTCAGGCTTAAAATACAGAAGCCAATTAAGCGCGATTCCAGGTGGCACCTTTCTAGCTATGGAAAGCACCGCGGGTAGCCGAGGTATTGCTGCCTTTGGCGCGGGTGCACGCATTGGTCTGTACCCAACTGAAGCTGATTTTGCATCCAGTCCAGCTAACGGTGTTGGACTTTCTATTCCGGGCAACAATCAACTTCAAATCGATGCGAGTCAGGGTATACTAAGCGATAGCTATCTTCACTTTACCAGGGCAGCTGCTGGACCGTCGTACGCAATTAAACTTACCAATTCGACTTCGGCAACAGATGTTTTCAATTTAGAACGCGATGGCCGCATCTCAATAAATACTACTCAAAATGCAGGATGGAACAATATCGGCGCAAGCTCTGCCGTGGGCGATATCTTACAAATCTACGATAACGGCGGAGGCCTAAGAGCCGCTGTCAACCAAACCGGGGATTTTGGAATCGGTCCAGGCGCTGGTGCAAGCAAATTGGATGTTCGAGCCGATGCCAATGGACCTGTGATAAGCTGGGGTGTTGCCGGTGGTGTTCAAGGAACCTTATCTGCCAACCCTGGGGTTGTGTCGCTATCAAATGCTGCTGGAAATAATATGGACCTAGTTTCTGCGGGAAATTTGAACCTTACAACATCGGGTGTTTTCAATTTAACAGCGACTGGCTTACTCAATTTGACAACCTCCACAGACCTTAGAATTTCAGCCAATGCCGGGGCAAATACTGTGAATTTCACAAATACGGATACGAATTTTAATCTTAACGTGAACGCGCCAACGTTTAACAACATATCGGACAGACGATTGAAAACAGAGATCGAGGAAATTGGCTCTGTTGTAGATCGTTTGACTCAGCTCAAAGGCATCTCATATAGCTTCAAAAATGATAAAGACAAAGTCAGGCATTTTGGCTTTATTGCACAAGAGCTTCAAGAAATTTACCCAAATTTAGTTCGAACTGGCAGCAATGGTTTTTTAACTGTCAATTATGTCGAAGTTATTCCGCTATTAGTAGAAGCTTTAAAAGAATCAGAAATTAAAAATCAAATTTTAGAACGTCGAGTTGGCGAAATGGAAAAGTCGTTAAAAAAGATTGAACTGCAGTTAGAAAAAACGCTAAAATAATTCTTGAAATGCATCTAATAAAGGACGGCCGTTGGAAAAAGAATCATTTACTCCGATAAAATTCTACAAAAGAAAACTTATTGTAAATTATCAAGTCCAAATGATTTTAACTGCCTATTCTTTGTTTTTAGTTTTTGCCGTTGTAGGCAGTCAATATTTACTTCAACTTTTGGCGTTTCAAAATGAGGACAGCGACATGGAAAGCTTCCTTGCATTGCGATTTACAATTTATTTTGCGGTTATTGTTTTATTTTTAATTATACTATTTTACGGTTTCAATCTAACCAATCGAATTGTAGGTCCGGTTTATCGTTTGAAGTATCACATGGACAGCATCAACCAAGGACAAGATCCAAAGCCCTTTAGTGTTAGAAAAAATGATTACTTCAAAGAAATCGTCGAACCTTACAACGAGATTATAAAAAAAATTAAAAAATAGAATTGGGCTTATCGCAGCGTAAAACTTCAACTGCATAGAGCAATTGATAGTCGATCGGTGCCGCTGAACCCAGCGACCTCTCTGACCGTTTTGCTAAATCCTCTTTATCAATACAGGATTCTATTTCTTTAGCTCGATTGAATCGCGGCGGAATCACAGCTTCATTTTTCTTGTATGGCAAATCAGGGTTCATATCCTGATTTCTGACAAAGAAATCCTCATCTTCGGACGCACCTAGCCTCGTCGGGATATCAAAATCAGGAATAATTCCCACAAGTTCGTTCGATGTGAAACTAGGCTGGTAGAAAATCGCCGCCGTTGAATAATCTAAAAATCGATCATTTTTACTAAATGGTTTATCAACATTGACTGACCCTTTACCAAACGTCAGACGACCGACGTTCCAAGCGCGGTTGTGATCACGAAACGAGCCTGCAGTCGCTTCTGAAGCGCTAGCACTGCGCCCGTTGACAAGCACGACCATTGGCAGAGCTTCAAAGGTATTTAATCCTAGCTTGGTGATTTCGATTTTATCAAGGGTGCCTACCAGTGTGCCATAGATATATGGGCTGGAACCTTGAATAACCGAGGCATGAATTGGGATTTCGGAAAGTACGATTTTGCTAGGTCCTAAAAAAAGGGTAGTAAGGCATTTTAAAAAATCGATCCTACCACCGCCGTTGTTTCTCAAGTCTAAAATCAGGCCCGCGATTTGAAATCTTGAAAGATAGTCTTTGGTCTTTGCACTTATGGATTTACAAATTTCAATGTCCGCATCAAATGTCCTCAAAGTGAGGCGAATATAGTTTTGAGACCGCCAATTGACTAGGGAAAATTCAACCTTTTTTTGATTGATTTGATTTCCCACTACAACAATTTCAAGACTTTCAGACTTTCTCTTGACGGCAAATACCGTTTGATTTTTTTCCATGGTCTCTAATAAAGAATTCAATACTATCTTTTCAACCGGTACTCCATTAACTGCTTGAATTTCATCTCCAAATCTCAAGCCCGCCCAAAAGGCTGGAGACTCTAAAACACAATGAACTACAATCAAATGGCCATCAATATTCACAGCCGTAAGACCCCAACTGAATTCAGGTTGTTCCGGAAGCTGATTCAGCCGTTTATTGAGATCAGCTGGAATAATACTAGCAAAAGTATCGAATGCGGTTTTGTAGCCTTCCATAAACTGGGAAGCAAACAATCCACTATTTAGTGGATTGTTTGAAATCTGAAGATCAAAATACGATTTCAATTCATTGATATCTTTTTGCGACCAATGAATTTCTTTCCAGCTTTTCCGCTGTTGCTTATCTAAAATTTTGTCTTTAACAAATCTTTCTTTTTTCGAAGTCGTAAGACTGACCGGAATATCATTTAAGTTCACGACTGAAAATGACCCGACATTTTTTACCAGAATCTCGCTAGGCTGCAGTATTTCTGTATTATACTTCAACCTTAGGTCCAAATTTAGCCCAGCCAATGCTCTATTTAGGCCATACATACATTCGATAGAATGTTGTGAACAGTTCTCTGCCGTCAGCCAATCTTTAAAGACATTTTCTGCCGTGTATCCATTTTCTACCCAAGCTGTGGCTATCACCTTGTAAATCGGTATATTCAAAAGATTGGCACTAAACCCAGCTGAACCCAATCCAAGCATAAAGAAAACTATATGATAGAGTATTTTTGATGACATTACTTAGCCCCTTTTTGCTGTCTTAAAGAATTACACTGGTCAAGAATCGGCAAGACAATGCCTTGCCTAATCGGCTATTTGGCAGTTCAGCAGATTTCAAATAACAACTGCAATTTTTGGGGTAGAAAAATTAAAAATAAAAGGAATTTTATTTATTTATTCTGGCCAGGAACCAGCGGGGGAATGTAATCGTCTGTTCGACAAAAAATCGTGAAATAAAATCCAAAGGAGATAAAAATGGCACCGGAGGAACCGACTCTTTACGATGTCCTATTCCTTGGGCCACCAAGGGAACTAGGATTAAAGGCAAGGCCATTCGCCAATACGTAAAATTAAAGCTTAACAGACCACCAATCAAATAAATCAGGCCCAACCAAAATATTGGCACTGTGATTATATGAATAACAAAATTTATTCTGTTTTTATGATTGTCAGGATAAGTTTCGTATTGCCATTTTAAAAGATTTTTTCGAATGCCCATTGTTTTATAGTACTGAGCTTCTTTACATTTTCAACTGTATAATCTGCAACACTGTTTGACTTTAATTGTTTTTTTGGTTTCACTGAAACATGTCTATTTATGCCAAAAAAATATTAAACGGACAAACTCCGACAACCGAAGACTGGGAAAATCACTTGATGGAGGCTCATCTAGCTGCGCCTAGCATGACGCCAGATGATTTTGCTGGCCGCAAAACTCGATTTGGCTTTGATTCCTATGAACTTTTAGCTCGTGAAATTAAAACCCCCAATTTGACCGACCGACATTTTCTTGATTTAGCCTGCGGAGATGGTCATTTGATTCCTCGAATTCTTAAAAAAATGGATTCAAAGTCGCATGTTTCAGGGGTCGACATGTCTGTTGGCGAATTAAACGTTGCCAAAGCTAGAGTCATCAACCCTCGGGTTTCCTTTTATCAATCAAAAGCGAATCATTTGCCCTTTCCTGATAAAACCTTTGATCATATTGTTTGTCATATGGCGTTTATGTTGATGATGCCTATTGAACCTGTGATTAAAGAAATTGGACGCGTTTTGAAACCTGGTGGTGGTTTTTCAGCAGTTGTAAGTGGCCTCCATCAAACGGGAATCTATGCCGATATTCGAAAGATCCGTTTGGACTACTTTGATTCTAAATACCCAAGCGTGAGGAATGCAAAAATAGGCGATCCACGTATTCATTCTACTGAAGGCCTTCGAGAGTTATTTAGTTCGCATCTGGGGTTTCAGGCTATCGACGCTATCTCTGATTTTGAGTTGGAAATTGAAACTGATTTTGCTGGAATTTGGACGTTTATGAAAGATACCTATTTTATAGGTATGTTACCTGATCATGAAAAACAAGAACTCAAAAAATTATACGATACTTTTGGAAAAAAAATAGCAGATACAAATGGCCAAGTTAAATTCAGCAGTCCACTGAGTCTTTTTACTATTTTCAAAAAGGATTCCTGACCCAATCGGGCTTCCATTGCTCGCAAGTAAATTGACCCTTTAAGCACCCTTTCGAAGGGCTCGCATTGTGGGTGCAAAATCGTGAGGCGATGCGAGATCAAAATATTTCTGATATAAACCTGTAGATTCAGGTTTAAGAAATTTTCCCCTTTCCATATAAGGAAAAAGATCAGCATAGGTTTTAACTACATCGCCTGCGATTCGGCGGTTGACGTGATGCCTTGATATCTGATTAGTGGCTTGCAAACCAGCACCGCCTAAAAGTTCGCTAAAGGCTTCTAATGTGTTGTGCTGATAGTTAAATACTCGTACTTTTTTATCAGAAGGAACCAATCCTTGAATTAGATTTGGATTACTGGTGGCGACTCCGGTCGGACAGTGGTTTGTGTTGCATTGACGGGCTTGAATGCAGCCAAGGGCTAACATCATTCCGCGAGCTGTGTTACACAAATCTGCGCCAAGCGCCATTCGCGAAAATAAATTGAATCCAGTGAATACTTTTCCCGAGGCAATGACTCGAATATGTTTTCGTAAATCAAACCCAATTAAAAGATCGTGAACAAATGTTAACCCTTCTTCTAATGGTGCCCCAACACTGTCTGAAAATTCCATTGGTGCCGCACCGGTCCCGCCCTCACCACCATCAACGGTAATGAAATCAGGATAGATCTTAGATTCAATCATGGCTTTGCAAATCGCTACAAATTCATGGGGTTGTCCAATGCAAAGCTTAAAACCGATCGGTTTATAGCTTGAAAGTTCACGTAATTGTTTTACAAATTGTAGCAATCCGGTTGGCGTTGAAAATGCCTTGTGCGAAGGCGGTGAAACGACATCTTTACCGGCTTGCACTTTTCTAATTTCCATAATTTCTGGTGTGATTTTTGCGGCCGGCAAAATCCCACCGTGGGAAGGTTTAGCGCCTTGAGATAATTTTATCTCAATCATTTTTATATTATCATGGTTCGCCATTTTTTTAAAATCTGCTGCCGAAAAGTTCCCGTCGTCCGTTCGGCATCCAAAATAGCCAGTGCCGATTTGCCAAACCAAATTACCACCGCCTGCAAGATGGTAGGGACTCACGCCGCCTTCTCCGGTATTATGATAAAAACCGCCCAAAGCAGCACCACCACTAAGCGCCAATACTGCGTTTTTACTTAAGGCACCGTAACTCATCGCTGAAATATTAAAAACACTGGCTGAATATGGCTTTTTGCAATCAGGTCCACCAATGGTAACCCGAAGACTTTCAGGATTTACTTTTTTAGGCGCCAAAGAATGATTCAGCCATTCATAACCTTCTTCATAAACATTTTTTTGAGTCCCAAAAGGCAAAGTGTCGGTTTGTTTTTTTGCCCGCTGATAAACGACAGACCGAATTTCTCGAGCTACCGGAGTCCCATTTGTTTCCGATTCAATAAAATATTGTTGAATTTCTGGTCTAATCATTTCAAATAAATATCTAAAATTCCCAAGGACAGGAAAGTTTCTAAGAATCGCACGCTTGTCTTGAAAAGCGTCTCGGTATCCCAGCGCGACAATTGGGCCCACAAATAAGAGACTCCAAAGCACCACAGGGGACGCAATAGATCCCAATAAAATTCCCGCCAAAATTATCGCAGAGAAAATAAAAAAAGGCTTTCTCATTAAGGACCTCCGATAGGTAGTTTTCTTCAACTTTCCTATCGGAATTAGACACCCAATTTGAACCTAGGCTTCAGACATTTTAGACTTAAGTCTAACTACTTCAATGCTTTTAGCAGGGCACTGTGACTAATAACTCCAATACCTGGCACTTCACGATTCAAAATCTTTTGCTGTTGGCTATCGCTTAACTTATTTCCATTCAAATAGACTTCCGAAACGCCGGCCTGTCCAGTAGTTGTAACCACATGGGTGACGATAGACACTTTAAATCCAGGAAACTTCATATCGGCTTTAGCCACAACTTCTGTATGACTCGTATTTTTTGATTCCTTATAGTCACCTTTGGAGGCGATTTCAACAGTTGTTGTAAAATCAATCTGCTTTTCGAGGGTGATGTAACTTCCGGTCAAATTAGCGGACGAATATAACTTGTTGTTTGAATCGATCATCGATGTCATTCCTGAAATATTGGTATCAACAATCATTCCTCGTGCATTCAACAATTGCTGATACTCGGGCTTTTTAACTAACATTTCTAATTTCCCATGGGCGCCAGTGGCCGTCCCAAATTGTTTTACTACTGATGTCATATCATACATTTCTATAACTGATTTTAATTCGCCTTCCATTTTTTCCGTAAAAGGACAGTTGGCGTTTTTTTCAATTAGACCATATTTAACGGTCATTGATAAAACATCGCCTTTTTTTATTTGTTTGCTATCCCCGTCTTTGGGAAACGTAGAATCAATAATTGGCGTGGAAACATCACAATTAGCCTGAATTTCTTTTAACATGTTATAAGAATTTAAATCTTGCTTTTTCAGTTTCGCTTCGCCATCTTTAATTTCCGCAGTTTTAATTTCTTTGCTCGGTGAAATTAATTCTCCGGGTGGTAAAATCATTTTTTGTTTTGTTTTAAATGTCTTAGAAAGCTCTTCCAATTGCGCTTGTGAAGGCATTTCACCTTTTTCTGGAACAACGAATGCGACTGTTTCTGGAATTCGATCCTGAAACGGCGTAATCTTATCTTCACTTTTATCTTGGCACGATATTAATCCTAAAACCCCAATAGAAATCATAATAAACTTGAACATATTAGTTAACCCCTTAAAAAATTTGTTAAATGGATCGGTAGTATGAAAAACTCTAAAGTTCAACAAATAGCGGTTAAACTAAGACTCCATCAGTAGAACATTCAGGGTTGTCAAACAATCTGACATATTTTTTTTACAGCTCAAAATAAATTTAAGGAGCAAAACAATAGAGAATAATAGGATACCTCACGCTGTTACATCAGCAATTACACAAAAAGAATATTTTCATACGATTGTCGCCCAAGTAGAAATGCCAAAATCGAAGGGTTACAAACGATTTACGCTTGCCTATTCTAGTGCGGCCGGCCTTCAACATATGTCTGGATCATTGCTAACTGAAGCATCTGGCAGGCCAGATTCAAAACAGCCGATGGCTTGCTCGATCGTTTCGCCTCGCTAATTCTTTTAGAACTGGCCACTCAGCCTGCGGCTGGTGGGCCCAGTTTATTTGGTTTTCTTAGAAACGCAAAATCGCAATTGCCGCTGAGCCGGCTGTCCACCGCTTGTAGAGAGCGCTACGACACAGCGAAAATACATTAAATACCCCTCGGGAAGTTCAACGACATTAGGTTCACCTATGTCGACAATTTTATCATCAAAGGGCGGCGCAAAATTATTTATAGAGATGATTGGCCTTATGGTGCCATAGGCAGATCCGTTCCAATCAGCAGTCATAATTGCAAAGGTTGCTGGCGCTGTATCCGTGCGGGTCCAATAGGCTTTAGTTTTATCTTCAGAAAAAGAAGCCTCATAATCATTCGAGGTAGCAGAAGAAAGTCCGGGCACTAGTTGAGCCCCTGACAACGAGCCGTTAGTGACCGTCGCAAAGTAGTATCGTTGCAACTGATCGGATCGACAGGTGGTCCCGGCCAAATCGGAACGGCGCGACTGCCAATAAATAGTCCCGCTGGCAGCATTTCCAATCAAAAAAGGATTGTCATCATGACAGCCGCCAGTGCCGTTGACCGGTGAAGCCAAATCGCCAAGTACCTGCCAAGTTCCTGAAATCAGCTGCGCCAATTTAATTTTATTTCCACTGACCGGGTAGGCTGTGAACAACATGTAGTCTTTTGATGAATTAATCGCAGGCCCACCTAAATCCACAGCGTTCGAATAGTTAGCAGTTGAATAAGAAATCGAAAAACCAGTACTGCTTAATTTAGCATTAAAAATCTGCAAGTATTTCGTAGTATTTTCTACAGTCAACGGAGCCCCATTTATGACTTCATTGGCGCTATTAAAAAGGTATTCCTGTGCGTCTCGTTTTGAATAAGCAAAGTAAAGCTCCAAACCATCGCGGCTGACAGTCACTGAATCAAGCCAGCCACCGTTAACGGTGGGATTAATAGGAGAGGCCACAAAGTTTGGCGTGCTCCATCCTTCACTTGTAGCTAAACCACCCGAAATGGCAGAACCCAAAGGCGGATTCCAGGCTGTATAGATGGTTGATGTGGCACCTGGATCTGCAGTGGTAGTATTGCCATTTTCAGTTGAATTTGTTTTTGAACAATTGATAAAAAATAGAAAATTTGCGCAGACAATGATGCCTAGTATGACTGTTCGTTTTTGAGACTGAAACATAGCGCCTCCGCTAAAAGATAACTTACTGATAATATCATAAAAACGAAAAGAGAGCGTCTTTTTTCGATAGATAGGTTTTTACAACGATCTATCTAATCTCAAATCTAGGTCCAATAAAACGACAGTCTCATAAAGATAATCTAAACTCTCAGGAAAGTACCTCCAGTTTTTTAAGGTAATATAGGTGTACTATCGCCCCAAACATCGCTGCAAAGTGAGTTTCCAATCGTTACAGATGTCAAATTTGTAGTTAAACGAATTCCACGGTCTGGCTTATAGTCCCAGCACCTCCACCAGAAGTTGGGCCCAGGTCGCCCCCTGAGGCCGCTAAAAAAGTACCTGTTTTAAAGACTCGATTTCTGCAATATTTAAAAACTGGAATGTCACCGCGTAGCCTAACAGCGTATTTCATTTTGGCCCTATGTCGAGTTAAATAAATTGACTGAATGACTGGTGTATTTTTGTTAAAGCTTCTTTAGTTTCAAATACCTATTCATTACTTTCAAAGCTATCGAATTTTGATTCAAATCATAGTTCGCATACCATAGTCTGTTAGCGACCACTCCAGTGTAACTTCGTTCTTTTTCTATCCCGTCAATTTGATTTATTTTTTCAATCAAAAATGCCATTCCACTTTCTATATTTGGCAGAAAATTAGAATTTATCCCATGAGCCTTTTTATAAACGGTTTCATAGGCAATAAAGGCATTCAGGATATACGCGGTTTGTATTATAGTTGGCTCGGCTTCGACGTACTTATTTTTAAAATAAGATTCGTGACTCTCGCCCCAGCCACCTGATTTTTGTTGGTGACTGACAAGCCAGTTCAAGGACTCAGCCGCTTCTTTTTCGGGTAGGCACCCAGCCGACAGCAATGCATCCAAACTTTCAGCCGTTCCATATCCATAGGCGACAAGCCATCGGCCGTTCCAGATGCTCGGCTTTTTTTGTTGCCGCGAAGCCAAAATAAAATCACAGGCATTCTTCATCACTTTTGAAGAAATTAAACTAACAGTCGCCGGATTTTTCTGCAACTTTACAAAAAACCGAACGATCCTGCTCGTGACATCTGACTGAGATAAGTCGGACGTTTCCGGTGGATTAAGTAAATTAAAAGCAAAGGTAAATATTTTTGACACGCCTTTTTCCCAAGCCGGAAATCCACCGTCAGAATTTTGCATTCCCAGCAACCATTGGACCCCTAAATTAAACTGAGGCGAAGAATACTGATTGGCTTCATATAACGCTTCCAAATTGGTCGCAGTTACGTCAGTATCGGGATATTCTTTAACTTCAGGGGCAAAACCCCACCCAGCGGCCGTGAGCTTAGGTGACAGTATAGTCCAATCTCCAGTGGTAAATATTTGAGTTTTATTGATAAATTCGATGGCATTTTTGAAACGAGGTTGCTTTTCAAACGACGCTCGATAAGGCGATTCTAGCAGAGCCACAACTAACTGAGGCGTGTCCCAGCCCGCACTGATAGATTGCTGAACATGAAACGTTCCATCATTTAGCTGTATCCGCCATTTAAAAGTTCCAGCCCAGCCTAAATCTATAATTTTAGAAAAGTCCGCAACATGGGCGTCTGTAGCCGCTTTTAAGGCTGTTAAATTAAGAATGCTATTATAGATCGTATACCAATGACCGGTAGCGGTCATATGGCTGACCATCCATCCTAAACCTGACTGCGCATAAAAATCATTCGAACTGTTTAATCCAACCATTCTACTAAATTTAGTAGGAGAAAATTCATTGAAAAAACTTGAGCCCGCGTCGTTGTACCAGTCGCTATTTAGTTTTTTCACCATTAAATGTCGCTGATTGGCTTTTTCAAAATAATTCCAAACAAAATCGGCAATTAAAAAATTTCGAATCAGTCCTGTATTGCTAATTTGCAGCGGAAAAAATTTTGGCGCACCCAAAATAAGATTTTCAGGCAGTGCATCCGCCAGCCAATAGGGGGCCAAATTCAAATGGCCCAATAGCATTTTTGTGGCGATATTCAATTTTTTAACGCCACCATTTTTTTCAAACCAAGACCAGCTGGGTTGCAGGCGAGCTAACGATCGTGGCAAACCCATTTTTTCATAACAAAGCAAGATCACGCCCGTAATGTCTAAACTGGGGGGCCCACCCGGAGTTACGCCCCAGTATATTTTGTCTCCCCGCCACTTTTCAGCTCGGGATATTACTTGTTCGCGTTCTTTTAATAATTCAGATTCTTTGCCTAGTTTTTGACCAAGAACATACCATAGCGCATCTATACTAGGATTGCTTTCAAAAATCCCATAAACTCCGCCGTCTTCATTCTGAAATTTATACTGACCCTCGACTAAAACGTTAACTGCCGACTGAACGGGTTCTTCATTAGCAAACGCTTTACCAGACGCCAGCGCCAAACTTGAAACAATAAGAAACCACTTAACATATCCAATCATAAATTCTGCCTATCAATGTCTTTACCGAACTATTTTCAAGCCAGTATAGACTGAATCCATGGATCCAACTCTGTCTAATAAAATGACAGGTAAAAAAGTAAAAATAAGGCACTTGATCACCCATAGAGTAAGTAGTACGAATACGGTATGAGCTATGTGGCCGAATATCAAAAACATCTGGATGAAGTTAGTCGAAGCTTTTCCTTTTGCATTGCCCGCTTAAAAAGTCCCCTCAAAGAATGGGTGGGATTAGGTTACTTACTTTTTCGAGTGTTAGACACGATTGAGGATGCGCCTTGGAAAACCCAAGAACTAAAAAATGAAATATTCAAAAATTTCATAAATGCTCTAGATCTTGAAGAAAATGAAATTCACTTAATAAGTTGGAATCTGCAATTTCCAGAATCCATCCCAGAGGGTGAAAAAAACCTAGTTAAAAACCTACCGGCCTTGCTAAAAGATTTTACCTCTTTGCCCGATCCAGCCAAAATATCCCTTAAAAAATCACTTAAAATGATGAGTCAGGGAATGGATTTTTTTTCAAATCGCGAAAAAAATGCCAACAGAGTCGAATTGAAAAACTTAACAGAAGTGAACCAGTATTGTTTTTTTGTGGCGGGAATCGTTGGCGAGTTTTTAACAAATATAATTTCACCGTCACTTCCGCAGGCTACTTTAAATTCTGAATTGTTATTCAATTCATTTCAATTTGGACTTTTTCTTCAAAAAATTAATTTACTTAAAGACCAACATACTGATGAAAAAGAAGGCCGTTTTCTTGTACCTAATCGCTCGGAACTGTTGGAAAGCCTTGCAATTGACTCAGAAGGTGCATTGAATTATATTTTGAATATCCCGGTAGCAGAGCGAGAGTATCGTTTATTTTGTGCCTGGTCTTTATTTTTAGGATTGTCGTCTTTGCCTTGGATTGAAAATTCATTTTCCCTAAACATTTTAAGTAAAATTCCAAGAGCTTTGACTAATAGTTTGCTAGATAAAGTTGAATCCGTAATTGATGACAATCAAGCAATAACTAGTTTATTCAAAGATAAAATGCCAATTGCAGCGTCCCTAGGGGAAACTAATAAGTCTGCAAAAAAAAGTGTTGAGTCAAATTGGCTTACTGAAATTTACAAGGGTCCACTTGAAATTCAGGATCTTAAAGAACTAGGTGTTTTGTAAAAAATAAACCTGTTGTCCAGTTTATTTTCCAGAGTATAATTTAATGCAAAGTCGCAAGTTGTTTTGAACGCGAGCTTTAGGTGCCACACTAAAATATTTCGGATTTTTTTCTAGCCAGCCAGTGATGGTGGACGTTAGTCGCTTCATCCCAGGAATAACCATTGCTATAGAGCGACCGTCTACCGCTTGGCCGCCATACAAATTACTTTCTGGTTTTTCACTGAGTTCTTGCCGGTACTTTGCGACCAGTTCAAAATAACCTGGCCTGAAAAACGGAAGTGCTTTTTCCCAGCTCACCAAAGAAACTACGTGTCCGTTTTCAATTGAATCGGCAATACGAGACATTTGGGTATTATCAATAGTACGAAGATCCTGAACTACAATTTTAAGAGTTTCGGCCTGGAGTCGACTTTCTGACCAGCCTTTCTGTTTTGCAACCGCAATCAACGAGCTAGCAACCTCGCTTTGCAAAAACGCACCTACTATTTCCTTCTTGCCTGAACGAGGTTCACCAGTGAGCCCTGTCTGAAACGTAAGCCCACCGATTTTTTTAAAAAGTCCTGTTTCTGCCGAAAGCGCAGGTGTTTTAGTACCCAAAAGCTGGGCCACCGGCATATCAGTTTCAATGTGAACGGCAATGGTGCTTGAATACTCGTTCGCTTCCAACATCGCCCTTAGCGCCCGTGATGGCTTTTGATACATATTAAGCGCGACGTCTGTGTCCGCCGTATTAATGACTATATCAGCCGTGAGGTTTAGGTCAGCAGTTCCATTCGATCGTTGAACTACCAATGAGTGGCTTCCATCTGGATTGTCCGAAATACTAAGAACACGATGGTCTAATAGGATTTGTTTTTCAGGTAGAAAACTTAGGAAAGCTTCTGCGACCCTATCCCAGCCCTTGTTCGGACTTATTATGGACCCACCTTCCACTACCCATTTTAGCTGCCATAAAAAATTAAGTGCTGACATACTTTTCAAATCTGAAAATTCAACTATTTTTTCCATGGATTCAATTAAACGTTTAACAAATGTTTCGCTGTATTTGGCTTCCCTGTAGCCTTGAGCATATAATAGGTTAACTAGGGCTTCTTGGCCAAGCGCCATTTTTTCTTGGTCAGAACCCGATGAAAACTTCCATACTTTTGCTGGTGCGGAAATCCAACTGAAGGGATTTGTGACCGTCACTGTTGGCCGCAATGGATACGCAAGGCCGACTAAAAAATCATATGCCGAAATCTTATCGATGTTTTCAATTTTATTTGATTTCAAATAGTCAATAAGATCATTGAAGGAAACCTTTTTAAGAAAGTCCTCCCGAAGTCTTGCCGACGCAATAGCACCAAGACCGAGATCTGAGGTGGGAACAATGCCCAACGCATCGACTTCTTTTGCTTTTTTTTCGACTTCATCAAAATTATTTGAATCTCCGATTCTGGGCAAAGTATGAACGCGGATTTTTCCATCTTTAGAACCAGAAACTACAGAAATATTTTGAGCCGTTTCGATAAAAGAATTTTTTAACTTAAGGCTTACCGGCGCCGGTAAGATATCCATAAACTTTTCAAAGTTCATCTGGGTCCCAGTATTGATAGTCACAGTGGACCCATCGGACAACTTTACCAATTTAGAATAACTACGGCCCGAAAGACGCGAAGAACCTTCTAAGACAGTTATTTCAAACTCGACACTGGGAGATTGAGCTTCAGACAGAAAGTAGGCTGCCGCGGCCCCTGCATTGCCACCTCCGACAATGGCTACTCTCACTTTATTTTTTACAGCACCTTTTGTCGGAGCCGCCATTGACGAGACACAAACTGCAATAGATAGGTACATAAAGGCACAACTGAATGCGATGGATCGACCGAGAGCTATTCTCATTGTTGTGCTTTAATATCGACAGTTGGCTGAACGACAACAGGAGCCGCTGGTAATGCTGGCAGCGCCGGATAGTCTTTCATATTTGGAGGGAATATCAGTGGAACTAAAGACTTCGCGATTGTGTTCATTGCGCCACGGTCTTTAACATCTAAGCTACTCATTACAAAACCAAATGAGGTGCCTCTTTCTTGTATCATTGTGTCCACAGCGTCTGACACCTCGGATGGGACAGATTCGTTTGCAAGAATAAGTGCTGCCACAAAATATTTCAAATTATCCACTTCGTATTGATAGGAAAGTTCACGATCGTCAGGCTTACCTCTTAAGTAGTCATAATGATCGGCGTCGTTCTTTCCTTTATTTCGTCTAAACAGTTCGCCTTCCGTGTAAGAGCTTCGTAATGTGGCCAAAGACCATAAAATACGCGGCATTACTTGGTCCATTTTTTCAGGGCCGACGATTTTTCGATAGTCCCAAAGAAGTTTGGATATAAGAAGTGAGTTTGTTGCGCCACCAAAGCGCGCCATATCTTTGACTTCAATCACGGATTGACCATTGATTTGGCCAAGGTCTATATTTCGCTCGCCATTGCCAATTACTGGATTGTTCGAAACGTGTGCCACGACAAAATCAGCCAAGGCGTTTGATAAACTGGGATCTTTAGCAATAAATGAATTTTTATCCTGCAACAGACTATCTCGGTTATAATTTAAAGTCAGAAAAGACATAAATCGTTGCCTTAATACGGCCTGCATTGTGGTTTCAGAAACGTCATCGGAGTTAACTATTAAGTATTGATCCTGCTCTGTTGGTTTGGTGTCTAAAACTGAGGCCCGAAGTTCCACTGCTGTTTTTTGACTAACTCCAGCCGTGAATGCATTGTTTCGACCAATGTAAACATGGGTCTTCAATGGTTTCCTTAATCCCCAAGCTGTCATCTGGTTGTCGAATTTGCCAATGGCATCCAAAGTGTTTTCGCCAATCGCTGGATCAAGGCCAGCGTCCGTTAGGACTTGAACTGAATCCTTTTTTACTTTCGACTTAGAAATTTTTGGGACGGTAAAATCAAGTGTTCTATTCAGGGCCGCTTCAAACGTCACCTTTGCTTTAGAAAAAAACGTTCTAGCACTTCGTAAAGACGTTGCAAAATTCCCTTTGGCGACATTAGCATCAGACGTTTGAAGCCATTCGACAGTGTCGACTTGAAGTGCTATTTTTTTGCCCTCTTTTCTAGTTAAAAAATTATATCGAACATCAAACGTCACGGTACCTTTTGAATTGGTGTTTTGAACTATTTCAGTATTCAAAAATACTATTTCACGAATCAGCCCATCATGATCGCGAGTCCTTATGAAATTTGCGGCACCCGCATTTTTTTTAGCTAGCAAATCCGCAGTATTAAATTTTTCTTGGACGCTCGCTGGAATTTCAGCTTTAATAAAATTATAAAAAGAAATACATTCGGCACTGTAGGCTAAATTCAAATTAAAACACAGACCAAAGAAAATGCAGGAAGCAAAATTTAAACATCTAAACATAATTACACCTTGTCTAAAATTATCGCTACCTTACAGGATTTTCGCTTTTGAAAACACTGTAGAGATTTAGACAAAGTGACTTTTTTTGGATTCAGGCAGACAGCGAATACTTAGAGGTAGCCACCTTTTAACTTATTGTTTTTACTGCAAAATAGACTAGTGAACGGTTTTATCCAGTTTATTGAGTCTGGCTTCTAGGTGCCTCATCGTTTGATCTTGGTCTTCGAGCTTCTTTTTAAGAAGTTCAATTTCATTTTGTTGCGACTTGGCTGTTTCGATTAGGGGTCCGACTAAACCCATGTAATTAACGGACAGGTAACCACTCTCGTCTTGATAAACAAGTTCTGGGAAGGCCTGTTGGACATCCTGGGCAATGACTCCCATTTGACGGCGGGTACCCCGCTGCGAATCAATCCAATTGTAAGTCACACCATTTATTTTTGCTATTTTTTGAACAACATCCGGAATAGTTTGAATGTCTTTTTTCAACGCTCGATCGCTACTGCTAGTGACGGTTCCGCCGTAGGTGATATTGCCAGCTACAATTAAATTGCCCTTCACATCCAAACTTTTATCGTCCCTTAAAATCATGGCTACTTGATGATTGGAGCCGCGCATTTTGGTATAAAATACGAAACTTCCGCCCAGTTGATTTCCTGTTTCACCAGTCAATCCTGTAGAAACCACGTCGACAAAACCAAAAATTTTATTTGTAGGCACATTTTGTCCCGTGATCACTATCGCGCCTAAACTCTGGCCCAAGGCCAAACTACTTATTGGATTATCCAAAAAAAGCATCCCTCGCCCCGCATAGCCATTATTTTTTGCCGATCCATAGCCAGAGACACCAAGAATAGTTTCACCTGATCCGCCCCAACCCAATCCCATCGTTGGATCCAAAGTATTAATTCCCACATTTCCATTTTTAATTACCAGTTGATTGCCGCCAATAGCGATTCCGTCCGCTGGAATACTTTTATAGTCGACTTGAACTGGCACCACTTGATCGGCCGCATTGGCAGTAGATACTAATAGTTTGTACACAATATTAGAAAGCAAATTTATTTGCGAAGATGAAAACGCAGTGGCCGATGTTTTGTCTTTGGATTTTAAATTCAAAACGGTTTTATTGTCGGTTGCCGAATCCTGCAGAACAAGTTTGCTTATAAGATCTAAATTTCGACCGCTAATTTTAAACAACCCATCTTCTACACTGATTTTCTGAACAAAAACTTCGCCGTCGGTTAGAGCTACAGGATCACTTGAAGGATTAATCAGTCGCCCACTGTCCTGCTGGCAGTTTTGAAAACTTATTATTGCCGTGAATGCGCACAACCAAATAAAAAAAGTCAGCTTTTTTTCTTTTACCCATTGAACTCTCATGACCAACCTCCACCTAAATAGCCTACCAAAATCAATCCTTTATGGCGCCATCCATAAGGGCCAGTTTTATGAGTCACTCTTGAATCCCACACCTTGGTCCTTCTCAAAATGGTACGTCGAACTTGGCACTTATGAACTAAGTCTAGACGATGGTGGTAATTATCAATACAGGCTTAAAATCACTCAGTTCCCTGCGCGACCTTTCCGATCACTATAGGTGTTGAATCAAAATTGCATATTTGGATTACTAGGTGGTTTCCCTGTTAAAAAAATATTTTTTCCTTGTATGGATTTTATCGCTTTCCTCGATACTGACTTCGTCGATATCGATGGCTCAAATGTCCGAAACGGCCGTTTACAATCGTTGCTTTGCTCAGCTAACAAATCGCCCAGTTCCACTTAAGGACCCTGTCTATTTACAAATTAAAAACAAAGAAATCCATGCCTTGACAGCCTGTCTTGATCTTTTGAAACAGGCAGATTTTAATTCAAATGGTACTTTTTTAAACAAAGGTCCCTTTAGCAAACACATATTAAATACGTTTTATAATTTTCATCGAACTTGGTTTCCGACATCGACAGTGGATCAAATCTTAGGATACCGAGACGAATTTGACAGCAATACCCAAAACACAGTTGAATTTTCATCTCCAGCGCTTTCCATCACCTATTCTTTGTTCAACAAATCCCCAATAAAAAATGCACTCTCTGGCAGTGACGACTACTACGCGTTTCGCGGAGACGAAAGTTCAGATTTCACTAAAGAAACTACGATTCCCGTGTCAGGTATCAATGGTGCGGATCCAACAGTAGAAGTTCAGCGAGATACTCCATTTGTAACCTCACCGACCGGGGATCTTTATGGAATCAAAAAAAGATCCCTTTCATTTATGTTAGACAACTATTCAGTCGGAGCTCTGACTGGAAATGTACTTCTTAATAATTCACAATTTAATCTGACCTTGCCAGCCAACCAGTTCCAACATTTTGGCGGCGGTATCCTTGGCCAACAGAGCTATTTTCTATTAAATAGTGGGCATCCCAAAGGAACTATTTTTGACGGCTCTGCGAAAATGCCGCGAAAATGGGCCAAGACATCGCTCGAATCACTTTTGTGTTTATCCCTACCCGCGCTTAGGGAAAATGACGTCCAAGATTTAGTCGATGCGAATTCCAAAACTACATTTCGCAATCACGCCAGTTGTATGACCTGCCATGCAACGATGGATCCCTTTGCTGCTACGGCTCGTAATTTAGTTATTTCAGAAACAGAGCCTGATATGAATACAAAAATTGATAAGTCAATTTTTGTATCTTCCTTTTCTGTAAAAACTGATTCAACTGCTTTGTTCGCGCCGGCCGCTATTCCAAATTACAAAAATCAAATGCCCAAAGGGCAGCTTTATTTTCGTTCCTATAACACCGGGGAATTGGTTAGTGCCAATGTCGATACAATGGAGCAACTCGGTCAAAAGTTGGCAGAGACCGACGAATATTATCAGTGCATTTCAAAACGCTATTTTCAATACTTCACCGGAATAAATGTGTCTCTCTACGACACTCGTGATAAAAAAAATGGCGACTTAAACCAATCACTGACCGACCGAGACAAACAAGACCGAAAATTTGTGGAATATCTAGGCAAAGAACTTAAATCCTCTCAGGCCATCAATCGAATTATAGAACTCATCATAAAATCTGACTATTACTCGAGCCCAACTTTCAAAATGGAGAGTAAGTAATGAAACGTCGAGAATTTATAAAAGGCTCCACTACCGGACTGATTGGATCACAGCTTTTAAATAGTCTTGTCTATCAAATCGCCGCGGGCTTTTTGCAACAGGCCCAAGCTGAAGAACTTAATAATCTCGGTGATTCCCGTTATCTGGTAAACTGTTGGATCTATGGTGGTCCTATGCGATACACCTTCGACCAATGGATAAAAACAAAACCCGAAGAAACCTTTGGCAGCAATTTATATGTTAACACAGCCTTTAAATCCAGCGGAGGAGTTGTCAATGGACTTGACTACAGAACCTTCAACTACAACGGAATGGAAGTTCCCCACCTTTTTTCGACTTCTGTTTTTAATGGCACGGGAAGTAAACGTCAGGTGTCCGACATTCTTGATAATATGCTTGTAGTCCGAGGATTTGGAACGTCCTTTGATGGGCACGATACGAATAGTCTTTTGGTTAAAACACCAGTTACGGGTTTGCCAAGCATGGACGGATTATTGGCTGATTCAAACTCAAAATTATTTTCTGCTGTTACTAATAGTGAATTTACTTCAGTTATGGGCAAAGCTGCTACTCGTTATGGTGGTCTTTATCTTAAGGATCTATTTCGATCCTTCGAACGCTCCCCAGCCAATCAAACAAGTTTATCTCTCAAAGAAAAATACTCAAAATCCTACGAATTGGGTTTGAACGCCATCAAAACATTTGCTCGGACTGGCCAACTGGGATCAAAAACTCTGTCTCTCAACTTACAAAATATTTCCGATCGCATGAAGATAGGTCTTGGTGAAATTGATGGCTACTGGACACCCGCCATCAACCGGTACTCGGCGGCGATTAATCTTACCTCTCAGCAAATTGGAGTTCCAGGTGTCAGCGACAATCCGCTGGTGTTATCACAATCTGGGTTAAACCCAAACTTGTTTTCTGTATTTGCTATTCCTGACGATGGGGTTCGATCGCAACGAAACTATATTCCTGCCAAAGATTGGGACCTTCGCGAAATGGTACAAACTTTGTCGATGGGTGACTTGCCTAGCCAATTTGCAATGGCAGAATATTTAATTAGTGGCGATTTTACGCCCTCTGTTTCAATTTCAGGCGGTAATTTTGCGGGAGTTTCATTAAAAACAGATTTCTCAGATTCCGGTACACCCGAAGAAAATACATCTAACAATTTTTACAATACCAAAAAGACCGTATTATTATCTCATACAGACATGGATGGCGTTACAGGGGCGGTAACCGCAACTCTACTTACTCATAATTTTTTCTCGGCGGTTCTTGCCGGTGTTCTGGAATTTCGCGACCAACTGGCCAAAATAAAACGAAGTGGAAAGAACGTGGATCTTTGGAAAGAAACGGCCTTCCAAATATCAAGTGAGTTCTGCAGAAATGCAAGCTCGGGCGGAGCCGGCTCTGGACATGGGTTTCAACAAATGACATCCAGTGTTTTTTCTGGTGCTATTCAAAAAGGCCCTTATTTAGTTGGCAATATTTTAAAAGACAGCCCGGGAGAAGGCGCCAATGGGCGCATGGCTCCTATTGGAAAAAACTACCAAGTGAAAACGCCGCCTACTCCTGCCACAATGAATTCTACCGTGTCGTCTTTATTAAGGCTTCCAACAAATCCTTGGCAAAATTCCGCGCCGACCTTAATCACGTTCAATGAATCTACTGGAATAATAACCTACCCATATGGACAGGGAGAAATAGTTGAAAGTTAAAAATTTTTTTAAACTTTTACTCTCGGTTTTAGGCTTAGCCGTGTCGATTCAGTTTTTCCAAAACTGCTCGGCGCTGATGGCACCTCAAGATGACACAAAATCATCTAAATCGGCAGTGTCTACCTCGGCAACTCCAGTTGACCATCCAAGCGAAGCGGTGACTCAACCTACACAACAGCAACCCGTCATTGCAAATCGACTCTACATTACTGAATTGTTAAGTGAAGTATTTGAAACGCCGATGACTTCTAACTCAACGGCTTCGATCAGCAGCGCCTGGGTAGGCAACTATTCTGGAATCTTTGGCTACCCTTGTAATCCGCGTGGAAAAAATGGAACTTCAGATTGTGGAGGCTCAACACTAGCACCTATGATTCCGAAACCAGACACTCTAAGAGCAAGTCACAAAGCACAGCTTTGTCTTTCGCTGACGTCCCAAGACTCATTTTTACAAGCCGCACTTTCAAAAATAGAAAATATCCCAGCCGTCCCTGATGCGGCATCGATCGATCAACTTTTAAAACTCTTTTATCGGGGCGATGAAGACCTATCAGCCCTGGTGAGCCAGCTTGTGATCGTCGATAAACAAGTTAAGACCGATGACCCGACAATTACGGATATTGATCGCTGGCGTCTGCTTACTAATATGGTGTGCGAATCACCAGGTTGGGAACTGTTATAACTGCAACTCCCATTCATATTTATTCTGTTATTTATTCTGATATTCCATTCGAAATTTTATTTACATTGGGATCTTGATCATTTAAACATAATCCAAAAGAGGCATTATGATCATTCGTAGTCTATTTGGATTTGTTCCCCTATTTTTTTTCATCTCGGCATTTAGTCAATCAACTCCTGTTTCCTCAATACAAGGTACCTGGACGTTGAATGAGATGACCTGTTTGAACACCAATGCCAAATACCAAGCCAAAGGATGGACTATTACAATTGACAGTCAGTTCTTTTCTAGTCAGATCACGGCTAGATGTGAAATCAATTACAAACTTCCCTATGGCGCAAGTTCAAACATCATTCAGTTGCAAAAAGGAATTGCCAATCAAAAATGCAATGGAACAAATACAATACTAAATGTCGATCCATTAAATTTAAATTACAGTTTAGTAAATAATAACATCTTCACACTTGATGCTTTTAATAGCTATTGTGGAAATTTAGCCCATTATGTGTTTTTACGAGCTCGTTAAACGGCTTTTAATCAATTAGAAAATCTTCTCGTAAAACCATTTCGATTTCAAATATTTCACGATCAAATTCATCAAAATACATATGTGGGCATTTTCTAGCCAATATTTTGAGATCATTTAATTCCCTTTTGAAATCAATAAAATCGTCTTGTTGAATCCACCATTTCTCTATTAATTTTGAAAGTTCGAATCTTTTTTTTCTAAATTCGTAGATCATAGCAAGCCCCAATGCCTATTTTTAGGCCTTAATTCATTTTAGTTTTAAAAAATAATTTATAAAATAGATCTAACCCGCTTGGGCTTCGACCTGAATCTCGTTGAATTTTAATTCAGGTTTAAAAAAAGAATACTCGTCATCGGTATCCACGCTAAAAACAAACCCCATTCCCTTGAAAACAAAACGCCTGGTCACCGACGAGATCCGCCCAACTGAAGGATCATTCAAAATAAACGCCTCCATTGATATAACCTGATTTATTGAAAAATCAATTTTGGTTAAATAATGATTTAAGCGAGGTCTTTCTTCTAAAAATAGTTTTTTTAAATCGAATTTGTTCATATATATGAATATGTAATTTATATGTAAATGACTGGCAAGGCCAGTTTTAGTATATCAGGGATGTTGACGCACATTTTCCTTTTATTTGAAAAACTGGAATCGAATCTAACTACTTGATTTGATGAAACTGATAACCCAACTGCTGGGTTTTACGGCAATAACTTCGGAATTATTTTTTTGATCTGCGCCTGTTCTTCACTTGTCAGCGATGCCAGAAACAAAGCCTCGACTTTTTGCCGGATCAACGCTACCTCGTCCAACATTTTTTCGCCCTTAAGAGT
Organism: Pseudobdellovibrionaceae bacterium; assembly: GCA_043757515.1. Classification (GTDB taxonomy): domain Bacteria; phylum Bdellovibrionota; class Bdellovibrionia; order Bdellovibrionales; family Bdellovibrionaceae; genus UBA2316. Next base: position 59,222 of record JAYVPD010000091.1, read on the forward strand.
TAGGCTTATCATTTTTATTCGACGATCCGTTTCGTGAGGTTCCCGCTTGAGCAATTTTATTTTTTCAAGTTGATCGATAAATTTCACCATCGACGCCTTGTCCGTCCCGACAAAATCACCTATGTCCTGCTGACTTAATCGTTTAGATTCATGAACAACTCGCAATATTCCAAGTTGGGGAGTCAAAAGGTCGTGATTCTGTAATGCTTCATCCATCATCCCGCGAAAGAGCATTGCCGCTTTATACAGGCAGTACCCAAAATACTTTTGTAAAATCGGATGCGTTTTGCCGACAGGAGACGCGCAATACCCCATGTCTGCTTTCGAGACACTTTTTTTTGCGGAATGCACTTTTCTAGGACTAGAGCTTTTGGTCGGTGATTTTTTCGCCATTAACTATAGTTTGTATCACATATAGTTTGCACCACAAACTATATTTTGATAGACTCAGTCCTATGATACGTTTATTAATCGCCGCACTGATTGGATTTGCTGCTCATTCCGAACCTTTGTCCTTGGACTTAGCTTTTAAAGAAGGCCTGAGCCATTCTCCCCAGCTTCAAAAAGCAAATTCTATACTTGAAGAGGCGTCTTGGAAACGAGTCGAGTCTTATTCTGGTTTTTTGCCAACTGTTGGCGCTCACGTTAGTTACATAACTGACAAAAAATACCTGTTAACCGACATACAATTTCCCGGCTCCACAAGTATGGTGACTTTCCCTGCAATTATTCCAACAACTGATTTGGTTCTAACTGCTCAATTGCCCATTTTTGACGGCTTTGCTAGCACAAATCGCTACCGATCGGCGCAAGCTTTTGAAGAATCATCGCAGCAAGAATTGGATTGGTCCCAATTTCAACTTCAGCGGCAAATTATTTTGCAATTCTATAAAACCTTGGCAGCTCAAAGCTTGGAAGACGTCGCCAATCAGAATGTGAAAACACTCGAAGATCATTTAAAAGATGTTAACTTATTTAAAAAAGCAGGCGTTTCTACAAACTACGATGTGCTTCGTGTTGACGTTCAGGTGAGCGAGGCTCGATCAGAGCTTTTAAATTCAATCGATAACTCGGCACTAAGCAGATCAAAACTAGCTGAGTTACTCGGACAGGAAACGGAAACCCGAAGCCTTGATGGATCACTGCCCGTATTAACTGCGGAAATGATAAATAAAATAGATTTAAATTCAATTTCAGCGCGCAAGGATTTAAATAGTCTGTCGATGCGATCGCAAGGACACAGCTACTTGGCTTCAGCAGCGGGATCCTATTTAGTCCCCCAAATAGCTCTTTTTGGACAATACCAATATTACAACAATATAAATGACAAGTTTTCTGACTCATCTGCCTTTCGAGAAGCCTATCAAATGGGAATTAGTCTTAATTGGAATATATTTGATGGCGCGATTTCAATGGCAAAATCAAAACAAAGTGCGGAACAAAAGTACCAAGCTGAAAAAGATCTTCGAATCGCCCAGCTAAAGGCCAAACAGGATATTGAACTATGGAAACGAAAATTTATTTATTTTTGCTCGGTGTATAAATCTCGAGTGAACGATGTCGAAAAGACATTGGAAAGCGTGCGTTTAGCTCGTGAAGGCCGCAAAGTCGGAGCTCGCACAAATACCGATTTATTAGACGCAGAAACAGAACTCTTCCGTGCTCGCGCAGGGGTTGTTAATTCACAGGTTGGCGCGATCGAAGCTTTAGTTAATTTAGAGCTTGCGACAGGACAAGAGATTCATCATTTTAATTAGGAGACTCTGATATGGAAAAAAAGAAAAAAATACTTTTGGGTGTAGGCGTAGTAGCTCTTTCTATCGTCTCCTATTTTACCTATGAACACTTTACCTTTGTAACAACAGATAATGCACAGATTGACGCCCACTCGGTCATGTTAGCCCCCAAAGTGGGTGGCTTTGTGACCGAAATTAAGGTAACGGAAGGCCAGAAAGTTAAAAAAGGTGAAATGCTAGTTAAGATCGATGATCGTGATTATCAAAACGTATACATCCAAGTAAAAGGCGAGCTTACGTCTTTGCTCGCCAGACAATCTGATTCAGAGAAAAATTTTAAGCGTATTTCTTCCCTCTATAAAAATGGAGCCGTTTCACAGCAACAATTTGATTCGACTCAAACTACTTATTCAGACATCAAAGCGAAAAATGACGTGGCATTGGCCCAAGTGGCACAAGCTCAATTGAATTTAGACAACACTAAAATCATGGCTCCGTTTGATGGTTTTATCGCTAAGAGATCTGTGGAAGAAGGCCAATTGGCATCCCCCGGTGTTCCACTAATAGGTTTTGTTGAAGCGGGCGATCGCTGGGTCACAGCCAATTTTAAAGAAACAGAAATTGAATCCATCAAAATTGGCAGCAAGGCCGAAGTGACAGTCGATGCCGTCAGCAAACATGGCTTCAAAGGAACTGTCACTAGCATTAGTTCTGCAACAGGCGCTACGTTTGCACTATTGCCGCCTGACAATGCAACAGGAAATTTCACCAAAGTAGTTCAGCGGGTTCCTGTGAAAATTAAATTAGAAAATTTGACAGAGGATGACATCGTTTTACTAAAAGCCGGCCTATCAGCTGATGTTAAGGTTTACAAACACTAATGAAAAAAGGTGCACCGTTAATTATTTTCGTTGCCGTCATGGCGTCATTGCTAGAAATAATCGACACCTCCATTGTGAATGTCGCCCTTCCTACTATGATGGGAAATTTGGGCGCTACTCTTGAAGACATAAGTATGATCATCACCGGGTATGCGATTGCCAACGCAATCGTATTGCCTGTTTCCGCATGGCTAAGTGAAAAAATTGGTCGCCGAAAATACTATCTGAGCTGCATTCTCGCGTTTACAATTTCTTCTGTCGCCTGTGGCCTTGCTCCCAATTTATTTTTTCTAATTATTTTTCGAATCATTCAAGGATTAATGGGCGGAGCACTTCTGCCCACCTCCCAAGCTTTGATTTATGAACAATTTCCTAAAGAAAAAGCCGGTATTGCCGGGGCCATTTTTGGGATGAGTGTGATGATAGGTCCCGCCCTAGGCCCCGTTTTAGGTGGTTATCTGACCGATCAATTTGGCTGGCGATCTATTTTTAATATAAATCTGCCACTCGGCTTATTCGCATTTTTTATTGGATTATCAGCGATCACCGACCGAGTTAAATCGGAAGCTGAATTAGCTTTTCAAAATAAAAACCAAGGTTTCGACGCTGTTGGTTTGGCTTTTTTGATTTTGGGCGTTGGCTGTTTGCAATATGTTTTAGAACGTGGCGAGTCCGACGATTGGTTTTCCTCTCGGGGCATTGTGATCAACGCCATTTTAGCAGGACTCTGCCTGCCAGGTTTTATTTACTGGGAACTTAAAGTGCCAAATCCCATTATCAATGTACGTTTGTTCAAAGAACGAATTGTCGCCATTGGCGTTGTTCTCATGTCTTCATTGGGGTTTTTTCTCTATGGTGCCGTATTTTTGCTGCCCATATTTTTGGGCCGCACCTACCACTACACTGCCACCCAAACAGGAATACTGTTTATCCCTGGCTCTATATTGACCGCCTTGATGATGCCTTTTATTGGTAAACAAATGGCCTCAGGACGTAATCCCAAAATATTAATTTTTATTGGTCTCTTTTCGCTTGAAGTTTGCATGTACATTATGACGACGTTTTCGCCTCTTTCTACTCAGAGTGATATATTGTTATCACTCTACGTTCGTGGTTTTGCCTTGGCATTCCTTTTTGTACCGATTAATTCGTCGATACTTAGTCAGTTTGATGGCGCTAATTTGGGCCAGGTATCGGGATTGCTAAATTTATTTCGGCAGCTAGGTGGAAGCGCTGGTGTTGCTCTGGTGGCTACTTTGCTGGCCACTAAGAGCCAGCAAAATTTTGTTGATCTTACGTCCAAAGTTTCACTGTTAAATTCAAATACACAGTCCGCCTACTATCCCATGGTCCAAGGGATGGGCCAAAAGATGACAGAAAACATGGGAATGGCAACTGGACATGAAGCGGCCCTGAAATCGATCGGATTTAGAATTGCGAACCAGGTATTTATGATGAGTTTTAATCAATTGATCTGGACTATGATGCTCATTTTTTCTGTCGCTTTCATTCCGCTCTACTTCTTAGAACTCAAAAGAAAAACCGCTGGTCCTGTAGATGGTGGGCACTAAGACTTAAGTCCGGTTTCGCAGAGCAAACCTAATACTATTGTTTCCTACTTCCGATACAATCTACATGAAAGTTTCAGTTTTTTTTGCATTTTTAGTTACTCCAATTTTAAGTTTTGCTGGTTGGAGTTTTTTTGAAGCCTCCACTAGAAATGAAATTTTTAAAACACATGTCTTAATCCGTGAAGTGACGATGGGGCGAACGCAATCCCTAGCAGCGGTCATTCAAAATACGCGTTCAAGTTCAAAACTCTATCCCGATTTTAGCAAAGAAACTCCCGATAATGTGGCTCACTATTTACTTAAAACATTTTCTTTAAAATTTGAAAAAGAAAAAATAGAATCTGTTTACCTTTATCGCACAGAAACTAAAACGGACCATATTCGTTTGATGGTAAAAAAAAGAAAAAATGATTTTCTAATTTCGTTCGCTTTTGTAAAGAAAACGCTTCTATTTCGCGGCTACAATGAAACTGATTTTTTTCAACGATTGTTTATCGCATCGGAAAACCAAAAATCTAATGAGAAAATGAATTCAAAATTATTTCAAATTCCGGGAATCCTACTAGAACAAACCGCCTATGCTGCTGGCTTTTCTTCGGATGCAGGAAATTTACTTGGTTCGGTTAACCAAGTAATGGGACAGGCCAATTTAAATGGTTCTAACAATTTCATTTTTGCCGCTCAACAAATTAGCCCTGCAATCACCAATGGGGCTAATCAAATTGCCGGCTCACTTAGAGGCGGCGTGGCCTCGCTTAACGGAGTTTCAAGCGGCCTAAATAACCTTTCTGGTTCGTTTGCTGCGGGCTCACGCGGAATAGAGACCTCGTTAAACAACCTCGGGAATCAAATTACAAATCCAAAAAACGCAGTATTAATGGGCGCTGGCTTTATGGTCGGGGGCGCAATTGGGACTATGTTCAGCAACGCGGTTGCACTCGTGGTAAATTCCGCGTACACAGCCTTAAAAACGGCGGTTCTAGATTTTTTTGACATTTATAACCCAGGTGAAAAAGAAAAACTACTGGCTGAAGTCAATCAATCCTGGGGCGAATACCAATCTCTGGAAAAAGAGATGTATATGCACGAACAACAATTGCAAAATTTAGAAATCGCCTTACAGCTGGCCTCGGGAAAAACGGTGGAAGAACTGTTTGACGTAAACCCTAATCAGTTTAGTCAATCGCGAGGAACCAATATATCTGGGTCTGCAAATTCTTGCCAGCCCGCTACCGCGATTGACCCTAGTCAAATTGAAAATCTTAAAAATCTAGCGGCGATGATAAAAGGAAATCCAGAAATCAGGAAACAGCTTTGCCAAAAAATGGATCAAACAATGGATTTAATTGAATCTACGGCTACGGAAATGAATATCGTTCGAACTCAAATTTCAAAAAATATGCTCGTCACTTACAATAATGTAATGGAAAATAGGCAAAGATCACTTCGCACACCCCAAGTTGTTGGCAAAGCCATCAAGGAGTGCAAGTCCAATGCAAATGAGGCAAGCCAAGCCCATGCTGAACGCTTTTCAAAATGGAAATGCTCAAGCCATCCAGATACCAGTGATTGCGTAACTCTCAAAGACCTTATGGCTGATATTCCAAAAGAAATTGAAAATTGCGACAGAAAAGGTCGCGATATTCTGGAACGCGATGATGATAACTATATTAAGACAGCATCGTCATTACGGGATTGGCGAAAAAAGATGAATGGTTTAACAGATGATTTTCTACGTTCTGAATGTACGGCGGAATCTAATAAAGACTATTGCAACAAACAAGATGGCACCGTCACGCAAGTTAAAAAGAAATACAATGCCAACTTAGAAGAAATGAAAAAGTCCCAGTGTGAGGATTTAAAAACAATTCGATTTCAATTGAACCCTAAAGTACTAGCGGGAAATCTGCCGCAAAGCCAGTCAGCATTGACGCCCTTGCCGACACCAAACATTGTTTCAGCTTCCGGAGAACTGTTTACTGGCGAAATAAGGGCGCCAGCAGCCGTTGCCAGCTCTGACGGAGGGAATTCCGATGCTGTTAAGCCATCAGAGCCCAATTTTATAGTTCGTGGCTGGAACGCATTTATGGGCGGGGTAAAATCGTTTTTTAAATGGTTTTTCTGATCTATCGTGCTTTCAAAAGTGGTTTATAAAGATTCCAAAACCCTCGGGCTGCCAGCACATGCAAAACAATCATCGCTAAAGGCATTATTAAATTAGTAATTCCAGGCGTCATTATACTATGAAATAAAAAAATCTGAATCGTAATCGGAGCTAAAATAATAAGCGCCAATGGATTAAAAAATCCCGCGAGCAAAAGTAAACCACATAGTGTTTCAGTGCCTTTTAAAAACGGAAAAAAATAGCCAGTCGACATTAGCCCATTTAAAAAAGGAACGATATTTTCAGCCATTGGCGGAGTCGGTATAAAATTCAGAAAGCCATTGAGACCAAAAACAAAATAAATAAGTCCCAACAAATACTTTGCAATAATAAATACTTTGGCCATGCTAACTCCCCCGTTTAGTTTCCCTAATTGTTTCACTATCTAAAAAAGATTACAATATTAGAATTTTTTATGCCGATTTTAAATAACCGTAGTCCTTAGCCATTGCTCTAAAATGGACGCACTATCTCAAACTTAGCTGCCCACATAAAACTCTAAATCCATGAAAGTTAAATTCAAATTTTAAAAATAGTTTAGTCTAGTGCTCGACTGATCCCAATTTCAAATCGATCTCGATCATTATTTGTGCGAAATGCTGCGACTCTGGTAAACCGCACAATAAAACTCGTATTATTGGTTATTTTAGACTTGGTTTGGATACTCAGCAAACCATTGACCTCAGTTTTTGGTTTGTCTCCGCGTCTCTCTTTCGAAATAAATGGGCCCGCACCAACACTAAAAGTATGAACCTTGTTTGATGGCAATTCGACCCAAAGCTGACCAGCGATCCCTTCACGGGCCGTCCTGAAATCCGCTCCATCGTCCATATAAGTAATTGAATAGGAAATGTTAGAATCTACACTTTTGCGAAATCCAAACTGACTAACTGGCGCGATTTTGGCGACATCATGGTGGGTGGTTTTAGAAGGTCCGCCAAGAATTTCCACACCCCAGCCTGATTCAGAGGCCTCGATATCTCGTTTGACCAGTGGCGCATCAAAAGATTGTGCAACCCCTACTAGAAAAGCGTCAGAACTGTTTCTTCCGGGGACTTCGACATGATTATATTGAGCCCTAAGCTCCAAGCCTTGGTGAATTTTATTAAGGTGTGCAATCACTGCAAAAGTCAAAAGCGCGCCGAGTCGTTTGTCATTTATTTCATTAGCCCCCATGCCTGATGTATTCATACTATAATAAGGTCCGCCGGCTACCTCGAGGTCAATGATCCCATTTCCGTTAATTCGTTTTACCATTTGAAATCCAAAACCATCGCGATGGTAGTTTGGAGGATGTCCCTCATTGAGGTACAAAAAATCTACTCGTAATCCTTCACAATTTTCTGAATGACAAAGCTGCCGCCCCATCCTAACTTCAAATGTTTCTTTATGTAAATTTCCGCTATTTTTCATATACCCATCGCCCGTTGTACCCGATGCATAGGTAGGACGTAAACGGCTCGGAACCAGCTCATAAATGTCAGATTTTTCGTCGGCGTTAGTAGCTAAAATTAAAAAAAATCCAAAGGCGAAACTAAGATATTTCTGCACGAAGCCCACTCTCGCTGGGCAAAGGCCCACCAGTTTTCGAAAAATGAAACCAGATTCAATTTATAAGTTTGCATTTTTGGTACCAATCTTACGCGGCAGATTCACTTGAATCCGTTGGCAAATTGTCACCTCACCTGTCATTTTTTCTGACAGCTCCAATTCGCAACTGTGCAATAAGGACAGATTGAAACTTGATTGCAAATAGCCCAGATGCGACTTTAGACTAGTCGTAGTTGCAATAATTTAGGGCAAAATAAAAAATGGTCCACTTAAATTTAATCCTGCAGAAAGGCTTTTAAGCCGACTATCTATTTGAAAATTTAAAATCAGAGCTTTCTATCCCTACTACCACTATCAATATCCCCTTTACTAGGCAGATTTGACCATGCAGAATTTTACAAGAGGGGAAATCATGGGAAAATATGGAATATTTAAAATTAGAGTTTCTGTACTATTCTTTTTGAGCTTTCAATTTATAAATAGTGGATTTGCAAATTCAAGCCCCGCCGGATTTGAAAAATTTAAACCTTGGGAGAGAATCAATATTCCCGGAGCAAAATGTGGTAACGGCAGCGATTATACAGTTTTCTGGAAAAACAATTCAACAAAAAAACTTTTAGTAGAATTTATGGGCGGCGGTGCCTGCTGGGATAAAAAATCGTGCGTAACCATGCCCTCGACTTGGATTTATCCGATGCCTGAGCTTCCTGCCTTTAGTGTTTTCACCTCCACAGTAAATCAAGAAAATCCATTTATGGATCATTCATTCCTTTATTTTCCATTTTGTACCGGCGATGTTTTTACTGGTCGCAGAATCAGTACCTATGAAGGTACAAAAATTTATCACTACGGGTATTCAAATGTTCTGCTTGCCCTAGAGCACCTTTCTAAAAATAAAATAGTCGATTTTAGCTCAGTAGAAAACCTGGTTGTCTGGGGATCTTCGGCTGGCGGTATCGGCGCCCTTACCCACGGTAAAAACATTGAAAAATATGTCCCTGCCGCGGCCCACAAGATTCTCATTGCCGATTCTCCCGGATTGCATTTTGGCCCCACGTTTTGGAATAAATTTGCAGACGATGCAAAAGTTGATTTCAAATATGCTTTTAATGGCGTCCGGCTTGATGTTGATTTTAATGATGGATTTGTGGCTCGAAAAATGGGTCCTGTATTAGAATACTATCGCGGCTGGGATATTGGATTTTTATATAGCTTGCGAGATCGTATCATGTCTGAATTTTTTGGTGAAATTTCAAAAGGTGAACATCAAAAATTATTGCTCGGACCAGAAGGCATTCCGGCAATTGCCAAAAACTATCCCTATGTAAAAGTTTGGCTTGCCAACAATGATGTGCATCGCTTCCTGCTAACCAAAAAAAACAGCCACTTGCTTTCACTGGATAGTATCGAAGCGATTGATTTCACTCACGGGTTCTAGGCACTCAATTTACAATTTCATTATTGGATAGCGGTTGTAATGATCATCCCATGAAGAATGTTTTTGGTGAAAATACCGAAATCGCTTGCCAGCATCCTTTGCAAAACTTTCGTCCTTCAATTGCTCTGCAAATTCCTTGGCGACATCAGGATGGCTTGCTAACATTTCAGTAGCCATATCTTCAGCCACGTAGTCTTCCATATATTCCTTAATCTCAAACATCCGATTGAAAAAACCCCAGCTTAAAAAAGAATCCGGGCCAGAGGGTTCAAGCAAATGCATCGCGATCAGTCCTCCTGGCTGGTTTATAGGAACAAAATAAACCTGGGCAGGCCACTTTACGCGTTCCATTTGCCAGTTTCCTTCGACGGTCAAATTTTGATGGCCTTCAAAGGAGGTCGGACTCAGCTGCGTTTTTGAGGCCCTAAAAACCCCGACAGTCTTGGGCATTTCTTTTTTCCAGCTTTGATATTTAATTCCGTGGACATCTAACTTTTTTTTCATCCACTCCATTTCAGAAGCCGGAATAAAATATCCCTGATCAGGCGCCACGACGCTCGAAACAGGAACAACTTCATCGTAGAAAGGGACGTTCCAGGCTTCTGGTTTATCTTCAAAATAATGAACGACGTTTCCACCCGAAATTTTTGATTTTTGAATGGTGAACGTGTATCCTTCAAAAGCAACCAGTTTAGATTTATCTGTATGTTTAAAAGAAAGATCTATTTTTTTACTCGCTAAGTTTGATCTATCCAAATCGTTTGCTACTTTAATCCAGCCTGACCCACTTTCACGAACGGATTCTAGGGCGGACAACACAGTATCATGATGAATTTTAACCCGTGTCGCATAATTCTTCCAGGAATGGGATTCAATCAACACTCCGATTCGATTGCGGACAAACCAATAACCATTGGAAAATCGCGGAGGCGATACGCCTTTTGAAAAACCAGACAGGGGGTCTTCGTCTTTTTCAAAGCTGGGATAGAAAGGCAGTGCCGCCCGTCCTCGAGCCTTCATTTTATCTATCATTTTATTTTCAAACTCTTGCCCCATTCGGTGCAAAGGGGACGAACCATGAGATTCGTTTGGTGTCACAATAATTCCCACTTCAGGTCTGAATTTAGCACCGTCAGTGACATGCAAATCTAAACTTACGATAGGGTCGTATTTATTCCATAAACTATTTAGATCACGCATTTCACTTGAATCCAGTTTGGTGAAATCACGATTCAAATTGTAATTTTGCGCCGTTGTTCGCCAGCCCATCTCGTCGGGTCCGATTTGATTGGGACGATTCCATTTTCCAAAACGTTCATGACCGTCCAAATTCACAATCGGAACAAACACGACATTAAGTCCTAAAAAAGGATCGACAATAGATTTTGAAACAAACGCTTCATTTAATATTTGAAACACAGCATCTTTGCCATCAATTTCGCCAGCGTGAATTCCCGCTTGAAGCCAAACTGTCGGTGAATGGGCTTTGGGTTTCACATCATGGATATTTAAAAACCAAAGAGTTCTGCCTTCTGGTGTAACACCATAGCTTTGACACTTGATTCGCTTCGGATACTGTTTCGAAAAGTCACGGCATAATTTGGCGACTTCATCGGCGCGGCCTGTTTTAAGCCAATTGCTTTTTTCCGCGACCGTTCTTAAATCCTTGGCTGGCAGGCTCGTACTTAAAACTAACAAACAAAATAAAATATAAAATAGTGGCGTAACGTTTTTCATAGGCTCACCCTATTTACAATCTACTTATTGGTCAATAAAGCTGTATGGTGCACCCAGGCCGTTTACGCCAAGGAGCTTCATTCTAAATTCTGCCTTGTTTACAATAGCTTAAATGCCCGATTACCTTGAATAGGTATATTTTATCAGATATTCCCTTTAGTACTTTACATGGCACAGTACCTCGCATAGTATAGTACTAGGCCGTGCAATATACACAGAGGATCGAATGAACACGCAATTTAAAAAAGGGGCTCTAGAGTTATGCGTACTCACCATGATTGGCCGCAGGGACTATTACGGCTATGAACTAGTCGAAGAGATCTCTAAAATATTAGAAATCTCAGAAGGCACTTTGTATCCAATATTAAGACGCCTAACCGAAGAAAATTATTTTGAAACCTATCTTCAAGAATCTTCCGAAGGCCCCCCCCGTAAGTATTACAAAATCACAAAAATTGGAAAAGAGTTTCAGAAAGATATGCATAAACAATGGTTAGAATTTAATCGACAAATTGAAAAATTAATTAGCAAGGGAATTTAAATGACGAGAACTGAATTTATAAAAATCTTAAAATCGGAATTAGAACAAAACCAAGTTCAAAACGTATCGGATATTCTTAACGACTATGAAGAACACTTCAATCATGGGGTAACAAAAGGAAAGTCCGAAAGTGACATCGCGGATGCTTTGGGCTCGCCCTCAACAATTGCCAAAGCTTATAAAACCGAAACGTTGCTAAAAGAAATCCGCACGCCCAATTCTAAATTTCGCTGGGGCTTAACATTGAATGTCCTACTAAGGCTTTTAGTAATCGCGCCTTTCAATTTCTTTTTCCTTTTTATTCCAGGTATCGTGCTTGTGTCTCTTCTTGCGGCTGGTTGGTCCGTAGCTCTGGCTGTGGGCTCTGCGGGTTTTGCAATTATGTGGCATATTCCAGCCGTAGCCTCGATTGCAACTTCTTTTTGGTTTTGGCTGGCAGGGCTTTCAGCAACCCTAGGTTTTTTAGGTCTGGGCTCTATCGGCATTCTAATCATGTTTTTTATAACAAAGTACATTGTTCTTGGCCTTATAAGCTATTTGCAGTGGAACCTTAAATTTATTATGGAAAAATAGGAAAGTAATATGAAATCATTAAACCTGTTCACTCGTTTGTTCACTGCAATCGTTCTATTGACCATGGGATCATTGGGCCTGGCTATTTATTCTGCAAAAAGAGCCTATGATGCGGATCCGCAGCTTATTTCTAAAATAGAAAAACAATTCGATATTCATATCAACAATCGCAATGGATTCTACGTTAGCACCCTTTCCAATCGGGATTCGAGTCAGGACACCTGGCAAATGCCGCTAACACAGAAAAAAATTAGAATAAAAACATTTTCAGGACGAGTGGCAATTAAAAACACCTCCTCAACCGAAGTTCATATTTCGGCAAATGGCCGGCTCGATAAATCCATAAGTCCAAAATTACTCGATATCAATTCCACAGCGAATGTTCTCACAATATTGGAACCAGAAAAGGGCGTGAGTGATCTTGAAATTCATATTGAAATACCCAGCTCTTTCGCCTACGAGCTGGCTATTGAATCAGTCAGTGCCGACGTGTCCGTTGAAAGTCTTTCGCCCAATTCCATTAGCATCGAAACCGCATCTGGTGAAATTTTGCTTGATACAATAAAGGCCGATAGTTTGTCTTTGGCCACTATTTCTGGAGACACTCATATTCACACCTCCGCTATCACCACACTGGCTGCAAAAACAGTCAGCGGCGGAATTAAAATAGAAAACAAAGGCACGGCGATCACTCGGCTTAAATCAATTTCAGGTGACATTGATTTAAAACTACCCCCGTCTGAGTCTTTTCGTTTTGATTTAAAAACTGTGTCTGGTGGGATTAAAAATGAACATCATGAGCAGGCCAAAGCCGTTGCTACGGTTGAAATATCGACTACCAGCGGAGATATTAAAATCGAATAAAAACCTATTGATTTCAGAATTCTTTTTGAGGCTTTTAAAAAATTAATATTCAAATCTACCCAAAGAGAGAGAGTTTTTATTCCTTTTTTTTGATTAGGTGCCAGCCGAATTTGGTTTTTACGGGCTTGGAGACTTCGTTTGTTTTTAGGCTCTCATAGGCTGAGTAGAAATCGGGGTCTAGTCTTTGGCTATCGACTTCGCCTAAAAATCCTCCGCTTTGGCTGCTTGAGCATATTGAATATTTTTTTGCTAGGTCTTCAAAGAATTTTCCACTTATTAATAATCGTAGAACATCGTTGGCTTCGTATTCGTGTTTTAATAGAATATGGTAGGGTTTTACCTTCATAAATGGAAGCTTCTCACATTGAGGTCGAACTTGTCCAAATCTTTCAGATGCCAGTTTGTCGAAAAAAGAGTACTAATCTTTGCCGTTTCCCAAGAATTTTAAAATGAGGACCAATCAAAATTTTGATTTAAGTTTAGTATCATTTTGAATCGTCATTTGTTCTACAATGGGAATCAATCAATTAAACTTTGTTGAAACTTTATACATCAGCAGTACTTTCTATACAGTATCTATGACTCGCTCCACATGGAAAAGCAAGATACAATATCGGTTTTGGGACAAATGGAGTAGCCCCTGTAAGTGGGCCAGTGGAAACAGCAATTTTTAACACTAAATTAATTTGTTCCGGGGCATTTGGCCTGGGTACAGATCCGAATTGCAATATGTTCGTCGATGTTCCTTACATTTCCGCAGACGCAACGGTGCTTCCTGATTCATATAAAGCAGCGGCTATGGCATTTGCTGACTTACTTACAGTTTCCAATGAACCCATGACGTCTCCCGGCTAATTTGCTGAAATAATTTTAGGAACAGAAGCCAAAGCAAATTCAATGCCGATGAACGGATCGGTAATAGATGGATGGTTTATGACAGACAAAAATGTTTTAGAAAACCAAAAATTACCTTATGATTGTGTAGCGGCTGGAACTTGTGCCATTAGCCTGACACCTCCGGGATCCTAACTTTTTTTTCCTGAATTGTAATTGTTAAAAAAAAAGACCCATCTGGGTCTTTTTAGTTTCGGTCCTTGAAGTTTAAAATTCGTAATTATTGTCGAACACACTTACCTGATAGATTTCCCATAGTGGCAGGGTATCCAGCCGATGGATTTGCTGTCCAATTTAAAGTTAAATAAAATCCAGCCAATTGGTTTTTATAAATCAATAGTTCACGAGTTACCTGACGCTCAATTGCTACTTCCTGAGGCTTGACCATACAAACATGACATTCCGGATACAATGTCGCTATTCCCTTTCCAGTCATGACATCAAATTTAACTTGAGCTATTTGACCAGTTATTGGGCCATTCACAACTTTATTTGGAAACCGGCAATTCCAAGTTTCATATCGTTGAAGGGAGGTTGCAGAAGCGATACCGGTGATCATTAACAAAGAAATTAGCGTTTTCATAAAATCTCCTTTAGATTTATTTGTTTTGTTTACTGAAATCTGAATTAGACGGTTCGAAGTGAAATGTAAACCCCCAGACCTGCCCAGTGAAAATTATCAGCCGTGGTTTCAATTTGGACCGGAAACAAAATGTCTTAAAATGAGATTTAAATCGAATTGAAGCTACAATATCCCTGAATTGAAATTATTTTATGGTGAGAAACTATTACGCCTTTACCAATTACCAGCTAGTTAGTTCTTCAAACAGCTTTTGAATTTTATTTGAAGAAGCCGTGTCAGTACCTTTATAGACACGTGTCAATGCGTCTTTTAGTTCAGAGGCTGCTTTAGATTTGGCAGCCACATATTTTTCTTCTATGGTGGCAAATTCATTTGGTGATATACCTTTTTTTGCCAAGATTGGCTTTGAATCTTGCATCAATTTCATAACAATAGTTTGATCTCCACTTCGTTGGGCGAAATTGACATAAGCTTTCCAAATTTCACTGTTGCCTCCATCTGCCTGAAGAGTTTTTTTAATGGCCGGTGCTAAATCATTTGCCCTAAGAAGCGGCCTACCATTGGCGATACTGTCGATGTGAACATCATTTAATGCTTTGGCATAGGACTGAATACTTGCACCAGAAATTCCACCTGTGTCTTGACCCAAGGCCCGAGCTGAAAACTCAGATTGAATTTCGCCAACGGAT
The DNA here is from genome assembly GCA_043757515.1 of Pseudobdellovibrionaceae bacterium. Classification (GTDB taxonomy): domain Bacteria; phylum Bdellovibrionota; class Bdellovibrionia; order Bdellovibrionales; family Bdellovibrionaceae; genus UBA2316. Next base: position 74,444 of record JAYVPD010000091.1, read on the forward strand.
CGGTTTGATTTAAATGTAGTTTGGTTTATATCTTTCGTTGACCGCCTTAAGGGAACTATTGCTTGTTGAAAATGGGTCGGATCTGATTCAA